>NZ_JBVIQK010000012.1:0-256454 GCF_055577115.1 Streptomyces sp. NPDC033216 | reverse complement strand
GGAAACCAGGCAACTACCTGGCCTTTCTCGGGCTGGCAGCAGCTCTCTGCTGCTACAAACGATTCCTCAAACTGACCATGTAGGACACGCTCTTAGCCCTTGGTCGGGCGGCCGGCACGGTCCTGTGGAGTGTCTGACTCCGCAGAAGGTCCGCGGGAGTTCCTGGAGGTTCCTGTGAGTTCCTTGAGCACACGCCCCTGCCCCGCGCCGGTTGCGGGGGCCGGTCCGGTGTGCGGTGGCGGTACGTCCCACCCGCATCGAGCGGGACCGGGCAGTCCGACGAGCCACTCCCCGAGGAGACGGCTGGACTCGGCGGACCGCTCCTGCTGGATCCGGTGTCCGCAGCCGTGCGTTATGCCACGGTGTGACCGCGGGCGGGCCGCCGGCGGCGCGGGGCGCGCGCGTTCGGGCGGTCCGTACGTCCGCGCGTGCCCCGCGCCGAACGCCGTACCCGCCCTGGCCCCCTCAGAACAACTCGTCCTGGAGGTGTCCCGCCGACTTCCTGAACTCCCGCACCGGCACGCTCACTTCGTCCACCGCATCGGCCGGGACCAGATCCCAGCCCCGCATCAGCCGGGTGTCCAGCACGACGGCTCCGGTCGCCGTCGCCAGATGCAGATCCGGTCCGGCGGCGGCGACCAGCTCCCCGCTCACCACACCCCCGGCGACCAGCTCGCTCACCGCGCCGACGGCCGCCGGCGCCCCCGCCAGCCCGAAGACCCTCACATGGTCGACGGCCCGGAAGGGCTCCCGCGTCAACGACTCGGGCCAGCCGCTCAGTCCGACCGCCTTCGCATGCAGGTCACCGATCTCACGCGTCCGTTCGCCCTCCCGCACCGGCAACTCGGCCCGGACGGCACGCTTCTCGGCGTACGGGATGCGGTCCGGGACGCGCAGGGCGGCCCGCAGCAGTTCCTCCGTGCGCCGGGCGGCCATCAGGGGGCCGGTGCCGAGCCAGCTGAAGGACACGGCTCCCTGCTCCAGCAGCCGCGCCGGACCCCGCTCGGCCGCGGTGATCCCGACCTTCACCAGCCTCGGCCCGAACCAGGCCAGGTACACGCGGTACGGCCGCGGGTCGTCGGCGATGCCGTCAGCGGCGACGGAGTGCGCCCGGTCCAGCCGCCCGCACTCCTCGCAGCGCGCTCCCGTACTGCGCGCGGGCACCGCCGCCCGCACCGGGCAGGCATGTCCCCGAGCCCCCGAACATGCCCGCACCCCTCCTTCCGCGATGCCGAAGGCCACCCGCTTCCCCCACGACAGCGGGCTACGACGCCCCCCGTCCCACATCAGCTCGGGCCCCGCTCCCGACCAGCGCAGCCCCGCGCACTTCCATGCCTGTGCCATCACCCACAACGGTAGGCGCCGCCACTGACAACGTCCCCTCGGCCGCCACCCGCCCGCGCCCCGCGAGCCGGCATCCCAGGCAGCCGGGGTGACCGGCCCGCGCTTCCGTGTCCCGCACCCGCATGCCCCACTCGGCCGGCGGCCGCACACCCGGCGGTTTGCCCCACCCGGACAGGTGCAGCATCCACGTGACCAGCGCGCTCAGAGCCACGACCGCGAGTCCCGCCCCCAGCAGGACCCCGGACACGACGCACACCCCGACACCCGCCACCGAGGTGCCGACGGTGGCGATCGCCACCCCGGTCCACCCCGCGACCGTATGGCCTTCGTCGTACAGATCCATGGAACCCCTCACGATCTAAGAAGTTTAGGCAGCTAACATCTTACAAGGTAAGAGAAAGCGAAAGCAGATAACAAGGAGCCAGCAGAAACTCGACCGCAGAGGGAGCACCGTCCCGCGATGACCGTCCAGCCACCCCGTCCCCCCGCCACCCCCGCACAGGCACTGTCGGCGATGGACGACCTCATCGCGGCCAGCCTGGTCGGCCAGCAGGAGATGGCCCAGCGCCTGGGTCTGAACGTCACCGACCTGACCTGTTTCGCCTATGTCATCCAGGCCGGCGAGGACCTCCTCACCGCGGGCGACCTCGCGACCCGCGTCCACGTCACCACGGGTGCGGTGACCGGCATCCTCAACCGCCTGGAACGCGCGGGGTACGTCACCCGCCGCCCCGACCCGCAGGACCGCCGCCGCGTCCGCGTGGCCGCGGAACCCGACGCCGTGGCCCGGGTGTACACCCTGTACGAGCCCTACTACGCCCGGCTGAACACCCTGTTCGCCGACTACTCCCCCGAGGAGATCGCCGTCCTCACGGACTGGTTCACGCGCGCGACCACCCTCGCGAACGCCTATCGGGAGGAGCTGCGCGAGCCGTGACGCAGACGCACGCGGGAGCCGCTCCGCCACCAGGCACGAGAGCCGGGCCGACGTCGGGAACCGGGGACCAGTTCGTCGCCCCGGCCTCGCTCATCGCCGTCCTCCACGCCTGCCACGCTGGACGTCGTCATCCGCCGGCGCCCCGCCGGGGACTTCCGGCCGGGCCGGTTCGGCTGACCCGGCCGAGGGGGCCTGAGGGCGGTGCGCGACGGCCGTCCGGGACCGTTCAGGACGGCCGCCCTCCGAACTCCCACTCGTGGACCTCGATGCCGGCGTACCGGTCCGGGGTCAGGACGGCACGTGCCGCGTCCGGGCCCGACGCCCGGACCAGCGCCGCCGTCCCGAGCCAGGCGCCGCCGTCGTCGGACAGCAGCGGCCCGTACGCGATCAGCTCGTCGCGCTCGTCCGGTACGTCGAGATCGGCGGCCTCTCCCACGCCGAGTCCGAGGACCAGGTACCGCTCGCCCCCGTCCCGGCCGCCGGGGAAGTCCCACATCGTGCGTCCCAGCAGGTTGCGCCACCGCCGCAGCATCACGTCCCGGTAGGCACCGGCCTGGTAGTTGGGCTCGTCCAACGCGAACGCTCGGGCGGCGGCCGGGTCCGGCAGATCGAGGATGTGCACGCTGCCGGTGAGCACGCCCTCGTCGAAGACCGGCCCACGGGCGATCATTTCCGCCTCGTACCGGTCCATGTAGGCCCAGTGCTCCTCCACCAACTCGGCGCGCAGCGCGAGAGAGCCGGGTCGGTCACGGTGATGACAGAAGAACTCCATGCGGCCAGTCTCGGCCAGTCCCCCGACGGCCGAGGACGATCCGGCGGATCTCGCCGGACCAGACCGGACCGGAACAGGACCGGCGGACCGGACTTGGAGCGGACCTGTCCCTGCCGGGCGGCGCCGCAGGCGGCCGACCGCTCGGCCTCCTCGGCGGAGTCGACCGGCGCCTGCGCAGCGGACGCCTCGGCAAGGGCGACGTGCTCCGCCCCTCTCGGGGCCGACCACGGCCACGATCAGCTCGGCACGAACGCAGTGGACCTCCGCACCGAGCATGCCGGCCCCGTGACCACGGCCCTGCTGATCGCCGGCGTCCTGGTGCCGGCCGTCGCCGCGCTGGACCGCGCCGCCTCGGACACCGTCGGCGTCGTGAGCGGCCGACGGGAGCGGAGTCGTGCGGGAAGGGGATCGACCGAGCCACCGGAATGATCACGGAGGAGCTGGGAGCCGGCGCGGGGAGGCTCCCCGGACACCTCGTGCCGCCATGCTCGACGACGGGCGCACCACGCACCGTCCCGCCGCGACCGCACGAGGGCGTGTGGGAGCCGCGATCCTGCTCGACACCAGGTGGGCTGCCACGGGAGGCCGACGCGCGTCTGACGCGGGCGCCGGTGGGCTCAGCGGCGCCGGTGCTGTCGCACCGGTCCACGGCGCCGGTCCGGGTCGACGACGTCGTCACCCGCGTGCGGAGCGCCATCGCGGCCGGCACCGCTCCGGAGATCGCCAAGGGCGTGATCGTCGGGCACAGGGGCGTCGGGGTCGGTGAGGCGGTGCGTCACCCGACCCACTGCGTCCGCCCGTACCGGGGGAGTCTCGCCGACACGGCCCACGCCATGGCGGGCCGCACCAGGGACCCGACCGTCATCACCGGTGACCGGCACGGTTCGTGAGGCCGGGATGCTCCAGGTGAGGACTAGCCGGCCCTGCGACGCCGAGCCGTACTGGGCTCGGGGGTGAACTCCGGCCCGTCCTCGGGCGGGAAGTTCTCGTTCTCCATGAAGTCCCCGAGGTCTGCGAGGTCTCCGAAGTCCGGTGCCTGGAAGGGGTTCGCCGTCGGAGGCGGCGATGTCGTGGTGGCACTGCGCGGCGCCCCTTCCGGAGCGGAGAACAGCGAGGTCGAGTCGATGAGAGGACTCCCATTCGTTACAGGTCTGTGAGGAAGCTGGTGTGCCGTGACCGGGCACGGCGCGTTCTACAGCTTGGTCAGCTTGGGGTACGGGCTGAGGATCCGCTGTTGTGCCGAGCCGAAATCCACGAGGACCGCGATTCCCTCCTCGATGCCGATCACCCGGCCGAGGCCGTACATGTCGTGCGTGACCTGGTCACCCACGGCGAACTCCTTGGGCGGCGGCGCGACCGGGGCCTTGAAGGGGCTGGTGGGCAAATAGCGCTTCGATGCAGCAGGCTTTGTCATTGCCTCCAGTATGCGCCTGCCCGCAACCCCCTGGCAGCGCTCGAACGCGTCTTCTGTCCACCGGAGGGCTTCCGGCGACGGGCGTCGCCCCGGAACCGGGACCGCCGGCAACCGCGGCCGCATCGACGTCGATCCAACGCGAGAGGCCCCGGATCTCTCCGGGGCCTCTCGTCCGTGTGCACTCGGCAGGATTCGAACCTGCAACCTTCTGATCCGTAGTCAGATGCTCTATCCGTTAAGCTACGAGTGCTTGTTCTTCTTCTGTTTTTCTGCCTTCGCTCCCGGCCCTTCCGGCCCGCTCGCGGCGACAGGAAGAACATTACATGACTGCCGCCGCCATGTGAAATCCGATTCCCATACCGCTTGTGACCTGCGAGAAGGCCTGTTCTGGGGGTTCGGGAGGGGACCGGCAACGACGAAGCCCCGGTCGCGGAGGACCGGGGCTTCGTCGTCGAGCGGAGGCGGAGGGATTTGAACCCTCGATGGGATTGAAGTCCCAAACCGCATTAGCAGTGCGGCGCCATAGACCGGACTAGGCGACGCCTCCACACAGCCGCTCACGTGTGTGCGAGTGGCGCGTGCAGATGATGACACAGTCGAGCGTCGTGTCACCAATCGGCGTCCACGGTACTAGGCGGGCGGCCCGCAGGGCAAAGGCATTCGACGGGCGGAACGTCACCGGTGGCGGGGCGTTAGACAGGTCATGGTCCAGGTCACACCGCTCCGGCGGCTCGTACTCACTCTCTCCGCCGCCTCCGCCGTAGCCGTCGCGGGCTCACTGGGCGCGGGTTCCGCCACCGCCCATGCCGCACCCGACGCGGCCCGGTCACCCCTCGCGCCGCCACCCCTCGCGCCGCCACCCGTCCGCGACGAGGACCGGCCGCCCGCCGGCGATCACCTCACCGTGACGGTCCGGGGCGCGGGCGAGGGCGCCGACGGGACGTTCGCGGTGCGCTGCCACCCGGACCACGGGGAGCATCCGGACGTGTCGGGGGCCTGCGCCGCCGTGGACCGCAACACCCGGTGGGGGAAGGATCCCTTCGCGCCCGTGCCGGAGGGCAGCGTGTGCACCATGCGGTACGGCGGTCCGGCCACCGCGCACGTCACCGGCCGGTGGGCCGGGCGACCCGTCGACACGACGTTCGAGCGGGGCAACGGATGTCACATCGAGCGCTGGGACCGGCTCGTGCCGCTGCTGCCCGAGGTGGGACGGGCGCCTGCCCACCCCTGACAGGGGTCGCGGGCGGTTCCCCGACGGGGAGCGCCGGGCGGTCGACCGGGTTCCGTTCCGCGGCCGTCCGAGGAGGCCCGCCGGGGCGGCGCCGCCGGTCTGCCCGCGCCCCGTGGACGGGTACGGATTATCCGTGGCGAAAGCACCGGTCGCGTAGATGTCACGCGAAGGTCCCGCGAAAGAGGGACGGGCGGTCATACGTTCTGTGTCACTTCGTCGTGCGAGCTGCCTCTCATCCGGCGCCGCGAGCACGACCCCAGCCCTTAGACTCCCTCGCGTGACACGCCGCGGGACGGTTGGCAGTATGGCCCGAGCGGTCGGCAAGGTGCGGTAACAGGGAGGAAGCGACTCGTGAGCAGCAGGCCATCCCGAGGCGCTGCTCGCCTCGCAGCCATACTCGACGCACTGCCCGACGCGTTGGTCCTGGTCAACGCCAACGGAACGGTCGTCAACGCGAACACCATCGCGCTGGAGGCGTTCGAGACGCCGGGCACCGCCCTCGTCGGGCGCGGACTGCTCGATCTCCTGCCGGAGTTCGACTCCAAGCTCATCCCCGGCTCGATGCGGCGCCCGGACCACATGGATCCGCGCGGCCGGACCAAGCCCACGCGGATGGTCGCCCGGCGCACCGACGGCACCGAGTTCCCCGTCGAGGTCACCAGCGCCAACCTCGAGAACGGTCAGCAGGCCTACGACAGCCACGGCTACGCCAACGACGAGCTGTTGATGCTCGTCGTACGCGACCTGTCGGGCACCGTCGACACCGAGGCCGAGCTGGCCCGGTCGCAGCGGCAGACCGAGATGATCCTGCGGGCCGCGTCGGAGGGCGTCGTCGGCACCGACACCGACGGGCGGATCGTGCTCGTCAACCCGGCCGCCGCCCAGACCCTCGGATACCGGGCGAGCGACCTCGGCGGCAAGGAGCTGCACACCCTCGTCCTGCACTCCCGCGCCGACGGCTCCCCCTTCCCCTACGACGAGTCGCCGCTCGCCGACACCCTGCGCTCCGGGCGCAAGCACCGGGTGCGCGGGCAGGTTCTGTGGTCCAAGAGCGGGGACAAGGTGTCGGTCGACCTGACGACCGCGCCCGTGCGGGACGGCGACCAACTCGTCGGCGCCGTCATGACCTTCACCGACCGGCGGCCGTACGACTCCCTCGCCGAGGAGAAGGACGCCGTCGAGAAGCGGCATCGGGACGAGCTGGAGCGGCTCTCCGACGAGCACGCCTCCGACCTCACCGCGCTGCGCCAGCAGCACGTCGCCGAGCTGGAGGAGCTGCGCGAGCGGCACGAGGAGGAGCTGGCGGCCGGCGAGGAGCGCTACGCGGCGCTGGGCGAGCGGGAGAAGGACCGGTACGAGGCCCTCGCCGCCCGGTACGACCAGTTGCTGACCCTCCTCGGCGGGTCGCTGCGCGGCCCCCTGGACGAACTGCGCCGCGAACTGTCCGCCCTCGCCGCCGACGACGCCGGGCAGCTGTGGCCCGAGGCCAACCAGGTCCTGCACCACCTGTCGGCCGGATACGCCCGCATCACCACCCTCATCGACAACGTCCTCGCCTACCAGCGCCTGGACACCGGCGGCGAGGCCGTCACCCGTACGAAGGTGATGCTCGACGCCGTCGTCGCCGCGGGTGTGGACGGCGCCGTGGAGCTGGTCGGGCCCGGCCGGGTCCAGTTCGCCGTGCACGCGCCGCCCATCGAGGCCGAGGTCGACGCGCGGCTCCTCGCGACCGCGCTCGCCCACCTCGTCGCCGACGTGGCGGGCGTCGACGCCACCGGCAACGCGCCCGTCTCGGCCGGCGGTTACATGGACAACACGGTCGTCGTGGCCGCCGCCCAGCGCGGCGAGGTCGTCCGCATCGAGGTGCGCGGCCCCTACGCCGGCGGAGACCCGGTGCACGAGCCCATCGTGCGCGGGATCGTGCGGGCACACGGCGGCGTCCTCCAGACGCACGAGGTGCCGGGCATGAGCGGCAGCGCGTACGTCCTGGAGGTCCCGTTGGGCGGTGGCGCGGGCGCCGTCGCCGCTCCCGCCGCCGGGTCCGCCGTCGCACTGCCGGCCGGTTCGCCGGGCGGGGCCGCGGAGGCGGCCGACGACATGGCCGCCGGTGACGCGGCGGACGAGCGGAACTCGGTCGCGGGGCGGCGGCGGGCCCGGCGGTCCTCCGTGGACGCCTTCCTGGAGAGCGGGGTTCCGGGCGCGGCGCCCGTCGGTGCCGAGGCCGAGGCCGCGGGGCCGACCGGTCGACGCCGTCGGCGTGGCCCGGCCGAGGACCTGCCGGCCCTGGCCCCCGCCGAGGAGGCGGACGCCTCCGGCGGAACCGGCCGACGGCGCGCACGGACCGCCGAACCCGCCGAGTCCGGCCCGGACGCCGGGGTGAGCGAGGGTGCCGTGGTCACGGCCGCCGAGCACGCGGCGGGCACCGCCGCCTCGGGGACGGGACTCGGCGGCACCGTTCCACCGCAGGGCGTACCGGCGCCGAGCGGACGGCGGGCCCGGCGCGACGGCGACGAACCGCAGGCCGCCCTGCCGCCCGCCCTGCCCGCGGTGGCGGGCACTCCGGTGCCGGCGGAGGGTGCGGAACAGCCGACGGGACGCCGCCGGCGTGCCCTGGCGGCCGCGAACGAACGCGCCGCCGCGCAGGAGTCCGAGCCCCGTACGGTGTTCGCCCTGCCGCCCGCGGAGGCGGACCGCTCGACCGACGCGGCGGTGGGCGCGGCGCAGGAAGTGGGGCAGGTTCCGGGGCAGCAGGGACCGGTGCCGGTCGCTCCCGTCGCTCCCGTTCCGGGGCAGGAAGCCGTCCCTGTTCCCGGTCCCCTTCCCGCTCCCGTCCCCCCTGCTGCTCCCGTTCCCGGGCAGGCTCAGGTGCCCGGACAGGCGGCGCCCGACGACTCGCTGATCGACCTCGGCCGGCACGACGCCGTGCCGCACGGCCAAGCCGACGACCACACGCCGCCACAGCCGCACCCCACCGCCGCGCCCACGGGCCGTCGGCGGCGGGCCGTCGGCCAGCCGGTGCCGACGGCGGAGACGGAGGGCGTTCCGGCCGCCACTGTTCCGGCGCAGGCCCAGGCCCCTCAGGTACCGGCCCCTCAGGTACCGGCAACCCAGGTACCGGTGGCCCAGGTGCAGGGGACGATGCCCGCACCCGCCGCGCCCGTACAGGTCGCCCCGCAGCTGCCGCTTCCGGCGCAGCCCCTGCCCGGTCAGCCGGATCCCGCGCAGCCGCTGCCCGGTCAGCCGGCCGCCGGTCAGCCCGTCGTTCCCGGCCCGCCGAACCCGGCCGCACCGGCCCCCCGGACCGCACCGAACGTGCCTGGACAGGCCGGCGTCCCCGCACCGGCCCCGCCCGTCGGATCGCTCCCCGCCCACACAGCCGTCCCGGCGACACCGACCCCCGGTTCGGGCACCCCGCTGCCGCCCGAGGCGGCCACGGCACAGCCGCGGGTGGCTCAGCCCCTGCCCGCCGAGACGGCGACGGCCCCGACCGTCGACCCCAACTCCACCCAGGGCCGCGCGATCAGCGTGCGGACGCTGGGCCAGGGCGTGCCCTTCACCCGGCAGGCCGCTCAGGTGCAGCAGACGCATCAGGCCCCGCAGGCCCAGCGGTCGCAGCAGGCCCCGCAAGTCCCGCAGCCCGCCCAGCCCACGACCGCACCCTCCCCCTCCGCCACTCCCGCCCCGCACCACCCGAACGGCTCGGGGCGGCGCCGCAAGCTGGGCACGCGACCCGACCCGGCGGCCGGGCAGGAGCAGGCGGCCCGTCCGCATCCGACGGCCGAGCAGGCCGCCGTACCGCAGACACCGGCGGCACCGGGCGCGCCCGTCGCGCATCCCTCACTCGGCGGCCAGTCGCTTCCCGGACAGCCGATGGCCGGGCAGTCCATGGCCGGGCAGTCGCGGATCGCGCCCGGGACCGAGGGGGCCGGGCGGTCGTACGCCATAGGGGCACCGGACAAGAACGCCGCAGAAGGGCCCGAGCCGCTGGACGGGCCGGGCGGGGCCGTCGAGGTCCCCGATCCGCCGCGGCCCCAGCCGATGGACGCCGAACTGCCGCCGGAGCCGCTGGACAACCCCCGTCGGCTGCTGGTGTGGCCGGCTCCGGACGTCAGTACGCAGCAGGCGCTCAGCGACCGCGGCTACCGGCCGGTGATCGTGCACTCGCGCGAGGAGGTCGACGCGCAGATCGCCGCCTTCCCGGCCGCGCTGTTCGTCGACCCCCTGACCGGGCCGATCACCCGGACCGCGTTGCAGTCGCTGCGCCAGGCGGCGGTGGCCGCGGAGGTCCCGGTGCTGGTCACGGCCGGGCTGGGGCAGGCGACGCGCGAAGCGGCGTACGGCGCCGATCCCGCTGTCCTGCTGAAGGCACTCGCGCCGCGGGACAGTGAGCAGCATCCGCCGCGGGTGCTGCTGATCGAGGAGCACGCGGAGATCGCGCTGGCGCTGACGGCGACGCTGGAGCGGCGCGGGATGCAGGTCGCGCGGGCGGCCAGCGACGCCGACGCGGTCACCCTGGCCGGGCAGTTGCGGCCGAACCTGGTGGTGATGGACCTGATGCAGGTGCACCGGGGTCAGGCCGGGATCGTCGACTGGCTCCGGGCGAACCGGCAGCTCAACCGCACGCCGCTGGTCGTCTACACGGCCGCCGTCGACCAGGCCGACCTGCCCCGGCTGGCCTCCGGCGAGACGGTCCTGTTCCTCGCGGAACGCTCCACCAGCGCGGAGGTCCAGGTCCGGATCGTCGACCTGCTGGCGCGTATCGGTACCAACTGACGGACGAACGTCCCCTTCAGGGCCGGGTGACCAGCCTGCGGGCCGCTTCCTTGACCGAGGCGCGCAGGCGGTCGCGGTCGGGGGCGTCCGCGCCGACCAGGATGCGGCTCATCTGGGGGACGACGGTCGCCCAGTTGACGAGCGCGACCAGCAGGAACAGCAGGTCGCGGGCGGGGATCGCGTCATCGATGACCCCGCGGTCCTGGCCGTCCTGGACGGCGGCGACCTTGCGGGCGTAGTGCTCCTGCCGTTCGGGCTCGTCGGGGAGTTCGGCGGTGCCGTACTCGATGCCCTCCCAATAAAGGAGCCGCAGGAGCTCGGGGTGGGCGGCGTGGTAGTCCATCAGCCGGTCCACCCAGCCGTCGACGTCGTCGGGGTCGACGGGGACGGCGGCGGCGAGGTCGACCATGCAGCGGCCGAGGACCTGGGTGAACAGCTCCCCCTTGTTGCCGAAATAGGCGTAGATCAGCTGCTTGTTGGCCTTGGCCTCGGCGGCGATGCGGTCGATGCGGGCGCCCGCGATGCCGTACCGGGCGAACTCGGCGACCGCCGCTTCGAAGATCCGCGCCTTGGTGGCCTCGGGGTCGCGGGGGGTCCTGGTCGTTGCCATGGAGACATCGTAACGGCGCGGCAACCAACTGGTTGGTTGACAGGGAAGGACGGGCGGTCGAGACTGTTCATCCAGCGTTCCAACCAAATGGTTAGTTGTTAGAGTCGGCTCGAAGGAGCGCCTCCGCCATGCCGTCCGCAGTCACCGTCAGGCAGCAACCGACCGAGGCCCTCAGTCGGGCCCGGCTCGCCGACCGCCTGTTCCTCCCCCTCATCGCCCTCTGCACCGCGGTCACCGCCGCCAACATCTACGTGGCCGCCCCGCTGCTCCCCCTCATCGCCCACGACTTCGGCACCGCGCCCTCGGCCGTCGCCTGGATCGCCTCCGTCGCCCAGTTCGGCTACGCGGCCGGCCTCCTCTTCTTCGCCCCGCTCGGCGACCGCGTGAACCGCCGCCCGCTCGTCGCGGCCCTCTCACTGGTCACCATGGTGGCGCTGGCCGCCGGTGCCGCGGCCGCCGGCACGACCGCGCTCGCGGCCGCCGTGTTCATCGCCTCGGCCGCCACCGTCGTGCCGCAGCTCCTGGTGCCGCTGGTCGCCGAACGCGCCCCCGCCCACCACCGCGCCCGGCACGTCGCCGCCGTGATCGCCGGCCTCTTCACGGGCGTCGTCGCCGCCCGCGTCCTCGGCGGACTCGCCGGACAGGCCTTCGGCTGGCGCGCGGTGTTCCTCGGCGCGGCCGGCCTCACGGCGGTCCTCGGCCTGGTCACCGCCGCCGTCCTGCCCGCCGAACACCGCCGCCCCCGCGAGGGCGGCCTCTTCTCCGGACTGCGCGCCATGCCCGGCCTGGTGCGCCGGTCGCCCGACCTGTGGCGGGCGTGCGTGCGGCAGGCGGGCATGTACGGCGCCTGGAGCGCGCTGTGGACCTCGCTGGCCCTGCTCCTGACGGGCCGCTCGTACGGCCTCTACACCGCGACCGCCGGCCTCTTCGGCCTGTTCGGCCTGGCGGCCAGCGTCGTCGCCCCGCTGGCCGGCGGCCTGGTCGACCGCTTCGGCGCGGCGAAGGTGGTCCGCAACGCGTATCTGCTGGCCGCCGTGTCCGTGCCGCTGTTCTGGCTCGGCGGTCAGGTGATGGTCGCGCTGTTCGTCGCCGCGATCGTGATCCACATGGCCCTCGTCGCCTCCCACGTCGCCAACCAGACCCTCGCCCTCACCACCACCGACGCCCCGGCCACCGCCAACAGCGCCTATGTCGTGGCGGGCTTCGCCGGGGGCGCCACGGCCTCAGCCCTGGCCGGCCTCGCCTTCGCCCACTTCGGCTGGACCGGCGTGGTCGCCGTCGCGGGGGTGTGGCTGGTCGTGGGGTGGGGGAGTACGGCGGCGAGGCGGGCGTAGGGCAGCGGCCCACTGCGGCGAAGCGGGCCGGGGCAGCCGCCCGGCCTGCCCCTCAGGCGCAGCCGCCCGCCCGGTAGGGGCCGCCAGGTTCCCTGCCGGGCGGGCGGGTGGGTCAGAGCCGGGTGACGTCCAGGTCACCCGCCGCGTACTGCCTGCGCAGCACCTTTTTGTCGAACTTGCCCACGCTCGTCTTCGGAACCGCCTCGACGATCGTCCAGCGCTCCGGGAGTTGCCACCTGGCCACGCCGCCCTCGGCGGCGAGGAAGTCGCGCAGGGACGCGAAGTCGGCGGTGGCGCCCTCCTTCAGGACGACCGTGGCCAGCGGGCGCTCCCCCCACCTGTCGTCGGGGACGGCGACGACGGCCGCCTCGGCGACGGCCGGGTGGGCCATCAGCGCGTTCTCCAGATCCACCGAAGAGATCCACTCGCCGCCGGACTTGATGACGTCCTTGGCGCGGTCGGTGAGCGTGAGGAAGCCGTCCGCGGAGATGGTGCCGACGTCGCCCGTCTTCAGCCAGCCGTCCTCGCTGAACTTGTCGGCGGGGCGCAGGGGTTCCTCGCCGGGGCCGTTGTAGTAGGCACCGGCGATCCACGGACCGCGGACCTCCAGCTCGCCCGCGGACTCCCCGTCCCAGGGGAGACGTTCGCCACCGGGGCCGGTGAGGCGGGCCTCGACCCCGGCCGGGAAACGGCCCTGGGTCAGGCGGTACCCGAACTCCGCGTCCGTGCCGACCGCGGCGGCCGGCGGGCGGGCGATGGTGCCCAGCGGGGAGGTCTCGGTCATGCCCCAGGCGTGGCAGACCCGCATGCCGAGCTGGTCGAAGGCCTCCATGAGGGACGGCGGGCAGGCCGAGCCGCCGATGGTCACCTGGGTGAGGGAGGAGACGTCCCGCGGCTTGGCGGTCAGCTCGGCCAGCAGGCCCTGCCAGATGGTGGGGACCGCGGCGGCGTGGGTCGGCTTCTCGCTCTCGATCATCT
Organism: Streptomyces sp. NPDC033216; assembly: GCF_055577115.1. Taxonomy (NCBI): domain Bacteria; kingdom Bacillati; phylum Actinomycetota; class Actinomycetes; order Kitasatosporales; family Streptomycetaceae; genus Streptomyces; species Streptomyces sp. NPDC033216. The sequence continues at coordinate 243,061 of NZ_JBVIQK010000012.1, read as the reverse complement.
CGGCGAGGGGCGAGGGCTGGAGGAAGCGGTCCGGCATCAGCATGTTCACGCCGGTCATGAAGGTGGCGTGCGGCAGGCCCCAGGCGTTGACGTGGAACTGCGGCACGACGACCAGTGAGGTGTCCTGGTCGGTCAGACCCATCGACTGGGCCATGTTGACCTGCATGGAGTGCAGGTAGATCGAACGGTGGCTGTAGACCACGCCCTTGGGGTCGCCGGTCGTGCCGGAGGTGTAGCACATGGCGGCGGCCTGGCGTTCGTCCAGCTCGGGCCAGTCGTAGACGGTCGGCTTCCCGGCGATCAGGTCCTCGTACTCGTGCACCCGCGCACTCGCGCCCGCGAGGAGCGAGCGGTCGCCGGGGCCGGTCACGACCACGTGCTCGACCGTCCTGAGGTGCGGGAGCAGCGGGGCCAGCAGCGGCAGCAGCGAGCCGTTGGCGATGACGACCCTGTCGGCCGCGTGGTTGACGATCCACACCAGCTGCTCGGCGGGCAGCCGCAGGTTGAGGGTGTGCAGCACCGCGCCCATGGAGGGGATCGCGAAGTAGGCCTCGACATGCTCGGCGTTGTTCCAGGCGAGGGTCGCGACCCTGTCGTCGCCGGTGACGCCGAGGTCCTCGCGCAGGGCGTGCGCCAGCTGGGCCGCTCGGGCGCCGATCTCGGCGTAGGTGCGGCGCTGCGGCTCGCCCTCGCCGGTCCAGGTGGTCACCCGCGACGAGCCGTGGATCGTCGACCCGTGCGTCAGGATCCTCGAGATCAGCAGCGGTACGTCCTGCATGGTGCTCAGCACGGCGTCCTCCCAGGTGCGGCGACATTGCCTACGCGGTGGTAACGGTCGCGCTGATTCTGCGCACATACCGCGCGGTATGTCACTAGGGAGCGAGGATCGATCAGGTCACGGCGAGTTCCACGCCCGACCGCGACTCGGTCCCGCTATCGCACGACGTCCAGCTCAGGGTCCTCGCGGAGCTTGCCGAGCGCGCGCGACACCGCCGACTTCACCGTGCCGACCGAGACGCCGAGCACCTCCGCCGTCTGCGCCTCGCTGAGATCCTCGTAGTACCTGAGGACGACCATCGCCCGCTGCCGGGCGGGCAGCTTCGTGATCGCCCGCCACATGGCGTCGTGCAGCGCCTGCCTCTCGGCCGGGTCGTCGTCACCGGGCCGCGGCTCCGGCTCCGGCAGCTCCTCGCAGGCGAACTCGTCGACCTTGCGCTTGCGCCACTGGGAGGTGCGCGTGTTCAGCAGGGCCCGGCGGACATAGCCGTCGAGCGCCCGGTGGTCCTCGATCCGCTCCCACGCGACATAGGTCTTGGCCAGCGCGGTCTGTAGCAGGTCCTCGGCATCGCACGGGTTGGCGGTCAGCGACCGGGCGGTACGCAGCAGCACCGGCTGCCGGGCGCTGACGTACGACGCGAAGGACGGGTACGGAGAAGGCCGCGTCTTGCCGTTCGAAGCGCGGGTGCAGACGGGTGTGGTCATGGCTCCACGCTAGGTTCGGACCCGGCTCCGGCGGATCGGCCGCAGGTGCCGAAGGCGAGTCCGCCTCAGGTTGTAGGGGTGGTGCCGGCTCCACCTCCTGAAGGTGGACGGGGCGACACCGCCCACTGCGGGATCGCCCCTGGGGGCCGGATGCCGGCGGCGCCCGGACACCCGGTCCCGGCTCAGCCGTCGGCGGCGAGTACCAGGCCCGAGGTCGGCACCCCGGTCCCCGCCGTGACCAGGGCGCGGGCCGCGCCCGGCACCTGGTTCACGGACGTGCCGCGCAGCTGTCGTACGGCTTCCGCGATGCCGTTCATGCCGTGCAGGTAGGCCTCGCCGAGCTGGCCGCCGTGGGTGTTGAGCGGCAGGCGGTCCTCGGCGACGAACGCGGCCGCCTCGCCCGGCGCGCAGAAGCCGAACTCCTCCAGCTGCGTGAGCACGAACGGCGTGAAGTGGTCGTACAGGATCCCCACGTCGATGTCGGCGGGCGCGAGCCCCGACGTCCGCCACAGCTGGCGGGCGACCACCGCCGCCTCCGGCAGGCCCGTCAGGTCGTCGCGGTAGAAGCTCGTCATCTGCTCCTGGGCCCGACCGGCTCCCTGGGCGGCCGCGGCGACCACGGCCGGCGGACGCGGCAGATCGCGAGCCCGCTCCACCGAGGTCACCACCAGCGCCTGGCCGCCGTCGGTCTCCTGACAGCAGTCCAGCAGCCGCAGCGGCTCGGCGATCCAGCGGGAGGCCGCGTGGTCGGCGAGGGTGATGGGCCGGCCGTGGAAGTACGCCGCCGGGTTCGCCGCGGCGTGTCTGCGGGCCGTGACGGCCACCTGTCCGAACGCCTCCGGGGTCAGCCCGTACGCGTGCAGGTAGCGCTGCGCCGCCATCGCCACCCAGGAGGCCGGGGTGAGCAGCCCGAACGGCAGCGTCCAGCCGAGTGCCGCGCCCTCCGCCGACGGCTCCCGCTGCCGGACCCCGGAGCCGAAGCGGCGGCCCGACCGCTCGTTGAAGGCGCGGTAGCAGACGACGACCTCGGCCACCCCGGCCGCGATCGCCAGCGCCGCCTGCTGCACGGTCGCGCAGGCCGCCCCGCCGCCGTAGTGGACGCGGGAGAAGAAGGACAGCTCCCCCATACCGCAGGCCTGCGCCACCGTGATCTCCGGGCTGGTGTCCATCGTGAACGTCACCATCCCGTCCACGTCCGCCGGCCGCAGCCCCGCGTCGTCCAGCGCCGCCCGCACCGCCTCCGCCGCCAGCCGCAGCTCGCTGCGCCCCGAGTCCTTGGAGAACTCCGTCGCCCCGATCCCGGCGATCGCCGCCCGCCCGCCCAGGCCGTCCCGCGTCCGCACGCTCACCGGGCCTCCGCCCGCCGTGCCCCGGGGACGGTGACCGTGACCGTGCCGGTGACGTGCCGCCCGATACCGTTGTCCCCGGTCACCCGCACCACCGCCGTGTCCCCGTCGGCCTCCTCGACGGTGCCCCTCAGCACCATCGTGTCGCCCGGGTGGTTGGGCGCCCCGAGCCGGATGGCGACCCTGCGCAGCACCGCCGTCGGTCCGAAGTGGTCGGTGACGTAGCGGCCGACCAGGCCGTTGGTGGTGAGGATGTTCATGAAGATGTCGGGGGAGCCCTTGGCCCTGGCCGCCTCGGGGTCGTGGTGTACGTCCTGGTAGTCACGGGAGGCCACGGCCCCCGCGATGATCAGCGTGCGGGTGATCGCCACCTCCAGCGGGGCCAACTCGTCCCCGGCCCGCGCGCGGCCGGCACCGGCGCTCACGCGGCCGTCCCGTGGAAGACCGGCAGCACCAGATCCGCGTCGTAGCGCCGGAACCCGAGCCGCACCGGCATCCCGATGCGCACCTTGTCGTACGGCACCCCGACCACGTCGCTCACGATCCGCACCCCCTCGGCGAGTTCGATCAGACCGACCGCGTGGGGCGGGGAGAAGGCCGGGAGGGGCGGGTGGTGCATGACGACGTACGAATAGACGGTCCCCTCGCCGCACGCCTCGACCGTGTCCCACTCCCGCGCCCCGCAGCTTCCGCATCCCGGCAGCCAGGGGAACCGAAGGGCAGCGCAGGCGACGCAGCGCTGGATGAGGAGCCGGCGGCGGCGCACACCCTCCCAGAAGCCGGCGTTGTCCCGGTTGATCACCGGGCGGGGGCGGCGCTCCTTCGGCTCCCGGTGCGCCGGGGCGTACTTGAGGATGCGGAAGCGGTGGACGCCGGCCGGCTGCCCCGCCACGCGCACCTGCGTGCGGGTCGTGACGAAGTACCCGGTGCCGAGCTTCGTCGTCTTGCGGCCGGAGACCGACTCGATCACGGTGTCGAAGGTGATCTCGTCGCCGGGGCGCAGGGGGCGGACGTACTCCTGCTCGCAGTCGGTGGCCACCACGGCCGTGCAGCCCACCTCGTCGAGGAGCGCGAGCAGTTCCTCATAGGCCGGCGCGCGCCCCGCGTGGCCACCGAGGCCGCTCATCGTCCAGGCCTGGAGCATGGTCGGCGGGGCGATGGCGTCAGTGCCGGTGTAGGCCGGGTTGGTGTCGCCGAGCGCCTCGCACCAGTGGCGGATCATGGGCGCGTTGACCGGGTCGCGGCCCGTTCCGGCGGTGGCGGCGGGCCGGCCTTCATAGGCCTTCAGACGCGTCTCCAGCACGTCGTCCGACGCCTCCGGCACTTCTTCCGTGTCGCTCATCGCTCACCACCAACGCCCGTTCGGCCAGGGCTTGCTGACTGTCCGTCAGATCGGTGCGACTGTCAAGGTCGTCCGCCTTCTTCCGCACGCGCGCGAACGCCTGCGCGGCGGCGCCGAGGCACCGCCCCCCTCACCGAGCCCACCGGCACGAAGGGGCCTGGCCGGAGCGCCGGCCTCTCGGATCACCCCCGAGCCCACCGGAGGCGAAGCGTTCCGGCCGCATTTCCGGTTTCCGGCCGATCCCTCCGCCCTCGACCCCCCTCTTCCCTTTTTCGAACGTACATACGAAAATGAAGCCATGGCCACCACCGACCGGTACCCCCGGCAGGCCACCACGCCGGCCCTCGCCCACGCCCTGTCGGCCGCCGAACGCGGCCTGGCCGTCATCCCCCTGTCCCGGACCAAGCTCCCGGCCCTGCGCTCCCCCCACCGCGACGACCCCGCGGCCCCGCCCTGCCACGGCGAGTGCGGCCGGCCGGGGCACGGGGTGTACGACGCCGACACCGACCCCGCGCGCATCCGCGATCTGTTCGCCGCCGCCCCCTGGTCGACCGGCTACGGCATCGCCTGCGGACTCCCCCCGCACCACCTGATCGGCGTCGACCTGGACACCAAGTCCGGCACCGACGCCACCACCGCCCTGCGCGAACTCTCCCGGCGCCACCTCTTCACCATCCCGCCCACGGTCGTCGTCCTCACCCCCTCCGGCGGCCGACACCTCTGGCTCACCGGCCCCGCGGACCTCGTCGTCCCCAACTCGGCCGGCCGCCTCGCGCCCGGCATCGACATCCGCGGCGCCGGCGGCTACCTCGTCGGCCCCGGTTCGCGCACGGACCACGGCGTGTACGTCACCGCCCCCGGCACCGGCCACCTCGTCCCCGCCCCGTGCCCCCGCGCTCTCCTGCGCCTGCTCCTCCCCCCACCCCGTGTCCCCCGATCCACGACCCCGGCAGCGAGCGGCGCCCACGGCCGCGGTCTCGTCCAGTTCGTCCTCGCGGCGCACCGGGGGCAGCGCAACACCCGCCTGTACTGGGCGGCCTGCCGGGCCTACGAGGACGGCATCGGCGAAGCCCTCCGCGAAACCCTGATCGACGCGGCCGTCCGCACCGGCCTGGCGCCCCGGGAGGCCCGCTCGACCCTGGCCTCGGCAGCCCGCATGACCCACGCCCACCCCCAGCCATGCCCCGACGTGCCGCACCAAGGCCCGGGGCCCGAGAGGCCACAGTGACGGGGGAACACGGAAGGGGTGCCACTTGGGAGAGTGGCACCCCTTCCGGCCGACGGCTCCGTGCGGCCCGGGGAACGAGCGCGGGGAGCGGGCATCGAAGACCGCGACAGCGAATAAACCCTCATTCAGAACTGCCGAGGAACGAAAACACGGGAGCAGGGCCTTCACCCCCCGCCAGAGGGGGGTGAAGGCCCTGCTCCCGTGAGAAACTCGAGATCTCAGTGCTTGAAAGCGTCCTTGGCCTTTTCCTTCGCTTCCCGCGCGTCACCCGTGGACTTTTGGGCCTGTCCCTCGGCGGCCGTGCGGTCATTTCCGGAAGCCCGGCCCACGGCCTCCTTGACCTTGCCCTCGGCCTGCTCCGCCTTCGCCTTCGCCTTCTCGCCAGCCGACACTGCGCGCCTCCTCCAACGATCTTTTCCGTCTTCGAGTAACCCCCGCCTGCCCTCGACCTCTCTCCATAAACAAGGCGGCACCGGTGAATGAGAGGAAGGATGCCGGGAATACGGCGGTCAGGAGGTTGATAACTATGGTTCCCCTGCTTCTCGTCCTTCTTCTGGCGCTCATCCTGTTCGGTGCCGGTTTCGCTCTCAAGATCCTCTGGTGGGTCGCGGTCGTGGTGCTGGTGGTCTGGCTCCTCGGCTTCGTGATGCGCTCCACCACGACAGGTGGCGGCCGAGGCCGCTGGTATCGATGGTGACCTGACCGCTCTGCGTCACCCCGTAGGTGCAGGGCCCGGCCGACGTCTCGGCTGGGCCCTGCACGCATGAGATCCCAAGGGGCCGATGAAGCACATGTCCGCCTCAACCGCTCGAACGAGTCACACAGGAACAACGGGGTGGAAGCCACCTGCCGGGGGCGGGATACGCCCGCGCCACGGAACCGGCGCGACCTCCTGTCGTCCTGCCCCCGGTCCCGGTCCCCGCGCTGCGCCCCCTCTTCGACCGCCCGCCGGGAAGGCGCCTCAGGTCTTCCTCTCTCAGCCACCGCATTACCCCCGGGGGGTCTACGACCACGACCCGCCGAGATGCCCGACACCAGCGCGCGGGGAGGAGCGCTGCAATGTCGGGGTACCGGTGACAAGGCGGATTTCCGGGTATATCCCTGCCTCCCGCGCGCCGCGATTACGGTTGCCGCCGGAGCGGCCCGCGACGTCCGCCGGTGCGGTACCTGCTCGCCGGGCTGTGAACCGCGAGTCGGTTGTGAAGGCACCGGGCAGGGCGTGAGGATTCGGGGCGGTACCGGAGAAGGGAACGCGGCCTGCGAGACTGGCGGTATGGATATCGATCGCAGGAACAACGTCACCGTCACCGGCAACCCGCAGGGGCCGACGGTAGTGCTGGCGCACGGATTCGGCTGTGATCAGAACATGTGGCGTCTCACCGTTCCCGCCCTGGCCGAGGACTACCGGGTGGTGCTGTTCGACTACGTGGGTTCCGGCCACGCGGATCCGTCCGCGTTCTCGGAGGACCGCTACGCCTCTCTGGACGGTTACGCACGCGACGTCGTGGAGATCTGCGAAGCGCTCGACCTGCACGACGCGACCTTCGTGGGGCACTCGGTGAGCGCGATGATCGGAGTGCTGGCCGCCGGCATGGCCCCGGAACGGATCGGGGCGCTCGTCATGGTCGCTCCGTCACCGCGCTACATCGACGACGCCGACTACCGGGGCGGCTTCAGCGCGGAGGACATCGACGAGCTGCTGGGGTCCCTGGAGTCGAACTATCTGGGCTGGTCGGCGGCGATGGCTCCGGTGATCATGGGGAACGCGGAGCGGCCCGAACTCGGCGAGGAGCTGAAGAACAGTTTCTGCGCCACCGACCCGGAGATGGCGCGCATCTTCGCCCGGACCACGTTCCTGTCGGATTCGAGGGACGACCTGAAGACCGTGCAGGTGCCGACCCTGGTGCTGGAATGCACTCAGGACGCCATCGCCCCCCGAGAGGTCGGCGCCTTCGTGCACCGGGCGATCCCCGGCTCGACGCTCGTCACCCTCGACGCGAGCGGGCACTGCCCGCACCTGTCCGCGCCGGAGGCCACCAACGAGGCGATCACCGCCTTCCTGGCGAGCCTACGGTGATGTGCCGCACCGGGCAGCAGGCCGAACCTCCCGGCACCGGTGGCGAGGAGTCACCCAATGCCGTCTTCGCCTCACTTCTGGAGGACAGCGCCGAGGAGCTGTACGAGTCCGCGCCGTGCGGGTATCTGTCCACGCTGATGGACGGCACCATCGCGAAGATCAACGCCACGCTGCTGGGCTGGCTGGGCCTGGACCGGGAGGCGGTGGTGGGCCGGATGCGGTTCACCGACCTGCTGACCGTGGGCGGCAAGCTCTACCACGAGACGCACTTCGCGCCGCTGCTGCGCATGCAGGGCGAGATCAGCGGGATCGCCCTGGAGATCAAACAGGCCGGCGGTGCCCGGATACCGGTGCTCGTCTCCTCCGTGGTCAAACACGGCACTGGCGGTGAGCCGCTGCTGATCCGCACCACGGTCTTCGACGCCCGGGACCGCCGCTCCTACGAGGAGGAACTCCTGCGCCGCCGGAAGCTGGCGGAAGAAGCACTCAAGCAGGCGGAGGCCGACCGCGCCCGGCTCCAGGACGCCCTCGCCGTCCTCCAGCAGTCGCTCCTGCCGGACACGCTGCCGCAGGTCCCCGGGATGGAGGCGGCCGCCCACTACCACACCGCTCACCCCGACCAGCTCGGCGGCGACTTCTACGACGTCTTCCCCGTCGACGGCAAACGCTTCGCCTTCTTCCTCGGCGACGTGTGCGGCAAGGGCCCCCAGGCCGCCGCGGTCACCTCACTGACCCGCTACACCCTGCGCGCCGCCGCCCTGCACGACCCCGACCCCGTCTCCGCCCTGTCGACCCTGAACAAGGTGCTCCACCAGCGGTACACCGGCAGCGACCCGCGCTTCTGCACCGCCGTGTTCGGCACCCTCGATCCCGACCCCACGACCGGTGAGGTCGCCGTCCAGCTCGCCTCGGGCGGCCATCCGCCGGCCCTCGTCCTGCGGGCCGACGGCACGGCCGACTACCTGCCCACTCCCGGCGGCCTCCTCGTCGGCGTCCTGCCCGCCGCACCCTTCACCACCGCCACGACCGTGCTCGCGCCCGGTGACACCCTCCTGCTCTACACCGACGGCCTCACCGAGGCCCGTACCGGCGAGGACCGCGCCGCTCTGTACGGAGACGAGGCGCTGCTCGCCTTCGCCGGCGCCCAGGCCGGCAAGCCCGCACAGGGCGTCGTCCAGGCCCTCATCGGCCTGCTGGACGACTTCGGCGAAGGACTCGACGACGACACCGCCCTGCTCGCTCTCGGCGTCCCCGCCCCCGATCCCCGGACAGAAAGCTCCCGATGAGCTCGCTGAAGATCACCACGCGAGACGCTGCGACCGGTCCCGTCCTGGAGATCAGCGGTGAACTCGACTACGCCAGCGCAGGCGAACTGCGTGGGTTGCTCCACACGATCACTCTCCGCCCGGGTCGGCGCCTGGTCCTGGACCTGGCCGACATGGAATTCTGCGACTCCAGCGGCCTTGCCGCTCTGGTCGCGGCCCGCAACCACGCCCAGGCCTCACAGGCGGACATCGCACTCGCCGCAGTCCCCGCCAACACGCTGCGCATCCTGCACGCCGTCGGCCTCGACCAGATCTTCACCCTCCAGCCCGGCAGCGACGCCGCCGCCACCCCGCCCTGAACCGCCCGGCACCCACCCGGGCGGCGGCAACGCCGACCGGTCGCCACGCGCCGATTCGGCACCCGGCGCGCGAAGGACACGCTCGGACGAGCAGCGGCACGACCACGAAGGCGAACGGTCGTGGACGTTGGTCCACGCCCGGCCCACCCCACTGATCCACGACGGGCCGGGAACGGACCGCTACGGCGTGCGTGCGTGTCGTTCTGGCTCCGCTCCGGGGTGAGCCTTGCCGATGCCGCCCGCCGCGCAGGGCAGAGCGTCGCCGTTTCCCATGGTTACCACGCCAAGGTGCTGAATGGGGAAGAGGCCAAGGTGAACGCGCTCGACCAGCGGGGGCCGGCTGAGCATGAGGGCCAGGAACACCACGCCCTCGGAAAGATCCACATACAGGCTTCGGGTCGTCCTCTCGTCCGATAGTCTCCCCGCGCCACGTCATCGTGCCCGACGTCATGTTCGGGCCGACCATGTGACGGGGCAACGTGACTTCGCGGCTCACGCAGCCTCGCTGAGCGGAGAACACCATGGCCCGATGGGTCGTCCTGCAAGCTGAAGGTCAGGCCGAAGCCTTCCGGTACACGGTCCACCGCGAAGCAGAGGGAACGGAGGCCGAAGCGCTGGCCGCGCTCCTGCACGTCGTCGACACCTTTGACGAGGCCGGCACCGCAGCAGGGCGCCGACGCCAGAGAAGACAGGTCTTCCGCGTCACCGAACGCAGCTACTTCGTGCGCGTCGAGAACCTGTTGTCGGTACAGGAGGCGCACTTCACCCTCGCCGAACTCGTAGCCGACACCCACGACGACGACCTTCCCGACGCCGTGGGGGGTTGACGGAGCGGCCGTGAAACCCGGCCGCAGGTCGGCCGCACGCGCTGGTCGGAGCTGGGATACCGGCGAGCCAGGGTCAGACAGGGTGAACACCGAAGGGGTGCCGCTCCGGAGAGTGGCACCCCTTCTGACCTGCAACGCTGTTGACCTGCGCGGAGGCGGTGAGATTCGAACTCACGGTGACATCGCTGCCACGACGGTTTTCAAGACCGTTCCCTTAGGCCGCTCGGGCACGCCTCCCCGCGTCGCCAGTGATCGGGCGACGCGGGGACAAGAGTAACGGGTGGCCACACGCGTGTGGTGTCGTGCGTCGGCTTGCTGGGGATCAGCTGTCGCCCTTGCGGGAGCCGAGGGTGAGGTCGACGGTGTGGGTCTTGCCGTCGCGCTGGTAGGTGATCGTGACCTTGTCGCCGGGCTTGTGGGTCCAGATCTCGCCGATGAGGGTCGGGCCGCTGTCGATCACCCTGTCGTCGAGCTTGGTGATGACGTCGCCGGGCTTGAGGCCGGCCTTGGCCGCGGGGCCGCCCGCCTCCACGGCGGCGGCGCCCCCCGCGCCCTGGTCGGTGATCTTCGCGCCGCCGGTGGACTCCTCCAGGGAGACGGAGGCGCCGATCTTGGCGTACACCGGCTGCCCGTCCTTGATCAGTTCCTGGGCGACGTACTTGGCCTGGTTGATCGGGATGGCGAAGCCGAGGCCGATCGAGCCGGACTGGGTGGTACCGCCCAGCCCGCCGCTGCCGGTGGACTGGATCGCCGAGTTGATGCCGATCACGTTGCCCTGGGCGTCGAGCAGCGGGCCGCCGGAGTTGCCCGGATTGATCGAGGCGTCCGTCTGGAGGGCGCTCATGTACGAGGCACTGCTGCCGCTGCCGTCGGAGGAGGCCACGGGACGGTTCTTCGCGCTGATGATGCCCGTCGTGACCGTGTTGGACAGGCCGAAGGGCGCGCCGATGGCGATCGTGGAGTCGCCGACGGCGACCTTGTCGGAGTCGCCGAGGGTGAGCGGCTTGAGGTCCGAGGGCGCGCTCTTCAGCTTGATGACCGCGACGTCGTAGCCCTGGGCGTGGCCGACGACCTCGGCGTCGTACTTCTTGCCGCTCGGGAAGGTGGCGGTCACCTTCCCGCCGTCGACCGCGTCGGCGACGACGTGGTTGTTGGTGACGATGTGGCCCTGGGTGTCGAAGACGAAACCGGTGCCGGTGCCGCCCTCGCCGTCGCTGGACTCGGCCTGGATGGTGACGGTGGACGGCAGTGCCTTGGCGGCGACGCCGGCGACGGTGCCCGGGTCGCGCTTGACGGAGCCGCCGCTGTCGGAGGCGGAGACGGTGGTCGAGCCGGTGTCCTCGTTCTTGGCGAGGGTGTAGCCGAGGCCTCCGCCGAGGCCGCCCGCCACGAGGGCGGCGACCAGGACGGCGGCGGCGAGGCCGCCGCGGCCACGGCGGGCCTTGGGCGCGGCGGGCTGCTGGTAGGCGGCGCCCCAGGCGCTGGTGTCGGCTCCGGCGCCGCCGGGGCTGCCGTGATGCGGAGCCTGGGCGGGGTGCGCCGGCTGTGCCGCGTAGGAACCGAAGCCGCCGTCGGCGTAGGCGGCGGTGGGGGGCTGCGGGGGCGGCCAGGCGGCGTCCGCCGGTGCCGCCGCGTTGGGGGCGGCGGGCGGCGGCCAGCTGCTCTCCGGGGCGCCGCCCGGCGAGGCGGGGGCAGCGGTCGGCACCGGCGGGGGCGTCGTCGGCAGCGGGGTGGTGGGCGCGCCGGTGCCGGGGGCGGCCTGCTGGGGGGAGGCCGTGGGAGACTCCACCGGCACGGGGGGTGCGGACGGGGCCGGGGGAACCGGGGTGCCCTCGTTGGTGCCCTCGTTCTCGGTGCTCACAGCTCTTCTCCTCGGTCCACGGCTGTTTCTATCGGTCGCACTCGGTCACGCTCGTTCACGCTTGTCGTCGACCCCGCGCTCCAGCTGTGCATGTGCTTTTGTACGTGTCAGCTTTTCCCACGGGCCGTCAGAGCACCATAAGCGGTGCCTGTGGGTCCTTGACTATTCCTTATATTGCTCATTCTGGTTCATAAACGGCACATCCCCGGAACATCTCAGCGGGTTCTCAGAGGGTTCTCAGACAGCCGCTCGCCGACGCCTCGCATCCGGCCGCCGGACGCGTACCCCGTGCCGGTGGCACCATGACGCGGTGACCCACGCACGGCAGCAGCAACGCATCCAGGTCGTCGCCCACCGCGGAGCCTCCGAGGATGCCCCAGAGCACACCCTGGCCGCGTACCGCAAGGCCATCGAGGACGGGGCGGACGCCCTCGAATGCGACGTACGACTGACCGCCGACGGGCACCTCGTCTGCGTCCACGACCGCCGCGTCAACCGTACGTCCAACGGCCGGGGCGCGGTCTCCCAGCTGGAGCTCGCGGATCTGGCGGCCCTGGACTTCGGCTCCTGGAAGACGCGGGCGGCACGGGAGGCCTGGAACGCGCGCGACGAGGAGCCCGACTGGGAGGTGCGGCCCGAGGACCGGGAGGTCACCTCCGTCCTCACCTTGGAACGACTGCTGGAGCTGGTCGCCGACGCGGGGCGCCGGGTGGAGCTGGCCATCGAGACCAAGCATCCGACGCGCTGGGCGGGACAGGTGGAGGAGCGGCTGCTGGTACTCCTGAAGCGGTTCGGCCTGGACGCGCCCGCCACGGCCGACGCGTCGCCGGTGCGGGTGATGAGCTTCTCGGCGCGCTCGCTGCATCGCGTGCGTGCCGCTTCGCCGACGCTGCCGACGGTCTACCTGATGCAGTTCGTCTCACCCCGGCTGCGCGACGGCCGGCTGCCCGCGGGCGTCCGGATCGCGGGACCCTCGATGCGGATCGTACGCAGCCACCCCGCCTACGTGGAGCGGCTGAAGCGGGCCGGTCACCAGGTGCACGTGTGGACGGTGAACGAACCGGAGGACGTCGACCTCTGCGTCCGGCTGGGCGTCGACGCCATCATCACCAACCGCCCGCGCGCGGTGCGGGACCGACTCGACCGGTGACCCTCCCCTCCGACTCCGCGCCCGAGACGCTTCCGTAGGAAGAAACAGAAAGACACAGAAGCCCCACCGGCCCCCTGCACACCTCTTGACCACGAGCACCACCTCAACCATCCTCGCTTCTCAGCCATACCGAAGAAATCCAGCCACACGACGACCTTCCCTCACCGGGGGTGCTCCGGCGCATTCGCTCCGTGTTGATCGTTGTGAGTGCGTCACGGGACATGGATTGGCCGGTTTCCGGTACAGGCCAATGGGGCATCCACACCGTGGCGTGGGGCGAAGGAGGTCTCGGGGGTGGCGTTGGTGGTGGCACAGGAGGTGCCCACGTCGGCAAGCATGGCCGTACCCCATGGCCCTGCGGGCGTGGGCGAGGCGAGGCACCGTATGCGCGCTCAACTGCGCACCGGCGGAGTCTCGGAGGCGGTCATCGACGACGCCGTGCTGATCCTCTCCGAACTCTTGAGCAACGCGTGCAGGCACGGTCGTCCGCTCGGCGACGCGTTGGCCGGGGACGGCGATGTGCGGGCCGCGTGGCGGGTGGACTCCAGCGGCCGGCTGGTCGTCGAGGTGACCGACGGCGGCGGGCCGACCCGGCCGGCCCCGGCGACCCCCTCCGTCACGGCGCACGGCGGACGCGGGCTCAACATCGTCACGGCGCTGGCCGACGACTGGGGCGTCCGGGACGACGCCCGTGGGGAGATCACGGTCTGGGTCGTCGTCCACGCGGATGTGTACGACCCCGACGCGGGCTGCCGACGGGACGACTTCGCCACTCGGGTCGGCGCGCCGTCGGTGAGGTCGATGCCGGACCTCGACTTCGCGGACGCGTTCGACGACCTCGACTAGTCCGAGGCGGACGGACCCGGCACCCCGTCCGCCGACCGGGCGGACCGCACCGGCCCTCGCCACCCGGCAGGGAGGCGGACCGACGGCTGTGACATGGCGCGGAGCGACATGGCCGCACCGGTGCACGGCGCGGACCGACGCGCGGCCGCACCGGTGCTGATCTCCGCCCGGCCCAGCGGCGGGACCGGCCGGGTCCCGACCGCCCGACAGCCGAGCGGACCAACCCGATTCCGACCGTCCACCGGACCAGGCGAACCGGCCCCCTAGCGACTGTCCCGCAGGCCGACGGAGCGGACCGGTGGCGCGGGGCGCGGACCGACGCGACGGAGCGGTGGGGCGGGGCGCGAACCGATCTGCCACACCGGTGCTGATGCCCGCCCGGCCCAGGGCGGGACCGGCCGGGTCGTTCGGGCCGGCCGGATCGCCGGGGGCCGGCCCGGGTCGCCGCTCGTCAGGTCTCGGCGCACCGTCCACGGGGCCGGGCGTTGTCCACAGGTTCCCGTGGCTTTCCGTGCGAGCGGCTAGGCTCCCGCCAGTACCAGACGAGCCGTACCCGGGAGACACCCAGATGGCCAAGAAGCGACCTCAGACGAAGGCCACGCGGCCGCAGCCCACCGAGGGGGAGATCCCGGTCGTCGGCGCGCGCGAGCCCTGCCCCTGTGGCAGCGGGCGCCGTTACAAGGCCTGTCACGGCCGGGCCGCCGCCCATGCCGTGACCGAGCTGGTCCAGCGTCCCTTCGAGGGCCTGCCGGGCGAGGGCGACTGGGTGGCGCTGCGCGAGCTGGTCCCGGCGGCCACCGTCGAACTGCCCCTGAAGGAGGGGCTGCCCGAGGGCGTCCCGTCGGTCACGCTCGCCACGGTGCTGCCGATGGCCTGGCCGGCCCTGCGCCGGGACGACGGCTCGGTCCTCCTGGGACTACAGAACGACACCCCCTCCGGGGACATCAGCCGCGACCTCGCCGACACCCTCCTGCGGGCGCTCGCGGCGGAACCGGGCACGCCCGTGCAGGCCCGGCGCGCGCCGGCCGACGGCCCGCGGATGCAGGATCTGCTCGACCCTGAAGGCGCGTTCGAGCCAGTTGTGCACAGCGGTTTCGAGTTCTGGGTCCCGGACCCGGAGAACGCGACGCCCGAGGTGACCGCTTCCCTGGAGCGGGCCAACGCCGCCGCGATCCCGACCGTGAAGCTGACCGGCGTGGACGCCGCGTACTGGTGCGAGACCCCGGAGAAGAACCACCTGCGCTGGGTCATGCCGCACCCGGAGGAGCGGCTTCTGGACGCGCTCGCGCGGCTGCACGCGGCGGGTCGGTCCAGCCTGGGCGAGGGCACCCGGCTGGTGGGTTCCTTCCGCGCGCACGGCCTGACCGTGCCCGTGTGGGACCTGCCGAGCGGGGTTTCGGCCGAGGACGTGGAGAAGCCGGCCGCCGAGTTCGCCGAGCGGCTCGCGCCGGCGCTGGCCTCGGACGCGCCCCTCACGACCGACGAGCGTCGCGCCCGTGGCGGTCTCACCAACCGGCAGGTGACGCTCAGCTGAGGCACGGGGGCGGATCGGGCGCGCGCCGGCCGGCCGGTCGGCGCCCGGCACCGGGCGGGACGGCGTGACTCCGCTCACAACTCCCGTTCGCACAAGGCGAGTCGGCGCCATAAGCGCCGATCTGACGGTGTCCGGAAAGCCGATGAAAACAGGAGATCGAATTTGCTTGTAGCCGATCTCTTGTTACCGTTCCAATAGCCCGGTTGCTGGTGCATCCCCCGTCGCCAGCAACCGGGTCTTCTCATGCCCGGCCCCGCGCCAGACCCCGTCCCGGCCCCGCGCCCGGCCTCCCCCTCCGCCCCGCGCACGCACCGGCATCGAACGTCAACGCCCTGTGCCCGTCGCGAAGTTGCTGCCGGAACGCACCAGCAGCGGCCCCTCACCGAAGGCCCGCGCGAACTCCGTCACCGCCGTGTACTCCGCGGGCCCGCCCCGGCGCGCCTCACGGGGCGTCTCACAGGTCCCCGGCTCGTCGTCGGCGCCCACCGCGCACCGCGTCCGCACCGTACGCCCGCCGGGCCCCATGAAGCTCAGGGCGGCCTCCAGAGCACTGCCGCTGACATTGCGGTAGTAGGTGCGCGCCCAGGTGTCCTCGCCCTGGGCGAGCACGCAGGTCTGTGCCTCGATGCCGTCGGGGGAGGTGACTTCGGGCCCGCAGCGGGCCGCGGTGGCCACGCCGAGGCCGAGCAAGAGGGGCGTACCGGAGGGTTCGACGCGGGGCGCCTTGGCATCCGGACCGTGACCGGCGGTCGGTCGGCGGGCGCGGCCGTCGGTGCCGGGGGCCAGGTCCCGCCGCTCGGCGGAGCGGGGTTCGTCGCCCACGGGCCCCGCGGACGCCATGGCCAGGGGCAGGGCGATCACACACACCACGGTGCCCCCGAGGCCGAGGAGACGGAGCCATCGGGGGCCTGGGGGCGCTCCCCCAGAATGTCGCTGCATGGTGCGGAAGATAACGAGCCCAGGCGGGCATCCGGTCCGGTGAGCGCCCGACACCCTTACAACTCGGGCGCGCTCACACCCGTACGAGTGAGGGCGTCGACGACCGCGTCCACCACGGCCTCCACGTCGGGCACCCAGGGCGAGGCCGAACCGGGCAGCGGCGCGCGCTCCCAGCGGATCTCCCCCTGGCCGGTCTCGGAGGGCGGCAGGGCGAGGTAGCCGCCTTCACTGTGGAAGCGCAGCGAGCCGGGGACGAAGTCCTTGGCGTAGAGCAGCTCGCCCAACTGCGCCATGGAGTAAGGCCGGACGAGGATCGACCACCGGGTGGCCGAGGCGACGACCGGACCGAGGCGCATGCCCTGCCGGTCGAGCGCGACGAGTGCGCGGGAGGCGGCGGGGGCGGGCAGGCTGACCGCACAGGGTGCCTGTCCGCCGGTGGCCAGGACGATCGGCGCCGTGGGGCGGTTGGTCCACCACCAGCGGACCATGCGCGCGTCGGTGGTGGCCGTCAGAAGGCCGGGGTCGAAGGGATGGGCGCCGGGCACCGAGCATTCCGGGTCGGGGCAGCCGCACCGGGACCTCCCCTGCGGGTTCGCCGTCACACCCGGGAGTACGGGCCACTGCCATTCCGTCGCGAAGGTGAGGGCCGCGTCGATCAGTTGGGGGCCTCCGTCGCTGCGCTGGGACAGGAGCCTGCGTCGCCTTCCGAGGATCTCGCGCATGAGCGCTCGTTCCTTTCCGTTGCACCGCTGGCAACACCGTGGGTCTCATCACACCATGTGTCGATCACTTCACTGTGCGTACCTGTTGGCGCATCACACCCCTGTCCGAGACAAGGGGAACCCCTCAGGATCGAGCATCGGCTGCGCTGACGCGGCCACTCCGTCCCATACTGCGCCCAACTGGTGCCTGGGCCTGGCGCGGGGTGGCGAAGTGTGGCGTTTTGCCGTCCGCGTGGTTCTCTCCGCCTCCGCCACGGGAGGATGGGGCACGGTCGTCGGTGGCTAGGACGCCGGGGCGGGTCGCCAGGTTCCGAGTGGCTCCCGATGACCCCTGGTCCTTACCGAGTACGTACCCATCACGACCGCTGTGACGCTCCGTGGAACGAGCCCAGTCGACCGCAAACACCCGTTCCCCGAGGCAGTTTCAAGCCAACTTTGCGATTACGCAAGGGAGCCGGACGAAGCGTGACCGACAAACCCGCCGATCCCGCGGACACCAGCGATCTCAGCAGGACAATGCTGGACATCCCCTCACGAGTGCGTGTACATGTGGAGACACCGCTGGCGGCGCAGAATGACATGGGGGTTTGCGATGCTTTTGAGCAATACGCACCGGTCCGAGAGCCGGACGCCATGAAGGCCCCTCACCCTTCGAAAGTGGCTGGAATCGATTCAACGGTCCCCGCGCCCGCCCACACTGTCGCGCCCGCGTCCGTCACCCCGGCCGCCCCACCGGTCCCCGCCGGCGCGGGAGTGCTCCTCCAGGACCGGCTGGCCGGCTGGGTCTCCGATCTCACGACACTCCACGAACTCACCGAACGCCTGGCCCGTACGGCCACCCTGCCCGACGCCCTCCAGGAACTGCTGCGCGCCGGATCCGCCCTGGTGGGTGCCCGGCGCGGGCTCGTCGTACTGGAACCCGCCGACAGCCTGGGGCCCGACACCACGGTCGGACTCGGCCTCGGCCGCGCCGACCTCGGCCACATCGAGACGGTGCCGCGCAGCTCCATGTCGTACGGCCGCATCCTCGACGGACTGCCCGGCGGCGAGGGCGAGATCGCCCAGCCCGACCTGTTCTCCGAGGGCGGCCTCGACCCGCGGCACCGCGAGGTGGCCGCCCGCCTCGGCTACGCCGCCAGTTACGCCCTGCCCCTGGCCGGCGAGGGCACGGACCGCCTGGGCGCGGCCGTCTGGCTCTACGACGAGCCCGCCGAGCCGGGCGAGCGCCAGCGCCACCTGATCGGTCTGTACGTCCGCTACGCCGCCGAGCACCTCGCGCGCCTCGTCGAACTCGAACGCACGCGCGCGTGCATGAGGACGATGACCGAGGAGCTGCTGCCCTCGCGGTTGCCGAGAGTGGCCGGCGTCCAGCTCGCCGCCCGGCACCGCGCGGGCCCGCGCGGCGGCGGCGACTGGTACGACGCGCTTCCGCTGCCCGACGCGGCGCTGGGCCTGGCCGTCGGCTCCGTCACCGGGTCCGGGCCGAGCGCGGTCGCGGCGATGGGCCGGCTGCGCGCCTCGCTGCGGGCGTACGCCGTGATGGAGGGCGAGGACCCCGTCGCCGTCCTGTCCGACCTGGAGCTGCTGCTGAGGCTGACCGAGCCCGCGCGCTCGGCCACCGCGCTGTTCGCCTACTGCGAGCCCGCGCTGCGCAAGGTCACCCTGGCCGGGGCCGGACACTGCCCGCCGCTGCTGGTGGGCGAGCGGCGCACGGAGTTCGTCGAGACGTCCGTGTCCGCCCCGCTGGGCATGCTGGCCTGCTGGGAGGCGCCGAGCGTGGAGCTGGAGGCCGAGGCCGGAGAAACGGTGCTGCTCTACACGGACGGGCTGCTGCACCGTACCGGCGACCCCGTCGACCGCGCCTTCGCCCGGCTGCGCGCGGCCGCGGCCGGGGTCCCCCGGTCGGTCCGCCACGATCCGGGCGCGGTGGCCGACCATGTGCTGCGGACGGTGCTGCCGGAAGGGCTGGACGCGGCCGACGGCGCGGAGGACGTCGTCCTGGTCGCGGCACGCTTCGAGTGAGGGCCGGATCAGAGCGTCCGGCCCGTCCGTTCCGGCAACGGTAAGAGGTCATTCGCCCCTGTGCCCCCTTCTGCACGACCGTACGATGGACGGGGCCCAGTGCCGTATCAAGGAGGATGACCGTGGCGGAAGAGCTTCCGGAGACCCCGGAGACCGCTGAAGAAGAGCCCATCAAGGAGCGCAAGAACGGCCTGTACCCGGGCGTGTCCGACGAGCTGGCCGAGAACATGAAGTCCGGCTGGGCCGACGCGGAGCTGCGTGACCTGGAGCCGATCGCCCAGGCCGCCGAGACCGCCGCCCGCCGCGCCGCGCTCTCCGCGCGCTTCCCGGGCGAGCGCCTGGTGATCCCCGCCGGCAACCTGAAGACCCGCTCGAACGACACGGAGTACGCCTTCCGCGCCTCGGTCGAGTACGCCTACCTCACCGGCAACCAGACCGAGGACGGCGTCCTGGTCCTGGAGCCCAGGGGCGACGGCCACGCCGCCACGATCTACCTCCTGCCGCGCTCCGACCGCGAGAACGGCGAGTTCTGGCTCTCCGGCCAGGGCGAGCTGTGGGTCGGCCGGCGGCACTCCCTCACCGAGGCCGAGAAGCTGTACGGCATCCCCGCCGCCGACGTGCGTGAGCTGGCCGGCCTGCTGCGCGAGGCCACCGGTCCGGTGCGGGTCGTCCGCGGCTACGACGCCGGCGTCGAGGCCGCGCTGACCGACAAGGTCACCGCCGAGCGCGACGAGGAACTGCGCGTCTTCCTCTCCGAGGCCCGCCTGGTCAAGGACGAGTTCGAGATCGGTGAGCTACAGAAGGCCGTCGACTCGACGGTCCGCGGCTTCGAGGACGTCGTGAAGGTCCTCGACAAGGCCGAGGCGACCAGCGAGCGCTACATCGAGGGCACCTTCTTCCTCCGCGCGCGCGTGGAGGGCAACGACGTCGGTTACGGCACCATCGCCGCCGCCGGCCCGCACGCCTGCACGCTGCACTGGGTGCGCAACGACGGGCCCGTGCGCTCGGGCGACCTGCTCCTGCTGGACGCGGGCGTCGAGACGCACACGTACTACACCGCCGACGTCACGCGCACGCTGCCGGTCAACGGCCGCTTCAGCGAGATCCAGAAGAAGATCTACGACGCCGTGTACGACGCCCAGGAGGCCGGCATCGCGGCCGTCCGGCCGGGCGCCAAGTACCGCGACTTCCACGACGCGGCGCAGCGGGTGCTGGCCGAGCGGCTCGTCGAGTGGGGCCTGGTCGAGGGACCCGTGGAGCGGGTGCTGGAGCTGGGCCTCCAGCGCCGCTGGACGCTGCACGGCACCGGTCACATGCTCGGCATGGACGTTCACGACTGCGCCGCCGCGCGCGTGGAGTCGTACGTCGACGGGACGCTGGAGCCGGGCATGGTGCTGACGGTCGAGCCGGGACTGTACTTCCAGGCCGACGATCTGACCGTGCCGGAGGAGTACCGCGGGATCGGCGTCCGGATCGAGGACGACATCCTGGTGACGCGGGACGGGAACCGCAACCTGTCCGACGGACTGCCGCGGCGGTCCGGCGAGGTCGAGGCGTGGATGGCTGCGCTCAAGGGCTGATACGGAGTCGATGGCCGGGCACCGGTGAGGTGCCCGGCCATCGCCGTGTCCGCTTCACGCACCTAGGGGGAGGGCTTCGTGGACGACTTCTGGCCCGGGTTCGGTGTCGACCTGTATCTGGAGACCGACGGCACCGAGGGGCGGCGGGCCGGGCTGGAGCGGGCGCTGCGGGACGCCGTGCGGGGCGGGCGGCTCGCCCCCGGCACCCGGCTGCCGGCCACCCGGCGGCTCGCGACGGAGGCCGGCATCTCGCGCAACACCGTCAAGGCCGCCTACGACCAGCTGGTCGCCGAGGGATACCTGACCGCACGCCAGGGTTCGGGGACCCGGGTCGCCGCGCTGCCCGCCACCGCCGCGGAACCGCCCGTCGCCGCCGCACGTGGGGCACGCGAACCCCGCTACGACCTGCGGCCCGGCAGCCCGGACGTCGGCGCCTTCCCCGCGGCGGCGTGGCTGCGGGCGCTGCGCCGCGCGATCGCCACGGCACCCTCCCTGGCGTACGACTACGGCGATCCGCGCGGGCGCGTAGAGCTGCGCACGGCGCTGTCGGGGTATCTGGGGCGGGCGCGCGGCGTCATCGCGCCGCCGGAACGGATCGTGATCACCTCCGGGTACGTGCAGGGGCTCGCGCTGCTCACGCGGGCGCTGGAGGGCGCTCCGGTGGGCATGGAGGACCCCGGCCTGCCGTTCCACCGGGAGGTCGTACGGCGCAACGGCGGGCAGGTGGTGCCGGTGCCGGTGGACGAGTGGGGGGTGTGCCCGCGGGAGCTGGGCGATCTCTCGGCGGTGGTCGTCACGCCCGCGCACCAGTACCCGACCGGCGTGACACTGCACCCGGAACGGCGGCGGGCGCTCACGGACTGGGCACGCGCGCGGGGCGCGCTGATCGTCGAGGACGACTACGACGGTGAATTCCGCTACGACCGGCAGCCCGTGGGCGCGCTCCAGGGGATGGCGCCGGGGCAGGTGGCCTATCTCGGCACCGCCTCCAAGACGCTCGGGCCCGCGCTGCGGCTGGGCTGGATGGTGCTGCCGCCGCACCTCGTCGACGCCGTCGCCGACGCCAAGCTGCACAGCGACCACCACACCGAGACCATCGGTCAGCTGGCCCTCACCGAACTGATCACCGGACACGCCTACGACCGTCATGTGCGCGCGTGCCGGCTGCGTTACCGCCGTCGCAGGGATCTGCTCCTCGACCGGTTGGGGGCACGCAGGGGCGTGCGCGGGATCGCGGCCGGGCTGCACGCGCTGGTCGAGGTCCGCGACGAGGCGGACGTACTGGGACGGGCGGAGGCCGAGGGCCTCGCGGTCGGCCGGCTCGGCGACCACTGGCACGCGCGCGAGGACACCGAGGGGCGGCCGCAGGGGTTGGTCGTGGGATACGGGACACCGCGGGAGCGGGCCTATCCGGGGGCGCTGGAAGTGCTGGCGAAGGTGCTGGAGGGGGCCTGAGCGGGGCTCCGGCCTCCGTCGCATTGGGCCCCTGAGACAGCTCCGGATTGGTGCTATTGACGGGTCCACCGGACCCCTACTTTCGTGAGCATGACGAAGACGCCGCCGCAGCGCCTGCTCACCCTGGCCCAGTTGAGCAACTCCGTCGGGGACGGCGCCTACTACACGACGTCGGCGCTCTACTTCACCCAGGTCGTCGGTCTCGCCCCCGCGCGCGTGGGGCTCGGGCTCACCATCGGCTGGACGGTCGGCTCGCTGGCCGGACTGCCGCTGGGCCGGCTGGCCGACCGGCACGGACCGCGGGGTACGGCGGTGCTGCTGGCGCTGGCGACCGGGCTGGCGGTGGCGTCCTTCACGCTGGTGCGCGGCTTCCCGCCGTTCGTGCTGGCTGCCTGCGCGTACGCGGCCGCGCAGTCCGGACTGGCGGCGGCCCGGCAGGCGCTGCTGGCCGGGCTGGTGCCCGCCGGGGAGCGGACCGGGCTGCTGGCCCGACTTCAGTCGACGCTGAACGCCGGGCTCGCGGTGGGGGCCGGGCTCGGCGGGCTCGCGCTGCACGCCGGTACGCGGGCGGCGTATCTCACCGTGTTCACGGTCGACGCGGTGAGCTTCCTGGTGTGCGCGCTGCTGCTCCTCGGGCTGCCCCGTCTCGCGTCCGTCCCGGTCCGTCCCGGCGGCGGCCTCGGGGTGTTGCGCGACCGGCCGTACGCCGTCGTCGCGCTGCTGAACACCGTGCTGCTGTTGCGGCTGCCGCTGCTCAGCCTGGTCCTGCCGCTGTGGATCACCGAGCGGACCGGGGCGCCGGCCTGGCTGGTGTCCGCGCTGTTCGTGCTCAACACCGCCGCGGTGACGGTGTTCCAGGTGCGGGCGGCGCGGGGCGTCACCGGTCTGGCCGGCGCCACGCGCGTGCTGCGGCACTCGGGCTGGTTGATGTGTGCGGCCTGCGCCGTGTTCGCGCTGTCCGCCGGGACACCGGCGCGGGTGGCGGTGGGCTTACTGGTGCTGGGAGCGGTGCTCCAGGTGGCGGCGGAGATGGGGCAGTCGGCGGGCGCCTGGCAGTTGTCCTTCGACCTGGCGCCGACCGACCGCGTCGGCGAGTACCAGGGACTGTTCGGCACCGGGGTCACCGTGGCCCGCACCCTCGGCCCGCTGGTCCTGACGGCCCTCCTCGTGGAGTGGGGAACGCCGGGCTGGCTGCTGCTGGGCGGACTGATCCTGGCGGCGTCGTACGCGATGGGCCCGGCGGTACGGTGGGCTGCCGGGCGGCGGGAGGGGGAGGCCGGGGCGCCGGGCGGTGCTCGGTCGGACCTGGTCGGCCGGCCCTCGCAGGCGTGACCGGCAGGGAGTCCACGAACAGCGCTCCCGTCAGCGGGCCGGCGCTGCCGCGGGGGCTCCACGCGCGCGTGGAGGTCGGCGTCGAGCGCGGAGGCGTCCTCGTGGTTTCCCGTCATGGACACGGAAGGCGGGAACGCCGCCCGTCGGGAACGTGGGCGGCGGCCGGCAGACCGCCGGGAGTGCCGTCGAAGCCGAGGCCGCCCTGTCGACGGGTCGTCAGACCGCCATGAGCGGGGCGCCCTTGCGCCACTTGAGGATCTTGTCGAAGCTCACCACGGCCCCGCCGACGCCCGGCTCGTTGCCGATGTGGACGTGGTCGGCGAGTTCCCGGATGAGGTAGAGCCCGCGGCCCGCCTCGGCGTCCGTGTGCACGTGCGCGTGGGCGGGGGTGGGACAGGGAGCCGTGAAGCCGGGGCCCGAGTCGGCGACCTCGATCCGGCACTTCTCGCCGTCGAGGTAGGCGGTGACCCGGTAGGCCTCCGAGCAGCCGCCGTGCGCCGCGCTCCTCCCGCCGTGCTCGACGGCGTTGGCGCAGGCCTCGCTCAGGGCGACGGAGAGGTCGTACGAGACGTCGGGGTCGACACCCGCCGTCTCCATCGTGCCGAGCAGCAGTCGGCGGGCCAGCGGCACGCTCGCGGCCTCGCGACGCAGATGGAGTGACCACCAGATGCTCATGCTCCAGCCTCCAGGCCGCGGCTCGACATACCGATACGTATTGCCGCACTGAACCGTAAGTAAGCGCGAATTCTCCGTGACACCGCCCATATGGGGGATGTGTGGGCCGCGGAAATCGGTGTATGCGTGACTCACAGGCATCAGCCATATCTGTCGCACCAAAAGGTGATCTTCCGGGTCGGGCGGATTCCTGCGGACCTGGCGTACGGCCACCGGACGGCCAGTGCGATGATGAGCCCGCCATGACTGACCCCCACCAGCGCACGGCGCGCTCCGGAGGCACTCTCCGGCTGCTGCGGGCCGCGGTGTTCGCCGCGGTCTGTGTCGTGCTGGCCGGGGCCGGTCACACGCTGGGCGCCTGCGCCGCCGTTCCCCTGTGGACGCTGGGCGCCGGATTCCTGGGGGCTCTCGCGGTCGTGGTGCCGCTCGCCGGGCGGGAGCGGTCGCTTCCGGGCATCGCGGCCCTGCTCGCCGTCGGGCAAGCCGTCCTGCACACCCTGTTCGGCCTCGGGCAGCACGGTACGGCGGCCGTGGCACCGACCGCGGCCGCCGCCTCCGACGCCGCGCTGGTCGAGCGGGCGGCACGGCTCGTGTGCGGGGCCACCGCCGCGGCCCTGAGCCCCGCCCAGGCCCAGAAGATCCTCGTCGAGGCCAGGCTCCAGCCGGCCGGCAGCGGGACTGGCACCGGTGCCGGGATGAATTCCATGCACCACCCGGCGGACGCCCTCGCCGACACCGCGGGCTCGTCGCTGTCGCTGCTGCCGTCCCTGCCGATGCTGCTCGGTCACGTCCTGGCGGCCGTCGCCGCCGGATGGCTGCTGCGGCGCGGTGACTCGGCCCTGCTGCGGCTCATGGACCTGTCCGCGCACGGCGTCGCCGAAGCCGCGTCCGTACGGTCCCTGCGCGGGGCACTCGCCCTGGCGCGTGCCCTGGTCGCCGGGCTGCCCGCCCTGCCGCAGACGGGTCCGCGCGTTCCGCGCACCGCACAGCTCCCTTCGCTCCATCCGCCCGCCGAGGCGCTCCAGCACACGGTGATCAGGCGCGGTCCGCCGACCGCCGCCGCACTCGTCCTCGCTGCCTGACACGACACGACCAGCACTCCACTTCAGGGGGGCGGCCGCCGTCGTGCGGCACCCGCGCGTGCGCACGCCTCCGTGCCCACGCCCGACCTCACGGTCGTACCTCACCCCTCGTTGCTCACCGTCGTACCTCACTCGGAGTGGAGTGCTCACTGTCATGAAGCCTGTTCTGAAGCGCGGTCTGAAGGTCTCTCGCCTCGTCGGCGCCGTCGGCGTCGCCGGTTCCGCCGTTCTCGTCCTGTCCTCGCCCGCCTTCGCGCACGTCAGCGTGCAGCCGGAGGGCACCGCCGCCAAGGGCGGCTACGCCCTCGTGAACTTCCGTGTCCCCAACGAGCGCGACAACGCCTCGACCACCCGGCTGGAGGTCAACTTCCCGGCCGACACCCCGCTCTCCTCGGTGATGCCGGAGAAGATCGACGGCTGGAAGATCACGATCACCAAGAGCAAGCTGGCCAAGCCGCTGGAGGTGCACGGCCGGCAGATCTCCGAGGCCGTCTCCAAGGTGACGTGGACCGCCGAGGACAAGGGCATCCAGCCCGGCTTCATCCAGCAGTTCCCGGTCTCCGTGGGCGCGCTGCCCGAGAACGCCGACCAGATCGTCTTCAAGGCGATCCAGACGTACTCCAACAAGGAGGTCGTGCGCTGGATCGAGGTGCCGAAGGAGGGCGCCGAGGAGCCGGAGAACCCGGCACCGGTGCTCGCCCTCTCCGCCGCCGAGGACGGCCACTCCCACGGTTCGTCCACCGAGGAGTCCGGTGAGTCGTCCGAGGAGTCCGGCGACGCCGAGCCGGCCGCCGCCACCAGCGAGGCCTCCGACTCCTCCGACGGCACCGACACCACCGCCCGGGTCCTGGGCATCGTCGGCATCGTCGTCGGCGCCGCGGGCGTGGCCTACGGCGTGCTCGCCGGCCGCCGCCGGTCCACCGACGTCTCCTGAGGTCCGCTCGTCCGCGGTGCGCACCGGGGTCACTCAAGCCCCGGTGCGCACCGGAGTTCACACATCTGGGACATTTCTCCATGCGCAAGAAGACGTTCGCCGCGGCCGCGCTGCTCGCCGCGGCCACTCTCACCCTCTCCGCCTGCGGCAGCGGCGACAGCGGCTCCGCCCCTGTCGCGGCCGTCTCCGAGGAATCCTCGAAGCAGGTCGCGACCGTGCTCGACCAGCCCTTCACCAAGCCGGACCTGGTCCTGACCGACACCCAGGGCAGGCCCTACGACCTCCGCAAGGAGACCGCGGGTCGGCCGACGCTGGTGTACTTCGGCTACACCCACTGCCCGGACGTCTGCCCGCTGACGATGAACAACATCGCCGTCGCGAAGAAGCAGCTCTCCAAGGCGGACCAGGACGCACTGCGCGTCGTGTTCGTCACCACCGACCCGGACCGCGACACCCCGGCCGCACTCGGCGCCTGGCTCAAGGGCATCGACTCCCAGGCCGTCGGCCTGACCGGCGACTTCGCCACCATCCAGACCGCCGCACGCGCCCTCGGCATCTCCATCGAGCCGCCGCACAAGGACAAGAACGGCAAGATCGTCTCCACCCACGGCACCCAGGTCATCGTCTTCTCCCCGAAGACCGACAGCGGTTACGTGCTCTACGGCGATGCGGCCACGGTCGACGACTACACCAAGGACCTCCCCAAGATCGTCAAGGGGCAGAATCCGTGAAGCGGTCCCATGCCTGCGCCGCCGCGCTGACAGCCGCCCTCGTCCTCGCGGGCTGTGGCTCCGGCAACGACAGCTCGGCGGCCGAATTGTCCGTCAGCTCCGCCTACATGCCACAGCCCGTCTCCGACTCCATGGCCGCGGGCTTCCTGACGATCACCAACGAGGGCGGTACGCAGGACGAGCTGACCTCCGTCACCAGCGATGTCGCGGGCAGCGTCACCGTCCACCGGACCGTCGGCGGAACCATGCAGGAGGCCGACGCCCTGGAGGTACCGGCGGGCGGCCGGCTCCGCCTGGCCAGCGGAGGGAACCACCTGATGTTCGAAAAGCTGAAGCGGAAGCCGCTACAGGGCGAGAAGGTGACCGTGGAACTGCACTTCGCCGACTCCGGGACCGTCGAGGTCGACATGCCGGTGGAAGCCGCCACGTACACCCCGAACACCGGACACTGAGGGAGGGACCGCCTTGCCCACGACCATCGCCCCCAGAATCCGGACGCTGGTGCTGCTGTTCCTGGCCGTCACCGGCGCGCTCCTCGCCGGCGCCGGGCAGGCCTCCGCACACGCCGCGCTGACCGGCAGCGACCCCGCGCAGGGGGCGGTGGTCGACAAGGCGCCCACCCAGGTCTCACTCACCTTCTCCGAACAGGTCTCCACGAGCGCCGACGCCGTGCGCGTGCTCGACCCCAAGGGCAAGCGCGTCGACACCGGCAAGCCGTCCGCCGTCGGCGGTACCACCTACGCCGTCCCGCTGCACTCGGGGCTGCCGGACGGCACGTACACCGTGACCTACCAGGTGGTGTCCGCCGACAGCCATCCGGTCGCCGGCGCCTACACCTTCTCCATCGGCGCCCCCTCCGCGACCAGCGTCTCGGCGACCGCGCGGGAGGCCGGCGGGGGAGTCGTCGGCCTGCTGTACGGCTTCGGGCGGTACATGTCGTACGCCGGGTTCATCGTCATGGTCGGCGGGGCCGCATTCGTCCTGGGCTGCTGGCCCGGCGGCACCGGCGTGCGCGCGGTGCAGCGGCTGGTCGTCTCCGGCTGGCTGGCGCTCACCTCCGCCACGCTCTTCCTGCTGCTCCTGCGCGGCTCCTACACCGGCTCAGGCGAACTCGGCGACGTCGTCGACCTCGAACTGCTCGGTGAGGTCCTCCAGACCAAGACGGGTGCCGCGCTCGTCTCCCGACTGCTGCTCCTCGCCGCGGCCGCGCTGTTCATCGCCGTGCTCTTCGGCGCGTACGACAAGCGGGAGGGGGAGGAGAAGAGGGACCTGACCTTCGGGCTCGCCATCGGCGGGACCGTCGTGGCGGCCGGGCTCGCGGCGAGCTGGGCGATGGCCGAGCACGCCTCCACCGGACTCCAGCCGGGCATCGCGATGCCGGTGGACGTCGTCCATCTGCTGGCCGTCGCCACCTGGCTGGGCGGGCTGGGCACGCTCCTCGTGGCGCTGTACCGGGGGGACACGCCGGTGCAGGCGGCGGCCGTCCGCCGGTTCTCACAGGTCGCCTTCGCCAGTGTCGTCGCCCTCGTCGCGACCGGCGTCTACCAGTCGTGGCGCCAGCTCGGCTCCTGGTCGGCCTTCACCGAGACCCGCTACGGGCAGCTCCTGCTCATCAAGATCGGGCTCGTGGCGCTGCTGGTCGGCGTCGCCCGGATGTCACGGCGGTGGACCGACCGGCTGGGGGAGACGGCCGAGACCAGGACGGCACGGGCGGGGACGGCGGAAGCGGAGACGGCCGAGATCGAGAGGACGGGAGCGCAGACGGCAGGAGCGGGAGCGAAGGCGTCCGCCGCGGGGAAGGCCTCCGCCCCGGTGACCGAGCCGGCCGCCGCGCGGACGCCCTCCGGGGACGCGGCCGGGGGCACCGGCGGGGACGGGTCAGGTTCCGCGTCCGCCGACGCCGAGCGGACCGCTCAGCTCGCGCGGCAGCGAGCCGCCATGGACGCGGCGCGGCAGAAGCGGCTGCGCGACGCAGACCCCCACCGGCTCGGGCTGCGCCGCTCGGTGCTCGCCGAGGCGGGCGTCGCCGTCGTCCTGCTCGCCGTCACCACGGCACTGACCTCCACCGAACCGGGCCGTACGGAGCAGGACGCCAAGGCGGCTACGGCGGCTTCCTCGTCCTCGGCCTCGTCGGACACTTCGGGGGCCGTGACGCTGGACATGTCCTTCGACACCGGCGGCACGGACGGCAAGGGGGTCGTCAGCGTCGACATCGACCCCGCGCGGACCGGTGCCAACGAGATGCACGTCTACGTGACCCGCCCCAACGGGCGCGCCTTCGACCTCCCCGAGGTGAAGGTCGCCTTCACTCTCGAAACCGAGAAGATCGGGCCGCTGCCCGTCACCCCCGACCACATCACCACCGGCCACTGGTCGGCGAGCGGAGTGCAGATCCCCATGGCCGGCGAATGGCAGATCGCCGTGACCGTGCGGACCTCCGACATCGACCAGGTGACCGTCTCCAAGAACGCGCAGATCGGCTGAACCACCCATGTCTGACCAGACCCTTCCCAAGGCCTCGGAGAAGCCCCTGTCCCCCGGGACACCCGCGGCGGGCCTGACGCGACGCAGGCTGCTGGGCACTGCCGGCGCCACCGGACTCGTGGTCGGTGGCGCGGGCGGCGCCGCCGGGTATGCCGCGGCTCCCGCGCAGGCCGCCCCGCTGTCCTCGATCGGGTCCGACCGGGCGATGTTCCACGTGAAACATCAGCCCGGCATCACCCAGGGACTCCAGGCCCGCGGCCATCTCGTCGCCTTCGACCTCGCGGCCAGCGCGGGCCGCAAGGAGGCCGCGGCACTGCTGCGCCGCTGGTCGGAGACGGCCCGGCGACTGATGGCGGGCGAGCCCGCGGCGCAGGACGACACCGACGTGGCGCGGGACGCGGGCCCATCCTCCCTGACGATCACCTTCGGCTTCGGCCACAGCTTCTTCGCCCGCACCAACCTGGAGGAACAGCGTCCGACCGCCCTGGACCCGTTGCCCGACTTCTCCTCCGACCGGCTCGACAAGTCCCGCAGCAACGGCGACCTGTGGGTGCAGATCGGGGCGAACGACGCCCTGGTGGCCTTCCACGCCCTGCGCGCGATCCAGAAGGACGCGGGCAGCGCGGCGAAGGTCCGCTGGCAGATGAACGGCTTCAACCGGACGCCGGGCGCGACCGCTCGGCCCATGACGGCCAGGAATCTGATGGGCCAGGTGGACGGCACGCGCAATCCGAAGCCGACGGAGGCCGACTTCGCCGAGCGGATCTTCGTGCCGGAGTCCGGGTCGAACGACCCGGCCTGGATGGCCAACGGGTCCTACGCCGTCGTACGCCGGATCCGCATGCTCCTCGATGACTGGGAGCAGCTGTCGGTAACGGCTCAGGAGCAGGTCATCGGGCGCCGCAAGGCCGACGGTGCACCGCTGTCCGGGGGCGCCGAGACCGCCGAGATGGACCTGGAGAAGACCGACGCCAACGGCGACCTGGTCGTCCCGATCAACGCCCACGCCCGGATCACACGCCCTGACCAGAACGGGGGCGCGGCGATGCTGCGCCGGCCGTTCTCCTACCACGACGGCATCGACGCCGACGGGATGCCGGACGCGGGGCTGCTGTTCGTCTGCTGGCAGGCCGATCCGCTGCGCGGTTTCGTCACTGTGCAGCGCAAGCTGGACCGCGGGGACGCGCTGTCGAAGTACATCCGCCATGAGTCGAGCGGCCTGTTCGCGGTGCCGGGCGGGGCGGCTGAGGGCGAGTTCGTGGGGCAGCGGTTGCTGGAGGGGTGAGTCGCGCCGGGCGCAGGTCACGCCCGGTTCACTCGCGTGAGGGGCGCATGTGAGAGGCGCGTCCCTCGTTTCTCGAGAGCCCATTAGGGTGAGGCCATGCCAGCGAGCTACGCGTATCTCGGCCCCGAGGGCACCTTCACTGAGGTGGCCCTGCGCACGCTTCCGGAGGCGGCCACCCGGCAGCTGATTCCGTATGTGTCCGTGCAGTCCGCCCTCGACGCGGTCCGCACCGGCGAGGCCGAGGCGGCGTTCGTGCCGATCGAGAACTCGGTCGAGGGCGGCATCACCACGACCCTCGACGAGCTGGTCGCGGGCTCGCCGCTGATGATCTACCGCGAGGTGCTGCTGTCGATCACCTTCGCGCTGCTGGTCAGGCCGGGCACGAAGCTGTCGGAGATCAAGACGGTCTCGGCCCACCCCGCCGCGCAGCCGCAGGTGCGCAACTGGCTGAAGGCCCATCTCCCGGACGCCGTGTGGGAGTCGGCCGCCTCGAACGCGGACGCCGCACGCCTGGTCCAGGAGGGCCGTTACGACGCCGCCTTCGCGGGCGAGTTCGCGGCGGCCCGTTACGGCCTCGAGGCGATGGAGACCGAGATCCACGACGCGGAGAACGCGCAGACGCGCTTCGTGCTGGTGGGCCGCCCGGCCCGGCCCGCCGCGCCGACCGGCGCCGACAAGACGTCCGTCGTGCTGTGGCAGCGAGACGACCATCCGGGTGGGCTGCGCGACCTGCTGGGCGAGTTCGCCACCCGTGGCATCAACCTGATGGTGCTCCAGTCGCGGCCGACCGGCGCCGGCATCGGCAACTACTGCTTCTGCATCGACGCGGCCGGTCATATCTCCGAGCGACGGATGGCCGAGGCGCTCATGGGCCTGAAGCGTATCTGCCGCGATGTGCGTTTCCTCGGCTCCTATCCGCGCGCGGACGTGACCGCGGCGCAGGTGCCGGCGCCGTTGCCGGGAACGTCGGAGGGCGAGTTCATGGCGGCGGCGGAATGGGTCACGCGCTGCCAGGACGGCCGGTTCTAGACCGGGTCGGGCCTGGGGCGGACCGGGTTACGGGAAGGCGACGGGTGGCTCACGCGTGCCCCGCGTCTGCCTCACCCGCGCCCTACCCGTGCCGCACCGCCGGACCTACCTGCATATCTTCGTTATCCACAGGAGTTATCCACAGGGCGGTATCTCGACCTGGGGACAAGTCGACACCTAAGCGCCATTCGATCGACAAATCGCCCTACATCCATCAAGTGGGCCCTCACCCTCTCAGGTCACCCTTCGTCCACCTGTTTCGCTCAATCGAGCCCTTGGGGCCACCTACTTTCACCCCAAAGTGGGCGCGAGAGGGGTTTGACGAAGGAATTCACCTGTGGTCGGGCCCCTTCGGAATGATCGAATCTGGTGTCCACAGATCTTTCGCACAGCCTGTGGATAACTTTTTCCCGCTGGGGACTCCTGTGGACAACCCACCCCCAAGTCCCGCCCCGCGCAAGGAAATCGAGTCAACACCCCGCCGCACCGCCGCCCGTCCAGGGTTTGAGACGACTTCCCTTGACCCCGGGGGCCCGCTCCAGGGAAACATGGAGCAATCCCCCCATAGCGGACCATAAGGCACGCTCCCCGATAGTCAGTCGTGAGGCGTCACCCCGCACCGGTAGCCTTGAGCATGTGATTGACCTTCGCCTGCTCCGTGAGGACCCCGACCGTGTGCGCGCGTCCCAGCGCGCCCGTGGAGAGGACGTCGCGCTCGTCGACGCTCTCCTGTCCGCCGACGAGCGGCGCAGGTCGTCCGGCGTCCGCTTCGACGAGCTGCGTGCCGAGCAGAAGGCGCTCGGCAAGCTCATCCCCAAGGCCTCCCCGGACGAGAAGGCCGAGCTGCTGAAGAAGGCGAGCCAGCTCGCCGCGGACGTCAAGGCCGCCGACGCCGAGCGCGACGCGGCCGACACCCAGACCCAGGAGCTCGTCCTCCAGCTCAGCAACCTCGTGCACCCCGAGGTGCCCGTGGGCGGCGAGGAGGACTTCGTCGAGCTGGAGACGCACGGCACCATCCGGGACTTCGGCGCCGAGGGCTTCGAGCCCAAGGACCACCTGGAACTCGGTCAGCTGCTCGGCGCCATCGACGTCGAGCGCGGTGCGAAGGTCTCCGGATCGCGCTTCTACTTCCTCACCGGCATCGGTGCCCTGCTCGAGCTGGCCCTGGTCAACGCGGCGATCGCCCAGGCCACGGCGGCCGGCTTCACGCCGATGCTGACCCCCGCCCTGGTCCGCCCGCAGTCCATGGCGGGCACCGGCTTCCTCGGCCAGGCGGCCCAGGACGTGTACCACCTCGACAAGGACGACCTCTACCTCGTCGGCACCTCCGAGGTCGCCCTCGCCGCGTACCACATGGACGAGATCATCGACGCCGAGCGGCTGCCGCTGCGCTACGCGGGCTTCTCCCCGTGCTTCCGCCGCGAGGCCGGCTCGCACGGCAAGGACACCAAGGGCATCTTCCGCGTCCACCAGTTCGACAAGGTGGAGATGTTCACCTACGTCACTCCGGAGGACTCGCAGGCCGAGCACCAGCGCCTGCTGGAGTGGGAGAAGCAGTGGCTGACCTCGCTGGAGCTGCCGTTCCGCGTGATCGACGTCGCCTCCGGTGACCTCGGCTCCTCGGCCGCGCGCAAGTTCGACTGCGAGGCCTGGATCCCGACCCAGGGCAAGTACCGCGAGCTGACCTCGACCTCGGACTGCACCGAGTTCCAGTCCCGTCGCCTGTCGATCCGCGTCCGCGAGGGCAAGCAGGTCCGCCCGCTGGCCACGCTCAACGGCACCCTGTGCGCCGTACCGCGCACGATCGTGGCGATCCTGGAGAACCACCAGCAGGCCGACGGCTCCGTGCGCGTGCCCGAGGTACTGCGTCCCTACCTCGGCGGCCGGGAAGTCCTGGAGCCGGTGGCCAAGTGAGCGAGGCCGCCACCCCGGGTTCTCCGTACCGCTTGATCGCGACCGATCTGGACGGGACGCTGCTGCGCTCCGACGAGTCGATCTCCCGTCGCACCCGTGACGCCCTCGCCGCGGCCACCGCGGCGGGCGCGGCTCACATCGTCGTGACCGGCCGCAGCGTCCCGTGGACCCGCCACATCCTCGACGACCTCGGCTACGACGGCCTCGCAGTCTGCGGTCAGGGCGCTCAGGTCTACGACGCCGGCGCACACCGCCTGCTGACCTCGGTGACCCTGGACCGGCAGCTGGCCGGGGTGGCGCTGGCCAAGATCGAGGCGGAGGTCGGCCCGCTGTACCTGGCGGCGAGCCGGGACGGGCTGGACGGGGAGGTGCTGGTCGGCCCCGGTTATGCGGTCACCGGCAGGCTTCCGTCGACGCCGTTCACCGACGCGTCGGACCTCTGGTCGGCCCCGCTGAACAAGATCTACATACAGCATCCCCGACTGTCGGACGACGAGCTGGCCGAGGCGGCCCGCCAGGCCGCGGGCGGTTTCGTCACGGTCGCGATGGCCGGCGCGGGGATCGTGGAACTGCTCCCCCTCGGCCTGTCCAAGGCCACCGGCCTTTCCCTGGCGGCCCGCCGCCTCGGCCTGAAGGCCGCGGACACGATCGCCTTCGGTGACATGCCCAACGACATCCCCATGTTCGCCTGGTCCGCCAGAAGCATAGCCATGGCCAACGCCCACCCGGACCTGAAGGCAGTAGCCGACGAAGTGACCGCCTCCAACGAGGAGGACGGCATCGCGGTGGTACTGGAAACACTGCTGGGATAGTCGGGCGCGACGGGGAGGCCGGGGCCGGACGGCGAACAGGGTCGGCACGGCCACAGGGCGCCGGACGCGACCATCCGACAGGCAACCGACACCATCCGCGCCCCGGCGCCGGGTACCCCGCGGAACCGCCGCGGGGGACGGCGAGCGCGCGGGACCGCCGCGGGCGGCCGGTAGCCCGCGGCACCGCCGCAGGGGACGGCGAGCGCGCGGTCGCCGGAGGCCGGCCAGGGGCGCGGGGAGCTGCGCGACCAGTCCCAACGCACCCGCACCGCTGCCCCGGACCCGCCCCGGCCCCGGCGCCAACCGACCCGAGCCTTCTCGACATACCCCAGGCCGACACCTCCGGCCCGGTCGCAGTGACAACGTCCCGCGGAGGATGCACGGATCGAACGTGCGCGGGGTTACCCCCGACCACGGCTTAGCAAGCCGGTGCCTTACCACTCGGCCAATCCTCCGGGTGGGCGGCCTCACGCGAGAGCGACATCGCGTGCTCGAAGCGGCCGCCCCGGGCAGCTCCCCGTGGGGCGGACTCCTTGGAGAGGTGACTACTCCGGAGACCGCCGTCGGCTGCCCTGTCGGGAGCTGGACGTACTGCCGTGCATGGGCATCGCCCCGCTCCTCTCCCAGCGTGTGGCGCCGGATCCCCGGCGCCGCGGACGACAACCATCCTGCCCACGCGACGAGTCGGGTGCCACCGAATAAAACAGCTGTGCGAGCGCGGGATACACGGGTTCGGGTCGGCCGAGTCCTCCCCGGCGGGACGGCGCGCCCTAGGTATGTCCGACACGCCCTAGCTGTATTGACCCGCAGCGTGGTTGACGCGGCTGATGGGCGGGTTTCCGTCGAGTGCGGTGTGGCAGCGGTGGTGGTTGTAGGTGTGGAGGAAGTCTGTCAGGGCTTCGGTCCGCTCGTGGTTTGAGGTGTAGGGCCGAATGTAGGCCCATTCGTCGAGGAGGGTGCGGTTGAAGCGTTCGACCTTGCCGTCGGTCTGTGGCCGGTAGGGACGGATCTTCCTGTGGGCGATGCCGGCCGCGGTCAGCGTCTGGGTGAACAGCTTGGACTTGTAGCAGGAGCCGTTGTCCGTCAGCACCCGTTCGACGGTGACGCCGTAAGTCTGGAAGAACGCGTTCGCCCGCTGCCAGAAGGCAGCGGCGGTGTGTTGGCGTTCGTCGGGCAGGACCTCGCTGTAGGCCAGGCGGGAGTGGTCGTCGACGGCTGAGTGGATGTAGCTGTAGCCGATCACCGGCCTGCAGTTGCGGCGCTCGTCGGTGGTGGCCTGCCGGTTGTGGTCGCCGGCCGTCCTGCCGACGGTTCGCCAGCCGCCGCCGTCGGGGATGTTGCCGAGTTTCTTGATGTCGACGTGGACCAGTTCGCAGGGTCGGTCTCGCTCATTGGCGTCGGATCGGTTCGCCGGTGGGTGGGCCGAGCCAGGCCGGCGGTGCAGGCCATGACGGGTCAGGATGCGGGGCACGGTCGAGGCGGGCAGGCCCAGGACGGGCCCGATCCGGGCCGGGCCGAGTTTGCGGGCCTGGCGCAGGTCGCAGACACGGGCCTCCAGCGCGGCCGGGGTGCGGTGCGGCGTCCTGTGCGACCGGCTGGAGCGGTCGTGCAGCCCGGCCTCGCCCTCGGACCGCCACCGGCGCATCCACTTGTGGGCGGTGGCCCGTGAGATGCCCATCTCGGCCGCCACGTGTGCGACCGGACGACCTGAGCGGACACGTTCGACCAGCAGCCGTCTCCCGAAGACGGTCAACCGGGCATGACGGTGGGACCCCGAAGACCTCCGTGCGGTGCAGTCCTAGACAGCTCCACCACACCGGAGGTCTTCGCCATGATCAAGACCCGTGACTGTCGACGACGCTCGTGATCAATACACCTAGCGGCGGCGCCACCTGCGTCGGCGCGCCTTGCTGAAGAACCACCCCGCCGGCGGCTCGTCCGAGCGCCAGGGCTGGGGCTCGGGCTCCTCCGCGCGCCAGCGCGCGGCAAGCATCCGTGCACGGGCGGACGGCTCGGAGGTCTCGGCGGCCCCGACGAAGTCCTCGTCGAGAACGAGATCACCGAAGCCGTCGTCCGAGCCCCGGTCCGGGGCCCGGTCCTGCGGCCCGTCCTCCGACCGCCCGCGGTCCTCCCCACGCTCACGACCGCCGAACCGCGCCGATTCGTCCGCCATCCCGACCTCCTGCCGTCCTCACGGCCGTATCCGTCGGCCCAGTGTGCCCGGGCACAGGTGAAGCCCCCGTCAAAACACCTCCAGGGGCCCACGAGGGCCCCTGGCAGGAGTCCCGCCGCCTACTCCTCCCCCGCCAGCGTCAGCGCCCGCAGCTTCTGTCCCGCGTACCAGGTGGCCAGCACCGTCACCGCCACCAGCAGGACGGTCGCCGTGGTCAGTCCGACGTCCGAGGTGATCAGGTCACCGCCGGCGACCTTGTCGGCGACGGCCAGCGACCACTGCTGGACGCTGAGCGTGCGCGCACCCGGCACCAGCGAACCGAACAGCGCCTCCCAGACGAGGGCGTAGACGAGACCGAAGACCACCGCGTGCCGGGAGACCGTGCCCAGCAGCAGGAACAGCGCGGCGTAGGCGATGGAGGACACCAGAGCGGCGACCGTGTAGGCGACGGCGATCTGCTGGCCGTTGCCGTTGAGGATGAACCCGGCGATCAGGGTGGGCAGCGCGGAGAACACCATCGTCACCGCGATGGCGACGATGAGCTTGGTGAAGATGATCGTCGGCCGCTTCAGCGGCTTGGAGAGCAGATACACCACGGAACCGTCGTCGATCTCGGGCCCGATCGCGCCCGTGCCGGCGATGACGCCGATGATCGGCACCATGGTGGCGAGCGCGAGGCCGCCGAGCAGGTCGGAAGCGGTCTGGTCATCGGCGCCGGCGAGGCCGCGCACCACCACCGAGATGGCGATCAGCAGCAGCGGCAGCGCGCCGAGGATGAGGGCCCGGCGTCGGCCGAGCAGGGCTCGGTACGTGAGTCGGGCGACTGTGGGGTCGTACATCTTCGGCCTCCTACGCCGCGACCAGGTACGAGAACACGGACTCGAGGGACTCGTCGGACGGCGAGACCGTGAGCAGCCTGATGCCGTGGTCCCTGGCGACCCGTGGCAGCAGTGCGGTGAAGCGGCCGAAGTCGACGGCCTGGATGCGCAGGGCTCCCTCGGCGAGGTCGACCTCGATGCCGGAGGTCGACGGGTCGGCGATCAGCGCGGCCGCGAGCGCGCGGTCGTCGCTGGAACGCACGAGGTAGCGGTGGGGTCGGTCGGTCATGAGCCGGCGGATCTTGCGGAAGTCACCGCTGGCCGCGTGGCGTCCGGCGACGACGACCTCGATGTGCCAGGCCAGTTGCTCGACCTCCTCGAGGATGTGCGAGGAGAACAGCACGGTGCGGCCCTCGTCGCCCATGCGCCGCAGCAGGTCCATCAGCTGCATGCGCTGGCGCGGATCCATGCCGTTGAAGGGCTCGTCCAGCAGGAGCAGCGACGGGTCGTGGACGAGGGCGCTGGCCATCTTCACCCGCTGGCGCATGCCCTTGGAGTACGTCTCGATCTTGCGGTCCTGCGCGTACTCCATCTCGACCGTGGCCAGGGCCTTCTGGGCGGCCTTGGCGCCGAGGCCGTGCAGCTCGGCGTTGGCGACGACGAACTCCCGGCCGGTGAGGAAGTCGTACATGGCTTCGCGCTCGGGGACGATGCCGATGTGCCGGTAGATGTCCTCGTTGCGCCACACCTGCCGGCCGTCGAGGGTGACGGTGCCGGTGGAGGGGGCGAGGAAACCGCCCATCATGTTGATGAGCGTGGACTTCCCGGCGCCGTTGGGGCCGAGCAGGCCCGTGACTCCGGGACCGACGGTCATGGTGATGTCGTTGACGGCGACCACGTTGCCGAACCAGCGGGAGACGTGGTCGAGGGCGAGCGTGGTCACAGTCCCACCTTCTTGTAGCGGCGCATCAGGAGGCCGTAGCACGCGGCGATCAGGCCCAGGCAGACGAGGACGTGGACGGCGCCCTCCCCGTCGGAGGGGCCGATCCCGCCCGGAGCGGCGGAGCTGGCGCCGAGGAACGCCGACTGCACGCCGTCGATGAGGGTGACGGGCGAGAACAGGCCGATCCAGGGGATGGCTCCGGTGCTGCCCTGGGCGTCCGCGATGGCCTGGAGCGTGGAGACGGCGCCGTAGGAGATGGTCAGGACGGCGATGACAGCCGCGATGCCGAAGCCGCGGCGCGGGGTGACCGCCGCGATGACCAGACCCAGACCGGCGAAGAGCAGCGAGAGCAGTGCCACGGAGACGAGTCCCTGGGCGAATCCCTCGGTCTGGTCGGCGAAGTCGAGTTTGGCCAGCAGGGCACCGACGTAGAGCACCAGCAGGGGTGCGGCGGTGAGGATGAACAGGGCGGAGGCGAGCGCCGCGAACTTGGCGCGGACGTAGTCGGCGGTCTCGATCGGCCGGGAGAAGTACAGCGGCACGGTCTTGAAGCGGAGGTCGCGCGAGACGGACTGCGGTGCCTGCGAGGCGACGTAGAGGCTGATGACGGCCTGCATGACGATCGCGTAGCGGGTGTAGTCCAGCGGGAGTTCCCTGGCCTTCGTGGCGACGGCGACGGCGACCATGATGGCCGCGGGCACGCACATCACCACGAACAGCAGCATGGGCAGCACCTTGGACTTCACCGAGCGGCCGAGGCCGTAGGCGCCGCGCAGGGACTGCGAGTAGAGGGAGCGGCGGGCGTAGGCGCGGCCCAGGCGCGGGCCGTCGTAACTGCGGTAGCCGATGTTGTGGATGCGGGTCTGGTCGCCCGAGGGGGTGGTCACCGGGTGCTCAACTGCCATGGCCGACGGCCTCCTTCCGCTGCTCGTCACTGTCGTGGAAGACCTCGGAGATGTGGTGCCGGCGCTGTTCCATGCGCACCAGGCCGAGGCCCAGGTCGGCGACCACGTCCCGTACGACGTCGTAGGTGTCCTCGCCCTGCGCGGTCAGCAGCAGGACGTGGCCCGCGCCGGGCAGGCCGCTGTCGGCGTCGAGGACGTCGACTCCGCGCGCGTGGAGCGCCTGACGGACCGCGCGGGTGCCGTCCGGGTGCTCGTCGGTGTCGGTGACCTCGATGGCGAGGGTGGTGGTGGTCTGGGTGAAGTCGGTGGTGGAACTGGAGCGCAGGAGCTTGCCGCCGTCGACCACGACGACGTGGTCGCAGGTGCGTTCGAGTTCGCCCAGCAGGTGGGAGGTGACCAGGACCGAGATGCCGAAGTCGGTGTGGATGCGGCGGATCAGGCCGAGCATCTCGTCGCGGCCGACCGGGTCGAGGCCGTTGGTCGGCTCGTCGAGGAAGACCAGCTGCGGGTCGTGGACCAGGGCCTGGGCGAGCTTCACGCGCTGCTTCATGCCCGTGGAGTAGCCCCCGATCGGGCGGTAGCGCTCCTCGTACAGTCCGACGTGGCGCAGGGTGTCGGCGGTGCGCTCACGCGCGGCGGTCGGCGGCAGGCCGGACATGCGGGCCATGTGCACGACGAACTCGGTGGCCGAGACGTCCGGCGGCAGGCAGTCGTGCTCCGGCATGTAGCCGACGCGCTCCCGGATGGCGGCGCCCTCGGTCGCGACGTCGAGTCCGAGCACTTCGGCGCGGCCCTCGGAGGCGGGGGACAGACCCAGCAGGATCTTGATCAATGTGGACTTGCCGGCCCCGTTGGCACCGACGAGTCCGGTCACACCGGGTCCGACGTCCACGGAGAGCCGGTCAAGAGCGGTCACCCGGGGGAACCGCTTACTCAGGCTTTCGGTCGCGATCACAGTCACGTCCTCGACGATAGTGACGCGGACCACGCCGGTCGTCAGACCGCAGAGCTGTCCTGGTCTCCGACTCGAGAGGTACGGGCCCGTAAAGGTTCCCCATCCTGAGAGCTACAGAACCCGGTGATCAGACGCCTCACCCCCGCCCTGTTGACGCTTTCTCTAACAAGTGCCAGATTCGGGCCGGCGAATCACGGACACATACCGAGTCGGCGCGTGCGGTGGGACGGGGGTGGCATGACGACGGCGGAGATGTTCGGGCCCGCTCGGTGGCCATCCGCTTCGGAAGGAGGTGATGGACGCCGCATTCCGGGGTACGGCGCGGGCTTCCAGGAGACCCTGGTGGGGGACCGTGGTGGTCGCCGACTCCCGGGACCGGCGAGGAGAGCGCCTTCTGGCCGGACGACGATCCGCCGCATGTGCGGCGCTGGGCGCAGGGAAGACGGAGGAGAAGTGACGATGCTGGAAGGTGCGCGCGAGCGCCGGGTGCGGACCGGCGGGATCGAGCTGTGCGTGGCCGAACTCGGGGATCCCGGCCGGCCGACGATCGTCCTGGTGCACGGCTATCCGGACAGCAAGGAGGTGTGGTCCGAGGTGGCGTCCCGGCTGGCCGACCGCTTCCACGTCGTCCTGTACGACGTCCGGGGCCATGGCCGGTCCAGCGCGCCCCGGCCGCTGCGGGGCGGCTTCACCCTGGAGAAACTGACGGACGACTTCCTCGCGGTCGCGGACGCGGTCAGCCCCGGCCGTCCGGTGCATCTGGTCGGCCACGACTGGGGATCGGTACAGTCCTGGGAGTTCGTCACGGTCGAGCGCACCCGAGGCAGGATCGCGTCCTTCACGTCGCTGTCCGGCCCGTCCCTCGACCACTTCGGTCACTGGATCGACAAGCGCCTCACCCGGCCCACCCCGCGCCGCGTCGGCCAGCTCCTGGGTCAGGGGGCGAAGTCCTGGTACGTGTACCTGCTCCACACCCCCGTGCTGCCCGAACTGGCCTGGCGCGGTCCTCTCGGCAAGCGCTGGCCGGCGATCCTGCGGCGGCTGGAGAAGGTGCCCGGCGGCGACTACCCCACGTCCTCGCTGCCCTCCGACGCCGCCCACGGCGCCTGGCTGTACCGCGACAACGTGCGGCCCCGGCTGCGTCGTCCGCGCCCGGACGCCCACGCGCACGCGCCCGTACAGCTCATCACGCCCCTGGGGGACGCGTTCCTGTCCGAGCGGCTGTACGACGAACTGGAGCGGTGGGTGCCACAGTTGACGCGCCGGACGATTCCGGCGAAGCACTGGGTGCCGCGCACGCGACCCGATCAGCTGGCCTCCTGGATCACGGACTTTGTGCACTCGGTCGACACCGAGGGCGATACGCCGGGCGCTGCGCCGGCACCGAAGGCGGCCGGCCCGTACGCCCAGCGGTTCGGCGGTCAGTTGGTGCTGGTCACCGGGGCGGGCAGCGGCATCGGACGGGCGACGGCGTGCGCGTTCGCCGAGGCGGGCGCGCGGGTGATCGCCGTCGACCGCGACGCCGAAAGCGCCTCCCTCACCGCTGAGATGGCCCGTCGCACGGGGGCCGAGGAGGCCTGGGCGGAGACGGTGGATGTCTCCGACGGGCAGGCGATGGAGAAGCTCGCGGCGAAGGTCCTCGCCGAACACGGCGTGGTGGACGTGCTGGTGAACAACGCGGGCATAGGACTGTCGGGTTCGTTCCTCGACACCACGCCGGAGGACTGGCGCAAGGTCCTGGACGTCAACCTGTGGGGAGTCATTCACGGTTGTCGTCTCTTCGGGAAGCAGATGACGGACCGGGGTCAGGGCGGCCACATCGTCAACACCGCCTCCGCGGCTGCCTTCCAGCCCTCCAGGTCACTGCCCGCTTACAGTGCGTCCAAGGCGGCCGTGCTGATGCTCAGCGAATGCCTGCGCGCCGAACTGGCCGGTCGGGACATCGGTGTCACGGCGATCTGCCCCGGCCTGGTCAACACCGGAATCACCGCCACGGCGACGTTCGTCGGTGTCGACGCGGAGGAGGAGAAGCGCCGCCGGAAGCGCGCCAGGCGCATGTACGGACTGCGCAACTACCCTCCGGAGAAGGTCGCGAAAGCGATTCTGCGCGCCGTCGTCCGCAACGAGGCGGTGGTCCCGGTGACGCCTGAGGCCAGGGTCTCCCATGCGCTGTCCCGCTTCGCACCGGGGGCGTTGAGGAGACTCGCCCGGATCGAGCCGCCGCTGTAGGGGACTTGGTGGTGGAGAGTTGCTAGGGGGATTGAAGTGAGGTTCCACACGGCTCCCTTGGGCACGGCCGCCCCAAGTCCGCCTGTTTCGCCCCTTGTCGACGAACTGCCCTGCACCACACGTCCGTTGTCCACAGAAGCGCCAATTCGACTGTGGATAACCGCAGTTACTTGTGGATCAAACATCGATACCAGAATTCCATGCGTGATCCGCATCTCGCCCGCCATGCTGACCGAATGGACGAAAGACGCACCGTGCGGGTGTCGAAGTACCTCTCGAAGCATCTGCGCCATCAACCCGAGCGCATCGGCCTCGGCCTGGACGAGGCCGGCTGGGTCGAGATCGAGACGCTTATCGCGGCCGCCGCGGCCCACGGGTTCCACTTCACGCGGGAAGAACTCGATCACGTCGTCGCCGCGAACGACAAGAAGCGGTTCGCGGTCGAAGGCACCCGTATTCGCGCCAGTCAGGGCCACAGCATCGACGTGGACCTCGGCCTCCCACCGGCGACCCCACCGCCGTACCTGTACCACGGGACGGTGGCCAGGTGTCTGGACGCGATCCGGGCCGAGGGACTGCGGCCCATGAACCGGCACGACGTGCATCTCTCCGCCGACCGGGAGACCGCGAACCGGGTCGGCGCCCGCCGAGGGCGGCCGGTGGTGCTCGTCGTGGACGCGGAGGCCATGCGGCGCGACGGTCACGTCTTCCACGTGAGCGCGAACGGCGTCTGGCTGACGAAGGCCGTACCGCCGCGATACCTGTGCTTTGCCGGGTCGCACTGAGCTTCGTTCGGCAAGATCGGAGTCATGGACCAGTTCCCCACCACCGAGGCCGCCGTCACCGCGCTGCGCGCCATCGCCGCCGAGTACGCACTCGAGATCGAGGTCACTCATGACATCGGCGCCGACCGGACCTCCCGCCGCACCGCGGCAGGCGTCGGCGTCACCGTCGACCCGGACGGCTCCCTCCCCCACGAGGCGCAGGTCGACCTGGGCGGTCGGCCTCATGTGCGCGTACGGCTCTATCCGGACGACGACGCCCTGATCACCGTCGACGGCGTGGAGTGCCCCGACGTCGCCCGCGACGACGTACCGGCCTTCCTCCGCTCCCTCTACGACGGCCACGCCTGGGTGAAGCGCCGGCGCTTTCCACCGAGCCAGTTCCTGATGGTGCCGCTGCCGGGCGATCGCGTACACAAGGAGTTCATC
Source organism: Streptomyces sp. NPDC033216 (assembly GCF_055577115.1). Taxonomy (NCBI): domain Bacteria; kingdom Bacillati; phylum Actinomycetota; class Actinomycetes; order Kitasatosporales; family Streptomycetaceae; genus Streptomyces; species Streptomyces sp. NPDC033216. The sequence continues at coordinate 199,514 of NZ_JBVIQK010000012.1, read as the reverse complement.
CTGGTCGGACTCACCCCGTGGCTGGCCCGGCGCGCCCGGTAACTGTTTCACGTGAAACACCGTCGGCGCATACGCTCGATGCCATGAGTCTGCGACTGAGCACCGTGATCCTCCCGTACCGCCGCTGGCACGAGGGCGGCCGTTCGTCCTGGACACGGGCCGAGCAGCTCGGCTTCCACACCGGGTACACCTATGACCACCTGTCCTGGCGCAGCTTCCGCGACGGCCCCTGGTTCGGTGCCATCCCGACGCTCACCGCCGCCGCGTCCGCCACCGAGCGCCTGCGTCTGGGCACCCTGGTGACCTCTCCGAACTTCCGACACCCGGTGACCCTCGCCAAGGACCTGATTTCGCTGGACGACATCTCCGGTGGCCGGGTCAGCCTCGGTATCGGGGCCGGTGGCACCGGCTTCGACGCCACCGCCCTCGGGCAGGACCCGTGGACCCCGCGCGAGCGGGCGGACCGCTTCGCCGAGTTCGTGCCCCTTCTCGACCGGCTGCTCACCGAGGACTCGGTGTCCTACGAGGGTGACTTCTACTCGGCGCACGAGGCGCGCAACATCCCCGGCTGCGTACAGCGCCCCCGACTGCCCTTCGCCGTCGCCGCGACCGGCCCGCGCGGCCTGAAGCTCGCCGCGCGCCACGGCCAGGCCTGGGTGACCACCGGCGACCCCAAGCTGTTCGAGAACGGCACCTCGGAACAGTCGGTCGAGGCCGTCCGCGGCCAGATCGAGAAGCTCACGGACGCCTGTGTGGCGCTCGGACGGGACGTGAGCACCCTGGACAAGATCCTGCTCACCGGGTTCACCCCGGACCGGGGCCGACCGCTGGAGTCCCTCGACGCCTTCGTGGACTTCGCCGGCCGCTACCAGGCGCTGGGCTTCACGGAGATCGTCATCCACTGGCCCATCCCGGACTCCGACTTCGCCGCGGACGACAAGATCTTCGAGCGGATCGCCATGGAGGCCCCGGCGCAGCTGCGCTGATCTCGGCCCCGGTCACCCCCGCCGACCTGGGACGTCGCCCGCTCCGACTCATCTGTGCGGGCTCTCGCACGGTCGTGCGGACGGATACGGGAGAATGACCGGGTGACCTCAGTGACTCGACAGCCCGAGACCCCGGCCGCCGCCACCCCGCCGCGGCTGATCGCCACCGATCTCGACGGGACCCTGCTGCGCGACGACAAGTCGGTCTCCCCGCGTACCGTCGCTGCCCTCGCCGCCGCCGAGAAGGCGGGCATCGAGGTCTTCTTCGTCACCGGCCGCCCCGCCCGCTGGATGGACGTCGTGAGCGACCACGTCCACGGGCACGGCCTGGCGATCTGCGGCAACGGCGCCGCCGTGGTCGATCTGCACGGCGGCCCCGGCGCCCACCGGTTCGTGAAGGTGCGCGAGCTGGCCCGGGAGAACGCGCTGGAAGCCGTACGGCTGCTGCGCGAGGCGGCACCCGGGACCATGTACGCGGTCGAGCAGACGTACGGCTTCTACCAGGAGCCGGAATATCCCCGGATGCATCTGGAGGTCCCCGACGCCCTCGCGCCGGCCGAGCGGCTGCTGGCGCCGGACGCCCCGGGGGCCGGTGAGCCGGTGCTGAAGATCCTCGCGTTCCATCCCACGCTCGACCCCGACGCCTTCCTCACCCTGGCTCGGCTGGCCATCGGCGACCGTGCCAACGTCACCCGCTCCAGCCCCAGCGCGCTGCTGGAGATCAGCGGACCCGAAGTCTCCAAGGCGAGCACGCTCGCCCTGTGCTGCGCGGAGCGGGGCATCTCACACGAAGAGGTCGTCGCGTTCGGGGACATGCCGAACGACGTCGAGATGCTCACCTGGGCGGGCCGTTCCTACGCCATGGGCAACGCGCACCCGGACGTGATCGCGGCGGCCTCCGGGCAGACCGTCGCCAACAACGACGACGGGGTCGCCGTCGTCATCGAGCAGCTGGTCGCCGAGCGGCTCCGGGCCTGAAACCGAGCCAGGACTATCCGACGGGCGTCCCGCGTGCCGCCAGCCACGGCACCGGGTCGACCGCCGACCCCATGTCCGGAGTGACCCGTACCTCGAAATGCAGATGCGGTCCCGTGGAGTTGCCGCTGGTGCCCGACTGACCGATCGACTGCCCCGTCGTCACGCTCTCGCCCTGGTCGACGCCCACGGACGCCAGATGGGCGTACTGCGTGTAGTAGCCGTCGGCGTGCCGGAGCACGATCTCGATGCCGAAGGCGCCGCCGCACGACACCCGCACCACACGGCCCGCGCCGACCGCCTTCACCGGGGTGCCGATCGGTACCGCGAAGTCCTGCCCGGTGTGCCGACTGGCCCAGCGGGCGCCGCCGCTGCCGAAGCGCGCGGACAGGGTGTAGCCGTCGACCGGCGCGACCCACTCCCGCCGGTCGCGCGCCGGCGGCCGGTCGAGCCGCTCGGCACCACGGCAGGAACCCGCGGCGACCGAGGCGTCCGCCTGCCCCTGCAACTGCCACCGCGCCTGTTCCAGCTTCCGCTGGATGCCGGTGCGCAGCACGGCGAGTTCGGCGTTGTGCCGCTCCAGGGTCTGCCGGACCCGCGCGGCCCTCGCCTCGTCGGCGGCCAGCCGGGTCTCGGCCCGTCGGCTCTTGGCGATCGCGTTGTCCACGACGACGTTCGTCCGCGACAGGACGTGCCGGCCCCGCATCAGCTCGTCGGGGTTGCTCGACAGGACGAGTTGGGCGGCGACCGGCAGTCCACCGCTGCCGCGGTACTGGGCGCGCGCGATCCGGCCCAGGTCCTCGCGCAGCACGGTGATCTCCTGCCGCTCACGGTCGAGGAGCTGCTCCAGCCGCTGGACCTTGGCCCGTTGTCTCTCCGACTCGAGACGCCCCGCCTCGTACCGCTGGGTCGCCACGGCCGCTTCCTCGTACAGCCGCGCCACCTGCGCGCTGAACCCGGAGCCGGGTCCGTCCGGGCCGTCACCGCCCGGGTCCCCGCCGGCGGTCGCGGGCCGGGCCACCAGCACCGCCACCGCACACATCAGGACCGGAACCAGCGGCGGCCGACGGCGAGATGAGCGCATGTCAGCGATCCTTGCGCGGCCGACCGCCCCCGGTCCTGTTCTGGTCGTACGCCTGGGGGATCAGCGACTCGAACGGCCGAGCGCGAGCCCTGCCGGGCGCTCGGCCAGGAGGATGCGGGACCGCCACGCCGGTGGAGGGGAACGAAGCGTTCTCAGCGCGCCCCCACGAGCAGTTCCGCCGCTTCCTCCCGCCCGACCATCTCACGCAGCGGTCCCTCTCCCGCGGCCAACTCCCCGTACGTGCCGCGCTGCACGACCCGGCCCTCGTCCAGGACGACCACCTCGTCCACCGCGTCGAGTCCGGCGAGCCGGTGGGTGATGAGGAGCGTCGTACGGCCTTCGGTGGCCGCCAGCAGGTCCGCGGTGAGCGCGTCGGCGGTCGGCAGGTCGAGATGTTCGGCGGGCTCGTCGAGCACCAGAACGGGGAAGTCGGCGAGGAGCGCGCGGGCGAGGGCGAGTCGCTGACGCTGCCCGCCGGAGAGCCGTGCGCCGTGCTCGCCCACAAGAGTGTCGAGCCCGTCGGGCAGCCCGTCGGCCCACTCCAGCAGCCGGGCCCCGGCGAGCGCGTCGCGCAGGTCGTCCTCGGTCGCGTCCTTCCTCGCCAGCAGCAGGTTCTCGCGGACCGAACTGTCGAAGAGGTGCGCGTCCTGTGCGCACAGCCCGACCATGCGCCGTACGTCGTCCCCGTCGAGGGCGCAGGCGTCCACCCCGCCGAGCGTGTACGAGCCCGCACCGGGGTCCACGAACCGCAGCAGCACCTGAGCGAGCGTCGTCTTACCGGAACCGGAAGCCCCGACGACGGCGATCCGGCGGCCCTGCTCCACGGTGAGATCGACACCGGTCAGCGCGTCCCGGCCCTGCCCCTCGTACCGGGCGGACAGCCCCTTGACGACGAGCGGGAACGGCGATCCCGGCGCCCGGCGAGGCCGCTCCGGCTCCCGCACCGGCTCGGGAGAGTCCAGGACCTCGTACACGCGCTCAGCGCTTGCGCGCACCCGCTGCCGGTACTGGACGGCGAGCGGCAGGCCCAGGACAGCCTCGAAGGCGGCGAGCGGGGTGAGGACGGCCACGGCCATGGTCACGCCGCTCAGCCGTCCCGCGTCGACGGCCTGCGCACCCACGAGAGCGGCGGCAGCCACCGTCAGTCCCGAGACGAGCGCGGTCAGCCCGCCGCCGAGCGCGGTGGCGGTCGCGGCGCGCGAGGCGATCCGGGTGAGCACGGAGTCGGCCTCCCGGACCGAGGCCGTACGGGCGGGCAGGGCACCCGCGACCGTCAGTTCGGCGGTACCGGTGAGCAGGTCGGCCGCGCGGGTGGCGAGCACCCCCCGAGCGGGGGACAGGCGGCGCTCGGCCCGGCGCGCCACGACGCCCGTTACCAGCGGAACTCCCACACCGGCCGCGATCAGCCCGACGGCGAGGACCGCCCCCGCCTCGGGCAGCAGCCACGCCGTGAACGCGACGGATCCCGTGGAGACGACGACGGCGGACACGGTGGGCAGCAGCCAGCGCAGCCAGTAGTCCTGGAGGGCGTCCACGTCGGCGACGAGCCGCGTCAGCAGGTCGCCGCGACGGGTGGTGCGCAGTCCGGCGGGCGCCAGCCGCTCCAGCCGCCGGTAGACGGCGACCCGGGTGTCGGCGAGCATCCGCAGCACGGCGTCGTGCGACACGAGCCGCTCGGCATACCGGAACACGGCCCGCCCGATGCCGAAGGCCCGGGTCGCGGTCACGGCCACCATCAGATAGAGCACCGGTGGTTGTTGCGAGGCGCGCGAGATGAGCCATCCGGAGGTGGCCATGAGACCGACGGCGCTGCCGAGAGCCAGGCTGCCGAGGAGCAGTGCGAGACCGAGACGTTCCCGCCGGGCACCGGCCATGCCACGGACCCGGGCGAGCGCCTCGCCCTTGCCGACGACGGTCCGCGCCCCTTGCGGCGCCTCGAAGGCCACGGGCTTCTCCAGGACGGCCCCGAGGCCCCGAGGGGCGGCCACCGCCCCGGGTTCCCGTGACGCCGCGTCGGTCGCCGCCTCCGTCGCCTTGAGCCGCACCACCCGGTCCGCCACCGCCAGCAGCGCCGGACGGTGCACCACCAGCAGGACGGTCCGGCCGGCCGCCAGGCGCCGTACGGCCGCCACGACCCCCGCCTCCGTCGCCCCGTCGAGCGCGGCCGTCGGCTCGTCCAGCAGCAGCACGGGCCGGTCCGCGAGGAACGCCCGCGCCAGTGCGAGCCGCTGACGCTGGCCAGCGGACAGTCCGGCCCCGTCCTCGCCGAGCACCGTCCCGGCACCGTCCGGAAGCGCGTCCACGAACTCCAGCGCGCCCGCGTCCCCGAGCGCCCGGCGGACGGCGGCGTCATCGGCGTCGGGGCGTGCCAGCCGTACGTTCTCGGCGATCGTGCCGGCGTAGAGGTGCGGGTGCTGCGGCACCCAGGCGATCCGGGAGCGCCACTGTTCCAGATCGACGTCCGCGAGATCCGCTCCCCCGATGCTCACCCGGCCTTCGACCGGCCTGACGAAGCCCAGGAGAGCGTTCAACAGGGTCGACTTGCCCGCGCCGCTCGGTCCGACGAGCGCCACCGTCTCTCCGGGGGCGACGGCGAGGGACACGTCCGAGACGGCGTCGACGGAGCGTCCGGGGTAGCGGACCCTCACGCTCTCGAAGGCCACGCCGCCCGCCGGCACCGCGTCCGTGCCACCCGCCGGCACCGGCGTATCCAGCACTTCGAAGATCTCCTCGGCGGCGGCGAGCCCTTCGGCGGCCGCGTGGAACTGCGCTCCGACCTGCCGCAGCGGGAGATAGGCCTCGGGCGCGAGCACGAGGATGACCAGGCCGGTGTACAGGTCCATCTCGCCGTGCACCAGCCGCATGCCGATCGTCACCGCGACCAGGGCCACCGAGAGCGTCGCGAGCAACTCCAACGCGAACGACGAGATGAAGGCGATCCGCAGCGTCCGCATGGTCGCCTGCCGGTATTCGCCGGTGATCCGCCGGATCGACTCCGTCTGCGCTTTGGCCCGCCCGAACACCTTGAGCGTGGGCAGCCCCGCGACGACGTCCAGGAAGTGCCCGGACAGTCGGGACAGCAGTCGCCACTGGCGGTCCATCCGCGACTGGGTGGCCCAGCCGATCAACACCATGAAGACGGGGATCAGCGGCAGGGTGCCGACGATGATCGCGGCGGACACCCAGTCCTCGGTCACGATCCGCGCCAGCACCGCAATCGGGACGACCACCGCGAGGCCCAACTGCGGCAGATAGCGAGAGAAGTAGTCGTCGAGGGCGTCAATCCCTCGGGTGGCGAGCGCGATCAGCGATCCGGTCCGTTGCCCGCTCAGCCACCCGGGACCCAGCCGGGCCGCCCTCTCCAGCAATTGGCCCCGCAGTTCCGACTTCACCGCGGCGCTGGCCCGGTTCGCGGAAAGCTCCGTGAGCCAGGAGACCAGCGCGCGGCCGATCGCCACAGCCACCAGCAGCAGCAGGGGCGTGCCGAGTTCCGCGACGAGCCGACCCTGTTCGAACGCCCCGACCACCACCTCGGCGATGAGCATCGCCTGGGCGATCACCAGCACCGCTCCGACGGCTCCCAGTCCGACGACCGCCATCAGGAAGCGGCGGGTGGAGCGGGCGTATCGGAGGAGACGCGGGTCGATCGGTTTCACGTGAAACACACCCTCTTCTCAAGGAGCGTGTTTCACGTGAAACAGGCGTTTCCCATGAAACACACCCCAACTGCAAAACTCAGTGCGCGGGCTCAGCGATGTGCTGCGTACCGATCCGCTTGCGGAAGACCCAGTAGGTCCACCCCTGGTAGACCATGACGACCGGCGTGGCGATGGCCGCGCACCAGGTCATGATCTTCAGGGTGTACGGGCTCGACGAGGCATTGGTCACCGTGAGGCTCCAGTCCGCGTCGAGCGAGGACGGCATGACGTTCGGAAAGAGGGTCAGGAAGAGCATCGAGACGGCGGCCACGATGGTGAGGCCGGAGAGGGCGAAGGACCAGCCCTCCCGCCCGGCCTGGTTCGCCACCAGAGCCGCGACGAGGGCGCCGACGGCCACGACCAGGGCGACGAGGCTCTTGCCGTCACCGCTGTCGATCTGCGTCCAGAGCAGGAAGACCAGCGCCGACACGGCGGTCACCAGACCGGTCTTGCCCGCCAGTTTCCGCGCCCGTTCCCGGATGTCGCCGACGGTCTTGAGGGCTGTGAACACCGCGCCGTGGAAGGTGAACAGCGTCAGCGTGACCAGACCGCCGAGCAGCGCGTAGGGGTTGAGCAGATCCCCGAGGTTGCCGACGTACTCGAAGTTCCGGTCGATCTTCACGCCCTGCACGATGTTGCCGAAGGCCACACCCCACAGGAACGCGGGGAGCAGCGAGGTCCAGAAGATCGCGTGCTCCCAGTTGCGCTGCCAGTTCTCCTCGGGCCGCTTGGCCCGGTACTCGAAGGCCACGCCGCGCACGATGAGGCAGACCAGGATGAGCAGCAGAGGCAGATAGAAGCCGGAGAAGAGCGTGGCGTACCACTCCGGGAAGGCGGCGAAGGTCGCGCCGCCCGCGGAGAGCAGCCACACCTCGTTGCCGTCCCAGACGGGCCCGACGGTGTTGATGAGCACCCGCCGCTCGGGCCGGTCGCGGGCCAGCAGCTTGGTCAGAATGCCGACCCCGAAGTCGAAGCCCTCCAGGAAGAAGTAGCCGATCCACAGGACGGCGATGAGGACGAACCAGACATCGTGCAGTTCCATGACTGTGCAGCTCCCTCGGCCTAGTACGAGAAGGCCATCGGCTTGTCGGCGTCACGGGAGTCGCCGCCGATCTTCGTGGGCGGGTTGAGGTCGGCCTCGGTCAGCTGGGGCGGACCGGCCTTCACGTACTTCACCAGCAGCTTGACCTCGACGACGGCGAGGACGGCGTACAGCAGCGTGAAGGTGATCATCGAGGTGAGGATCTCGGCCTGGGAGACGCCGGGGGAGACCGCGTCCCGCGTCTGCATCACGCCGTACACGACCCAAGGCTGGCGGCCCATCTCGGTGAAGATCCAGCCCCAGGAGTTGGCGATCAGCGGGAACGCCATGGTCCACAGCGCCAGGAGCCAGTAGAGCCGGGTGAGCTTGGCGCCGAGGGGGCTCCTGAACAGCACCAGACGCGGCACCTCGTCCTCCCCGGTCCGCAGGGCGGCCGGCAGGAAGAACCTCTTGCGCGTGAGCCACAGCCCGACCAGACCGAGGGAGAACGACGCCATGCCGAAGCCGATCATCCAGCGGAAGCCCCAGTAGGCGACGGGGACGATGGGCTTGTAGTCACCGGGGCCGAACTTCTGCCGGAGGGCTTCATTGGTGTCGTTGATGCCGGGCACGTACGACTCGAAGTCGCTGTGCGCCAGGAAGGACAGCAGGCCGGGGACCTCCAGGGCGACCTCGTTGTGGCCCTGGTCGACGTCCCCGTACGCGAACACGGAGAAGGGTGCCGGCTTCTCGCCGTCCCACAGCGCCTCGGCCGCGGCCATCTTCATCGGCTGCTGCTCGTACATGACCTTGCCGAGGGTGTCGCCGCTGACCGCGGTGAGCAGTCCGCCGACCGCCAGGGTGACCAGGCCGAGACGCAGGGAGGTCCGCATCTCCGGGATGTGCTTCTTGCGCATCAGGTGGAAGGCCGCGATCCCCACCATGAAGGCGCCGCCCGTCAGGAAGGCCGCCGAGAAGCTGTGGAAGACCTGGTTGAGAGCGGTGTTCTGGGTGAGGACGCGCCAGAAGTCGGTGAGTTCCGCCCGGCCCTTCGCCTCGTTGATCCGGTAGCCGACGGGGTGCTGCATCCAGGAGTTGGCCGCGAGGATGAAGTACGCCGACAGCAGCGTGCCGATCGAGACCATCCAGATACAGGCCAGATGGATCCTCTTCGGCAGCCTGTCCCAGCCGAAGATCCACAGGCCGATGAAGGTGGACTCGAAGAAGAAGGCGATGAGGGCCTCGAACGCCAGGGGCGCGCCGAAGACGTCACCGACGAAGCGGGAGTAGTCCGACCAGTTCATGCCGAACTGGAACTCCTGCACGATGCCGGTGACGACACCCATCGCGATGTTGATCAGGAAGAGTTTGCCCCAGAACTTCGTCGCCCGGAGGTACTTCTCCTTCTCTGTGCGCACCCACGCGGTCTGGAGTCCGGCGGTCAGCGCGGCCAGCGAGATCGTCAGGGGCACGAACAGGAAGTGGTAGACGGTCGTGATGCCGAACTGCCAGCGCGCCAGGGTCTCCGGCGCCAAAGCCAGGTCCACGTCACCGCTCCTTACTCAGCCGCTTGTGAAAGCGTTCACATTCACAAGCAATTATGGCGCACAGATTTTCGACGCGTGAAGGGGGTCCCCCTTACTCCGGGGAACCCCCTCGCCACATCCGACCGACGGCGCCACGCCACAAGCGCTGACCTGCGGATATCACCCTGGACCTCGCGGAGCGGGTGACCGATGTCACCCGCTACAGCTCCTTGCGGAACCCTTCCGTCACCTTGAGGAAGATGTCGTTGGCCTCGGTCTCCCCGATCGTCACCCGCACCCCCTCGCCCGGGAACGGCCGGATCACGACGCCCGCCCGCTCGCACGCCGCCGCGAAGGCGGCCGTCTGCTCGCCCAGCCTCAGCCACACGAAGTTGGCCTGCGTCTCCGGCACCGTCCAGCCCTGGGCACGCAGCCCCCCGACCACCCGGTCGCGCTCGCAGACCAGGGAACCCACCCGGCCGAGCAGCTCGTCCTCGGCCCGCAGCGAGGCGATCGCCGCCTCCTGCGCTATCTGGCTCACCCCGAACGGCACCGCCGTCTTGCGCAGCGCCGCCGCCACCGGCTCATGGGCGATCGCGAAGCCGACCCGCAGCCCGGCGAGGCCGTACGCCTTGGAGAACGTGCGCAGGACACAGACGTTCGGCCGCTCCCGGTAGAGCGCGATCCCGTCCGGCACCTCGGCGTCGCGGATGAACTCCCGGTAGGCCTCGTCGAGCACCACCAGGACATCGCCGGGCACGCGGTCCAGGAACCTCTCCAGCTCGGCCCGCCGCACCACGGTGCCCGTGGGGTTGTTGGGGTTGCAGACGAAGATCAGCCGGGTCCGCTCGGTGATCGCCTCGGCCATCGCGTCCAGATCGTGCACATCGCCGTCCGTCAGCGGCACCTGCACCGAGGTCGCGCCGCTGATCTGCGTGATGATCGGATACGCCTCGAAGGACCGCCACGCGTACATGACCTCGTCGCCCGGTCCCGCCGTCGACTGGATCAACTGCTGGGCGACGCCGACCGAGCCGGTGCCCGTGGCGATGTGCGAGGCCGGGACGCCGAAGCGCTCGGACAACTCCTGCACCAGTCCCGAGCACGCCATGTCCGGGTAGCGGTTGAAGGACCCGGCGAGGGCCGTGACGCGCTCCAGCACGCCCGGCAGCGGCGGGTAGGGGTTCTCGTTGGAGGACAGCTTGTAGGCCACGGGACCGCCCACCGCGGCCGGCTTGCCCGGCTTGTAGGTGGGTATCCCCTCCAGCTCGGCGCGCAGCTTGGGGCTCGTCTCGCTCACCGCAGTCCTCCTCGTGACCACCACCGGCTCAATACTGCTCACCTTATGAGGATTCGGCTCGGCTGCGTACAGCTGAGGACGGACCCGTGTCCGTGGAACCCGCCTATGCCGACCACGTCACACCCACATCAGCGGCATCACGGTACGAAGGCGGACGAAGGCGCGCACGCCGGGGGGCGCGCCGTACATATATCTATGCGCCGGTAGCTTGCGCCGTGGCGCGCATCCCTCGTGCAGGTGAGTTGAGACCTCTTCGAAACATCGGCACCTTGGCAGGCTCATCCGTGCCTCCACGCCACGTCCTGATATCAAACGGTCCAACTACCTTGCTTTCATCGGCACTTGGCCCCTCACGGCCATGCAGAAACGTGCCTGCCAATGTGTGCATATGCGTCCGCCCTACCCCACCGAATGAGCCCTACTATCGGCTCGCCATGACAGCAGCAGGGAAGCACCAGGTGAGCCGCGCGGATACCTCACGCCGAGGCAGCCGGCCGGGCCGGGCGGGCATCAGGGACGTGGCCGCCGCCGCCGGAGTCTCCATCACGACCGTCTCCGATGCCCTCAACGGCAAGGGCAGGCTCCCGGACGCCACCCGACGCCATGTCCGGGAAGTCGCCGACCGACTGGGCTATCGCCCCTCGGCCGCGGCCCGAACCCTCCGTACCGGCAAGTCGGGCCTCATCGGTCTGACCGTGACCACGTACGGGGATGAACCTTTCACCTTCACCGAGTTCGCGTACTTCGCGGAGATGGCGCGGGCCGCCACCTCCGCCGCACTCGCCCGCGGCTACGCCCTCGTCATCCTCCCCGCCACCTCGCGCCACGACGTGTGGTCGAACGTCGCCCTGGACGGAACCGTCGTCATCGACCCCTCCGACCAGGATCCGGTGGTCGGAGAACTCGTACGGCAGGGCTTACCGGTCGTCTCCGACGGCCGCCCGGCCGGCACGCTCCCGGTCACCGCGTGGGTGGACAACGACCACGAGGCCGCCGTCCTCGACATCCTCGACCATCTGGCCGCCGCCGGCGCCCGCCGTATCGGTCTGCTCACCGGCACCACCACCGACACCTACACCCACCTGTCGACCAGGGCCTACCTGCACTGGTGCGAGCGGGTCGGCCAGGACCCGGTCTACGAGGCCTACCCCGCCCATGATCCGTGCGCGGGCGCCGTCGCGGCCGACCGACTGCTGGCGCGGCCCGACCGCCCCGACGCCGTCTACGGCCTGTTCGACCCCAACGGCACCGACCTCCTCGCCGCTGCCCGCCGCTACGGTCTGCGCGTCCCGGAGGACCTGCTGCTGGTGTGTTGCAGCGAGTCCACCGTCTACGCCAGCACCGAGCCGCCCATCACCACCCTGTCGCTGAAGCCCCGGCGCATCGGCACCGCGGTGGTGCAACTCCTCATCGACGCGATCGAAGGCGTCGAGTCCGACCGGCCGGTCGAGCAGGTGATACCGACGGAGCTGATCGTGCGTACCTCGTCCCAGCGACGCTCGCCACGCAGGACGGTCAGTCCGCCTCGGGTACCGGAGGAGAAGTAGATCCGGCTCGGGTCCGGAGGAGAAGTAGATCCGGCTCGGGTCCGGAGGAGAAGTAGATCCGGCTCGGGTCCGGAGGAGAAGGGGAAGGCGGGCGGTCGACTCGGGAGTGCGGGACGCCGGCTCGCCTTCAGGGAGCCGCGGTGGGGTGGACGGCCTGGTCCCGGTTCCGGGGGGCGCAGGAAGGGCTGCGCCGGGGCTCCGCCGGTCGGACGGCCCCGCCGGGGAGGGGACGGGTCGACAGCGACCGCAGGCCGCCAAGGTCGCCGTCGCCGAGGACCCGAACCACCGTGGGACCTCCCGGCGGCGGTCACCGACCCCAGACGCGCCCGGGATGCTCGAAGCCGCCCCGAGAAGCCCGCAGTCGGCCGGGATCGTTCGGGTGGAGTCGATCAGCGCCACCCGGAGCGCGGCCCCACGGTGATCCCCCGGCTCGCACCCCGACCTCACCCCACAACACGCCCACGAATTCCCCGGCGACGCCACAGACGGGTGGGCCGAGGGTGTAAGCACGGTGTGCAGTGGGTGAGCGAGTACTGCCGAAGCCCGGCCCAATCGGGGCGAAAGCCGCGGTGAACAGGAGCCTTGCTCTGATTCACCACCCCTGGGTCATCACACGGCACGATCCGCATTCCTATGATGGGCGCACGGCACCGCGGGCCGTTGCGACCAAGCAGTCCGAAGCGGTGCAGATGCGGCGCGATGGTGGAGGGGTCTGATGACTCAGGGGGCCGGTCAGGGACCCGAGGTGGAGCGTACGGCGACGGTGCGCGACTTCCGGGTGCCCGCTTACGTCCACGAGACCGGTCCGTACGACCACGGCGCGCACCCCGGCAACGCGACACCGCCCCTCGAGGACCCCCTCGGACCCCCGGAGGGCTACACGCCCACCCAGCGGGACCTGCCGGTCATCAACCGGGGCGACACCCTTCAGGTGGCCGTCGACCCGGCCGCCGCCCAGGCTCCGCAGGCCGCGACCGGCCCCGGTGCTCTGTTCGTCGTGGGCGACGTGCACGGCTATCTGGACGAGCTGATCGCCGCGCTCCAGGAGAAGGGGCTGATCGACTCGGCCGGCAGCTGGTGCGCGGGCACCGCCCGGCTGTGGTTCCTCGGCGACTTCACCGACCGCGGCCCGGACGGCATCGGCGTGATCGACCTCGTGATGCGGCTGTCAGCCGAGGCAGCGGCCGCCGGCGGCTACTGCAAGGCCCTCATGGGCAACCACGAACTGCTCCTGCTCGGCGCCAAGCGGTTCGGCGACACCCCCGTCAACTCCGGCGCGGGCACCGCCACCTTCCAGGCGGCCTGGCTGCTCAACGGCGGCCAGAAGTCCGACATGGACCGTCTCCAGGACCACCACCTCCAGTGGATGGCCCGCCTCGACGCCATCGAGGAGGTCGACGGTCACCTGCTCGTGCACTCCGACACCACCGCCTACCTCGACTACGGCGACTCGATCGAGGCGGTCAACGACACCGTCCGCGAGACGATCACCCGTAACGACGCGGACGAGGTGTGGGACCTGTTCCGCAAGTTCACCAAGCGCTTCTCCTTCCGCGACGAGGGGGGCGCCGACGCCGTCCGCTCCCTGCTCGATACGTACGGCGGCACCCGCATCGTTCACGGCCACAGCCCCATTCCCTACCTCCTGGGCGAAGTCGGCTCGGAGGACGACGAGGACTCGGCCGGCCCGGTCGTCGAAGGGCCGCACGTCTACGCCGGCGGGCTGGCCATCGCGATGGACGGCGGAGTGACGATGGCCGGAAAGCTGCTGGTCCAGCAACTGCCGCTGCCCGTCTGAGGGTTCCCGGGTCCGATGCAGCGCGCGCCGGACCCGCCCGACGGCACCGCAGGCCAGGGGTCAATTTCAGCAAACCCCCTGTTACCTCATGCCGTCGCCGCTCTACCATCGGTGCATCCGTAGCAGGCTCCCCTCCGTTTCTGCCCGACGGCTCGTTGGCATGCGAGCCCCAAGCCCTACGGAGCATCGGGGGATGCACATGAACAGCGTTCCGCAGCACCTGCACAGCGAGGACCGCCAGGAGTACGAGCGAATCCTCGACGAGGCGCTGCGCTCCGCACCACACCACCCGGAACTGGCCGCTGGGGGACAGCGGCTCAACCCCGAACAACTGCGCACCATGGCGCTCAACGCCTCCGCGCTCATCACGGCGGCCGCGGCGACCGAGTACCAGCACTATGTGAAGGTCCGCGCGGAACTGCGCCGTCCGACGCCGTCCGGCCCCTCCTCGGCCGGCCATGAGTCCGGCTCCGGCGAGCCGGGCGTGGGCGGGATGGGCTTCGCCGCGAGCATGGGGGAGGCGGCCGAGGCCGCCGGCGCGGGGGCCGTCGCCATCGCCGCCGTCCTCACCCCCGTCCTCGCCGGCACCGCCGCGGTGATCTTCCTGCTCGTCGGTTACATCCTGCGGATGCTCGACCCCGAGCCGGCGTTCGCCCGGACGATGCTCGTCACCGGATGGACGTTCGGGGCGGTGGCCGCGACCGCGATCCTCGTCGCGTCCGTCGGCCTCCTGCTCACCGCCCTGCGCAACCGTCCCTCCTTGGAGGCCGGCCCGCACAGCGAACTGAGCGCGGAGGTGGACCGCGCGAAGGAAGCCTGGCGGGCCGCCCTGCTGGAGCGGGGCATCCTGCCCTTCCTGCGCGAGGCCCTCGCCCACCCCGGCACGAGCGCCCCGATCGACCCAGCACCGGCCCCGTCGGCTCCCACCGGCCGCCTGCCGAAGATCGGCTACGGCCGTCCGGGCTTCAGCAGCCCCGACGAAGGAACCTCGGCCGGCTCCCGCCCCAGCTTCAGCAGCCCGGACTATTCCAGCCCGGACTTCGGGGGCCCGGAACACCAGCCGGAATAGGCCCTCGGCTGGCGCCCCCGCCGGGGAGCGCAAGCCGTACGGCGGGACGACAGGACGACAGGACGGCGGGACGACAGGACGAGCCCGCCGCGGATCGGGGAACGGAGGGCTGGGGGCGAGGGCGGCGACGGCCGGCATGCCGGTCAGAAGATGCCCGCCTGCCCCGCGGCGTTGAGCCAACTCGGGAACTCGGACAGGAGACGGTCGTACAGCTCCTGGTCCGGGACGGTGCTGATGTCGTCGACAGCGAAGAAGCCGACATTGTCCACGCGGCGGCCGGGCAGCGTGTCGAATCGCTCCAGGACGCCGTAGTTGGAGCGGCCGAGTCCGACGAACTGCCAGAAGATCGGTTCCTCCACCGCCGCACGCAGTTCCTTCTCGATCGCGGCGTCGCGGTAGACGCCTCCGTCGGAGAAGAACAGCACCAGCGTCGGGACCGTCGCCGGATTCGCCCGGACATAGTCTCTGACCTGGGCGATCACTTTCTGTTCCTCGTTCTGGATGCCGACCGAGCGCATGTCGACCTGGCCCGGTCGCAACCCCTTCTGCGGCTTCTTGCTCCGCCGGAATAGGCTGATCTCTCCCACCCGCACATGCAGCCGCAGCCACTCGGGCAGCTCGCCCAGGCGCAGATCCGGCAGACGGGCCGGGTGGGAGGCGAACGTCCAGGCCTGCATCTCGCCGTCGTCATCGAGCTGCGCCGCCACGGCGGCCATGCGCTCGACCACGTCCGCCACCACACCGCCGGAGTACAGGAACGACATGGACCCCGACGCGTCGAGCACCAGCACGACACGCGCGCTGACCCCCGCCGCACCACGCTTGCTGAGGCTGACGGCCACCTGTTGCTTCCGCAGCGACAGCCGCTTGCGCATATCGACCGGAAGGTGTTCCTCCCCCTTGGTCAGCCGGCCTCCCGGAGGTGGTGCGGACATAGCGGCGGAGGCGGCAGAAAACGGCAGCGGAGCCGTGGGCGCGACCGGCGGAGGGGTGGGAGGTGTGGGTACGGCCGGGGGCGGAGGGGTGGGAGGTGTGGGTACGGCCGGGGGCGGCGGTGTGCCTACGGCCGGGGGCGGCGGGGGCGGTGTGCCTACGGCCGATGCGCCGGGGACGGCTGCCGTGCCGACGGGGTCCTCATCGACGCTGATCCCGAAGTCGGTGGCCAGGCCCGCGAGCCCGGAGGCGTACCCCTGTCCGACCGCCCGGAACTTCCAGCGCCCCTCCCGCAGATACAACTCGCCTCCGATGAACGCCGTCTCCGTCTCCCCTCGCATCTCGAACCGCGCCAGTTCCGCCGTGCCTCCCGCATCGAGCAACCTGAGCATCAGACCGGCCACCTGCCCGAAGGTGCCGCCGTCGGCGGAGGCGCACAGCTCCACACGGGCGACGGCACTCTCCAGCGAAAGCAGGTCCACCTCGACGGCGTCGGTGGTGACGCCGTCGGTGGTCCGCTTCCCCAGATGCCGTACGGCGCCGGAGGCGTGCCGCGGCTGGTTGTAGAACACGAAGTCCCCGTCGTCACGCACCTTTCCGGCGGCGGTCAGCAGCAGGGCCGACACATCCACGTCCGGGCCACCGACCCGTTCGGACCAACTGATCTCGACGCGTACGGACGGCACATCGACCGGCAGATTGGCGCCCTTGCTCATGGATCGCGCTGTCATGCCACCAGTCTGCCGAGCCGCACCCCGGAATCACCCCGCTCGGACCCAAAGCCGACGGACGACCGTCCACACCCAGCGCCGGGGACGACCACCCCCGGCCCGATCACCCCGGACCGAGGGCACCGTCCACCGCACCGTACGCATACACACGGAACGCCCAAGGCCAAGCTGCCCTGACCAGCCCGGCACGGCAGCGGCGCCGTCGTCGTCGCGTCAGTCCGCGATCGGCAGATACACCCGATTCCCCGCGGCTGCGAACTCCTTGGACTTCTGCGCCATGCCCTCCTCCACCTCCGCCCGACTGCCACCGTGCTCACGGCGGATGTCGTGGGAGATCTTCATCGAGCAGAACTTCGGTCCGCACATCGAGCAGAAGTGAGCCGTCTTGGCCGGTTCGGCAGGCAGCGTCTCGTCGTGGAACTCCCGCGCGGTGTCCGGGTCGAGGGCCAGGTTGAACTGGTCCTCCCACCGGAACTCGAAGCGAGCGTCGGACAGCGCGTCGTCCCATTCCTGCGCACCGGGGTGCCCCTTGGCCAGGTCGGCCGCGTGGGCGGCGATCTTGTAGGTGATGACGCCGGTCTTGACGTCGTCGCGGTTGGGCAGGCCCAGATGTTCCTTGGGCGTGACGTAGCACAGCATCGCCGTGCCCCACCAGGCGATCATCGCGGCGCCGATGCCCGAGGTGATGTGGTCGTACGCCGGCGCGACGTCCGTGGTCAGCGGGCCGAGCGTATAGAACGGTGCTTCATCGCAGATCTCCTGCTGGAGGTCGATGTTCTCCTTGATCTTGTGCATCGGGACATGGCCCGGGCCTTCGATCATGGTCTGCACGTGGAAACGCTTCGCGATCCGGTTGAGTTCCCCGAGCGTGCGCAACTCCGCGAACTGCGCCTCGTCGTTGGCGTCCGCGATGGAGCCGGGCCTCAGACCGTCACCCAGCGAATACGTGACGTCGTAGGCCGCGAGGATCTCGCAGAGTTCCTCGAAGTTCTCGTAGAGGAACGACTCCTTGTGGTGGGCCAGGCACCAGGCGGCCATGATCGAGCCGCCACGGGAGACGATGCCGGTCTTCCGGTTCGCCGTCAGCGGGACGTACGGCAGGCGCACGCCCGCGTGGACCGTCATGTAGTCCACGCCCTGTTCGGCCTGCTCGATCACCGTGTCCTTGTAGATCTCCCAGGTCAGCTCCTCGGCCCGGCCGTCGACCTTCTCCAGGGCCTGGTACAGCGGCACCGTGCCGATGGGCACCGGGGAGTTGCGCAGCACCCACTCGCGGGTGGTGTGGATGTTGCGGCCCGTGGACAGGTCCATGACCGTGTCGGCGCCCCAACGGGTCGCCCAGGTCATCTTCTCGACCTCCTCCTCGATGGAGGAGGTCACCGCCGAGTTGCCGATGTTGGCATTGACCTTCACCAGGAACCGCTTGCCGATGATCATCGGCTCGATCTCCGGATGGTTGACGTTGGCCGGCAGCACCGCCCGCCCGGCCGCGATCTCCTCACGCACGACCTCGGGCTCCACGTTCTCCCGGATGGCCACGTACTCCATCTCGGGCGTGATCTCCCCCCGGCGCGCGTACGCGAGTTGGGTGACCGCCCGGCCGTCTCGGCCGCGGCGCGGCAGACGCGGTCGTCCGGGGAAGACCGCGTCGAGGTTGCGCAACCCGCCGCGCGGCGAGGTGTGCTTGATCCCGTCGTCCTCCGGACGGACCGGGCGGCCCGCGTACTCCTCCGTGTCCCCACGGCCGATGACCCAGTTCTCCCGCAGCGGCGGCAGTCCCCGGCGGACATCCGTCTCGACGAGCGGATCGGTGTACGGACCCGAGGTGTCGTACAACGTGACCGACTGCCCGTTGGTGAGGTGCACCTGGCGGACCGGCACGCGCAGGTCGGGGCGTGGGCCGTCGACATACGCCTTGTGCCATCCGATGGACTTCCCGGCCTCCCCGTCGGCAGAGATCTCGTCGGAGATCTGCGCGGAGGCAGGCGTGCTTGCGTCCTTGTTGGTCATGAGACCTACTCCCTACGCCGGCATTACCCGGTAACAGGTTCAGCGGTCGACGCAGCGGCTTCCGTCAGCCGACGATTCATGTCGAACATCACTTGGTTGTGGTGACGTTCCACGTGAAACATCGCGAAAACGGAGGTCAGCGCCCTCTCAGCCCGGTGCTCCGAGCTCCCGCGTGTGCAAAGGTGCCTCCACGCTAGCGTCCTTTGTGGCGCGGTGAACAGTGGGCCTCTGTCGTTCTTGCGATGATCGGGCGGTGACCACGACACCTCAGCCTCCGTTTCCCCCGCCCGAACAGCCCCACGGTCCGGGCATTCCTCCCGGCGGACCCCTGGGGCAAGGACAGGGGTCCGGCCCCGGCGGCGGTTCCGGTGGCAGATCTGGCGCTGGTCGGGGTTCCGGCACCGGTCCCGGCCCGGGCCCCGAGGGCGGATACGGCTACGGGCCCGGCGGCGGGCAGGGCTCCGGCCGGGGATACGGATCCGTGCCCGGTGGCGGGAGCCTGGGCGGAGGTCGTGGACAGGGTCCCGGTCCAGGTGACGGACACGGCTCCGACCGCGGCAATGGGCACGGTCCCGGCGACGAGCACAACGGGCACGGTCCCGGCGACGGGCACCGCGGCGGGCACGGCGGGCACGGGCCAGGTCCGGGCGGCGGTCACGGGCACAGCCACAGTCACGGCCCGGCCACCCCCGTCTCCAAGCATCTGCGCAAGGTCATCGCGGCCGTTCTCATCCCCTTCGGCGTGGCCGTGCTCGCCGGTCTGGTCGTGCTGTGGCCCGGCGGTGCTCCGGCGCACGAACGCACCGGCGTCGGCTTCGACCGGCAGACGCAGCGGGCGACGGTCTCCGAGGTCGCGACCATCAGCTGCTCGTCGGCGAACGCATCGGGCGGCACCCCGACCGGCGACACCTCGACCGCCGAGGGCTCCTCCGCGCAGCAGCAGGCGAACGGCACCTGCAAGAAAGCCACGATCCGCGTGGACACCGGCGCGGACAAGGGCCGTACGTTCACCGAGATCGTCCAGCCGGACCAGTCACGGCAGTTGGAAGAGGGCCAGAAGGTCGTGGTCGCCTACGAACCCTCCGCGCCGAGGGACCTTCAGTACTCGGTCACCGACGTGGACCGCCGTGTCCCCATGACCCTGCTCGCCATCATCTTCGCCGTCGCCGTCGTGGTCGTCGGGCGGCTGCGGGGGGTCATGGCGCTGGTCGCGCTGGCCATCAGCTTCATGGTGCTGAACTTCTTCGTCCTGCCCGCGATCCTTCAGGGCTCGAACCCGCTGGCGGTGGCGGTCGTGGGGGCGAGCGCCATCATGCTGATCGCTCTCTACCTGTGCCATGGCCTGTCGGCGCGCACCTCCGTGGCCGTACTGGGCACCCTCATCTCCCTGCTGCTGATCGGCGTCCTCGGCTCCTGGTTCGTCGACTGGGCGGCGCTCACCGGCAACACGGACGACAACACCGGTCTCATCCACGGCCTGTACCCGACCATCGACATGAGTGGTCTGCTCCTCGCCGGCATCATCATCGGATCGCTCGGTGTCCTCGACGACGTGACGGTCACGCAGACGTCGGCGGTCTGGGAACTCCACGAGGCCAACCCCTCGATGGGGTGGCGAGGGCTGTACCGGGCGGGCATCCGGATCGGCCGGGACCACATCGCGTCCGTGGTCAACACGCTCGTCCTCGCCTATGCCGGCGCCGCGCTGCCGCTGTTGCTGCTGTTCTCCATCGCGCAGAGCAGCGTCGGTACGGTCGCCAACAGCGAGCTGGTCGCCGAGGAGATCGTGCGCACGCTGGTCGGTTCGATCGGGCTGGTCGCGTCGGTTCCGGTCACCACCGCACTCGCCGCGCTCGTGGTCTCGGCGGACCGGTCGGGCACCGGCACGCTCCCCGAGCCGGCTCCGGTGGCTCCGGGGGCCCCGTCGACCGGTACGGCGGGCCCGGCCCAGCAAGGCACTCGAGGCGGCAAGGGCAGGCGTCGCAAGCACTGAGACGGGGCGTTCGAAGGGAGTCACCGGTACCGGCGCCCTTCGAACGCCCGAGGAGTTCACCCCCGGTCAGAAGCGCGACTCATGCCGCTTGCACACCCTGATCGTCCACGCGGTCCCGTCGCCTCTCCCTTGCAGAAGCGTTCCTGCACCGGCGGGCCACCAGCTTCCCGCCAGGCGGCCTCACCCGGCGCTCTGCTCCTCCGCCAGGATCCGGTCCAAGGCCTCGTCGAGGTGGGCGTCGAAGTCCGCGAACGCGCCCTCCTGCCCCAGGGGTACCAGCTTGTCGGTGCGGTCCAGGAAGGCCACGAGCGGCGCCGCCGAGGAGCGGAACACCGCCTGCTCACCGCCCACCTGAAGGCGAATCAATACCTCGCCCAGCACTTCCCGGTCGGCCGGCGAGACCCGCACATCTCCCTCACCGCACGGCCTGCCCACCCCGTCGATGAGCAACTCACGCCCGAACGCCCAGGTCACCGGGGCATCACCGGGCAGGTGGAAGGTGAGCCGTACCGCGTACGGATCGCAGGTGTCATAGCCCAGTTCCACCGGGATGCGGAACGAGAGCTCCTCGGACACGAGAAAGCTCATCATGACCTCTGCCTCTACTGCCTGCACGGACTCGCGCATCGCCCTACCCCGTCATTGCCGTCGACTGGCTGGGAATCTACCCCTGACACTGCTGGCATCTTGCTCAACGTGTACACCAGATCACAAGGAGTGAGTTTTCAGATACTGATAGAGAGCGCGAGCGATCCCAGCATCCGCCCGATCTCGCTCTGCAACTGGTGTACCGCCGCCGGCAGCCGGTCGGCTTGGTGAGCGGGGAGGGAGATGGCCATCGTGGCGGCGGTCGTGCCGACAGTGATGGGGATCGCCGCGCACACCGTGCCCAGCGCGTACTCCTGCCGTTCGACGACCGTCTCCGTCCGCCGCACCCGCGCCAGCCGCCGCAACAGGGTGTGGTCGTCCCGGACGGTGTACGGAGTGATCGACTGCACGGGGTAGCGGTCCAGGTGATCGCGGCGTGCCTTCTCGTCCAGTTGGGACAGCAGGCACTGACCGATGGCATGCGCGTGCCCGGTCTCGCGGAAGTCGGCCCATTCCTCCACCGCCGGAGTGCCCGGGCTGTCGGAGACGCACATGACCTCGATCTCGCCGTCCCGGTAGCGGGCGTAGTACACCGGAACGCCGATCACATCCCGCCAGTGCGCGAGGGTGGCGACCACGGTGCTGCGACGTTTCTGCGCTGCGCCGCTTCCGCCCAGCCGCTCGGCCGCCTCGCCGAGGAAGAACATCCCCTTGTCGCGCCGCAGATAGCCCTCGTGCACGAGGGTGCGCAGCAGGTGGTACGCCGTGGGCAGCGCCAGGCCGGTCTCGCGGGCCAGTTGCTTGGCCGGGGCCCCGCCGTCGTGCCGGGCCACGGCTTCCAGCAGTCGCATGGCGCGCTGCACGGACCCGATGAGCGTCGCCGCGGATTGCGGTTGTTCGGGGACGCCCCTGCCCGCCGGGCGCTGGAGCAGGGGTGTGGTAGCACGCGGGTGAGCGGGGGGCGAGTGCGGTTCCGCGACTGCTGCGGTGTCAACCGTGGCCAAGGGTCACTCCCGAAGTTCGAGAGGGCGATCCGTGCGGGGAACACGGGAAGGGGACGCCGCTCGCGGAGGTGTGTCCCCGCGACGGGTTCCGGACTTTAACGGCTCGCCACCACGGATGGTCCCGCTGTCCGGAAAACTTCCCCCGGCCGAGGGAACCGGCGATTCCTGTTACCGGTCCCCGCTCCCCGAACCGCTCACCAGTCGCCGCGTGAGGAAGAGCCCGCCGTGAACTTGCGGACCACGTAGACCAGTCCGCCGACCAGTGCCACGAAGACCAGCAGTTTGAAGAGCAGTCCGATCACGAAGCCGACGACGCTCGCTATCAGGCCGCCGAACACGACCAGCGCGATGACCGGCACCGCCACCCACTTCACCCACCACGGCAGTCCCGCGAAGATCTCTCGCATGGCCCTCGTCCTCGTCTGTCCGGTGTCCGGTGCCACCGACGGCCCGGATCTCTCGTTGTCCTGCCGTCGATGCTAGGTCCCGAGGGGGCGCCTGCGGGGGCCTCGCATCCCTTGTCCTTCCCTGACCGACCCCTTAGGGAACCCCGAGACCGCACGTCCCCTGCCAGGCGGAGACGCTCAGCCCTCCGCCGGCGAGAACACCACCAGAACCCGCAGGTCCTCGCTGATGTGATGGAACTTGTGGGCGACTCCGGCCGGCACGTACACGACGCTTCCGCGCGCCACCTGGGTGGTCTCCGGACCGACCGTGATGGAGGCGCGCCCGCTCACGACGAAGTAGACCTCGTCCTGGTTGTGCGGGCTCTGTGGATCGTGGTCCCCGGCATCGAGTGCGTAGAGACCTACCGACATGTTCCGCTCCCGCAAGAATTGCAGGTAGGCGCCGTCGTTGGCGGCTCTCTCCGCCTCCAGTTCATCCAACCGGAATGCCTTCATCGCCCTCGTCCGCCTTCGTAGCCGATCTGTTCTGCCACGATCAGACACATGAAGAATTTCGTAGTCAAGACGATCGCCAACGCGGGCGCCCTGGCGGTCGCCGTCTGGCTGCTCGAAAAGATCACGCTGACCGGTGCCGGCACGGGCAGGAAGGTCGGCACCCTGCTGGTGGTGGCGCTGTTGTTCGGCCTGGTCAACTTCCTGGTCAAGCCCCTCGTGAAGGTACTGACCTTCCCCCTCTTCATCCTCACTCTCGGCCTGATCACCCTGGTGGTGAACGCGCTGATGCTGCTGCTCACGTCATGGCTGGCCGACAAGCTCGATCTCAGTTTCCACGTCGAGGGTTTCTGGACCGCAGTGTTGGGCGGCCTGATCATCTCCATCGTCTCCTGGGCGCTCAACGTCGTCCTCCCCGACGAGGACTGAGCACGCGATGAGCTATTCCGTCTGCTTCGTCTGCACCGGCAACATCTGCCGCTCCCCGATGGCCGAGGCCGTCTTCCGCGCGCGCGTCGCGGAGGCCGGCCTCGAGGACCTGGTCGAGGTCGACAGCGCCGGCACGGGCGACTGGCACGTGGGCGAGGGCGCCGACCCGCGCGCCGTCTCCGTCCTGGAGGAGAACGGTTACGCCGTCGAGCACACGGCCCGCATGTTCGAACGGTCCTGGTTCGCTCGCCTCGACCTCGTGATCGCCCTGGACACCGGTCACCTCAGGGCCCTGCGCCGCCTCGCCCCCACCGGCGAGGATGCCCGGAAGGTCCGGCTGCTGCGCGCGTACGCCCCCGCGGACGGCGACGACCTGGACGTTCCCGACCCGTACTACGGGGGCCGGGACGACTTCGTGGAGTGCGTCCAGCTGGTGGAGGAGGCGAGCGTCGGCCTGCTCGCCGCGGTTCGCGCGAACGTGGAAGGACGAGTGGCATGAGTGACTCCACCGCGGCCGGAGGCGCCGGCGAGGGCACGCGCGCGGTACGGGCGGGTCTTCCGGAGCCGGTGCCGTACGAACCGACCCTGCCGGGCCCGGTCTTCGCCGCGCACTTCCACCTGCCCGGCGAGCCTACGGGTCCGTACACCTACGGCCGCGACGAGAACCCGACCTGGACACATCTGGAGCGGGCCGTCGGCGAGTTGGAGGCGCCCGGGCAGGGCGGCGTCGAGACGGTCGTGTTCGCCTCCGGCATGGCGGCGATCTCGTCCGTGCTCTTCTCCCAGCTGCGCGCCGGGGACACCGTCGTCCTGCCCGGCGACGGCTACCAGGCGCTCCCCTTGGTGCGCGCCCAGCTTGAGGCGTACGGCATCGAGGTGCGCACCGCGCCGACCGGTGGCGACGCCCAGCTCGGCGTCCTCGACGGGGCGAAGCTGCTGTGGATCGAGTCCCCGTCGAACCCGGGCCTCGACGTGTGCGACATCCGGCGCCTCGTCGAGGCGGCACACGCGCGTGGCGCCCTCGTGGCTGTCGACAACACGCTGGCGACACCGCTCGGGCAGCGCCCGCTGGAGCTGGGCGCCGACTTCACGGTGGCCAGCGGCACCAAGCAGCTCACCGGGCACGGCGACGTCCTCCTCGGCTACGTCACCGGACGCTCCGGCGAGCCGATGACGGCTGTACGGCGCTGGCGCAAGATCGTCGGGGCGATCCCGGGGCCCATGGAGGCCTGGCTCGCGCACCGGTCGATCGCCACGCTCCAGATGCGCGTGGACCGGCAGAGTTCCACCGCGCTGACCGTCGCCCAGGCGCTGCGGGAGCGGCCGGAGGTGACCGGGCTGCGGTACCCAGGGCTGGCGGACGACCCGTCGCACCAGGTGGCCGCACGGCAGATGCGGCGCTTTGGGTGCGTGGTCTCCTTCACGTTGCCCACGCGCGCGCGTGCCGAGCGTTTTCTCGGGGAGCTGCGGCTCGTGGACGAGGCGACGAGCTTCGGCGGGGTTCGGTCCACCGCCGAACGTCGTGGGCGCTGGGGAGGGGACGCGGTGCCGGAGGGCTTCATCCGGCTGTCGGTCGGCGCCGAGGACCCGGAGGACCTGGTGGCGGACGTGCTGCACGCGCTGGACGAGTCGGCGCGGTGACCGGCTCACGGATGCCCGCACGGTCTCGCGCTCCGTACGGGGGACGGCGCGAGCCTCCCCTCGACGGCGAGTACCCACGTCCTGGTGGTGCGCACCGTCACGCTGTCGATGCCGCATGTCGCGCGGGCGCACGACTGGCTTCTGAGGGCGGCGGCGGGGACTGGTGCTGAACCGGCAACTGGAGCGCTTCACACACCTGACTGGTGCGGTGATCATGCGCGATGTTTCACGTGGAACCAGCCGGGCCACATTCCTCCCATGACCGTCCGACCTGTGGTCAAGCGCACCGCGCGCGCCGTTCTGCTGGACGGCGACGACCTGATCCTGATCAAACGCAGCAAGCCCGGCCTCGATCCCTACTGGGTCACGCCCGGTGGCGGAGTCGAGGCCGGGGACACGACTGTCGTCGACGCCCTGCATCGCGAGGTGTACGAGGAGCTCGGCGCCAAGATCACCGACGTCGTCCCCTGCTTCGTCGACACCGTCGAACACATCGGCGATGACGGCGGCGCGACCGGCGTGAAGGTGCAGCACTTCTTCGTCTGCCGGCTCGAGTCCATGGACCCCGCCCTGCGGCACGGCCCCGAGATCGACGAGCCGGTCGGAGAGTACGAGATCGTCCACGTGCCGTTCACCCGGGTCGGGATCGCCTCCGTCCACCTCGTACCGCTGTCTCTGCGGCACTACCTCGACGGCAACATCGAAGGCGTACGTGCCATGCACGCGCCCGATCTCGGGTGACCCTCTGGGCATCGCCGGGCTGGGCAGGCCTCATAGGCTGTTCACAGGTCCTGCCCCGAGTAGGGTCGCAAGGCCCGTCAGATGACGGTCGGCATTGAGCGCGACCGAGACCGGCACCATCCCGACGGATTGAGCTGGCGCGTTGTCTCGACCGGCGCCGACGTTCCGTGCGGCAGCGTGCCGTCGCAGTCGCAGAGGTGAAGTCGTGTCATGGCGCCGAGGCTGGAGAGGTACATGGGCGGTGCCGGGCCCAGTCTTCCGAGGGCGGAGCCGTCGGTTGTTTCACGTGAAACGACGTCCAGCTGTCGGCGCGCTGTGCAGTGGGCCACGACTTGGCCAAAAGCACATACGACTGTGAGGAAACAGGTGGACGCGACAGGTACCGGTCGGACAACCTGACCTGCGTGCCGACTCCTTTCCTCGCCGCTCTCCCCATCCGTCGTCTGACGCACCGTGACCTCATCGCCTGCGCCGACCTGTCCGAAGACAGGGGGTGGCCGCGAGAGGAACACAAGTGGGGCCTCCTCCTCACCGCCGGACAGGGTTACGGCATCGACGACCCGGACGGCGGCCTCGTCAGCGCCTGTGTGGTCACCGAGTACGGTCCTCCTGGCCACCCCTCATTCGGCGCCGTCGGCATGGTGCTCGTCGCCGAACGGCATGCCCGGCAGGGCGTCGGCCGCCGCCTGATGCGGCACGTCATCTCCGTGATGAGCACGACCCCGCTGACCCTGCACGCGACGCCGAACGGCCGTCCGCTGTACGAGGAGCTGGGGTTCAAGACCACGGGACGCGCCGAGATGATGGTCGGCCGCTTGAGGTCCGGCGGACCGGTCCCCGGCATCAAGACGCGTGCGGCCACGGCGGAGGATCTCACCACGATCCTCCGCCTCGACGAGGAGGTGTTCGGCGCCGACCGCACCTCTGTGATCGCCCGGCTGCCAGCCTTCGCCGACCAGGTGCGGGTCGCCGAGGACGACGGCCGGATCATCGGCTACGCGGCCGCCTGGCCCAACATGGACACCCATGTCGTGGGGCCGCTGATCGCCCGGGACACAGAGACGGCAAAAGCACTTCTCGCGTCCCTGGCGGAGCACTCCGACCGGCCGCTGCGCACCGACATCGACGTCCGGCACGAGGAACTCCTGGCCTGGGTCAAGGAGCGGGGTCTGGCGTCGGTCGCCTTCAACACCGTCATGACCTACGGCATCACGGAACTCCCCGGCGACTGGACCCGGCGGTTCGCTCCGCTGACAGTGGCGGCCGTCCTCTTGGCGGAAAAGGGTCGCCGACCGCGTCGTCGGAGCGAGGTCAGGCGAGTGCCTCCACAGCCGCGACGGCGAAGCCGTGGTCCTGCTCCGGGGCACCGCCGCCCACGCCCACGGCCCCGATCAGACGTCCGTCACGGTGGACCGGCACGCCGCCCGCGATGAACAGCAGCGGCCTGTCGAGCGCGGTGGGGAGGGTGTGGAAGAGGCCGCCGGGCTGGACGGCGTCGACGAGGTCGGCCGTCGGGGTGTTCAACTGGAGCGCCGTGTATGCCTTGCGGGTGCTCGTCTCGCCGGAGATCAGCACGGCACGGTCGTCCCGGCGGAACGCCAGCAGATGGCCACCCGCGTCCAGGACGGTGACACTGACCGTGACCCCGGCGGCCTCGGCCGCACGGCGGGCGGCCGCGAGGAGGACATCGGCGTCGTGCGCGGTCATGGGTGCGAAGGCGGTGGTGGTGCTCATCGGGGTGTTCTCCTTGCGGGTTCTTCTCGAGCGGGGAGCTTGTGCGGGCAGCTGTCGTGGAGGGGTGCACCCCAAGGCGTGGGGGACGGTCCTGGCTCCGCACTGTCGAACGGTTCAGTGGTGGGCGGCTACCGTCTGGTCGGACGGGTTCCGTCCGGCGACGACGGAACTGACGGCGCCGTCGCGGCGTTCCAGCGCGGCCGAGACCAGAGCGAGAGCGAGAGCCGCCGCGGCGAGGGCGGCGCCGACCCAGTTCGGGGCGGTGTAGCCGAGGCCGGCGGCGATGACGAGGCCGCCGAGCCAGGCGGAGAGGGCGTTGCCGAGGTTGAAGGCGCCGATGTTCACCGCCGAGGCGAGCGTCGGGGCGCCGTGCGCCTGGTCGAGGACCCGCTTCTGGAGCGGCGGGACCGTGGCGAATCCCAGAGCGCCGATCAGGACGATCGTGACGGTCGCCAGCACCTTGTTGTGCGCGGTCAGGGTGAAGAGGGCCAGGACGACCGCCAGGCTGCCGAGGGAGATGTACAGCATCGGCATCAGGGCGCGATCGGCGTACCTGCCGCCGACGAGGTTGCCGCCGACCATGCCGAGCCCGAAGAGGACGAGCAGCCAGGTGACGGAGCCCTCGGCGAAGCCCGCGACGTGGGTCATCATCGGCGCGATGTAGGTGATGGCCGCGAAGACGCCGCCGAAGCCCAGGACGGTCATCGCCATGGCCAGCAGGACCTGCGCGTTCTTGAACGCGGCCAGTTCGTGCCGCAGGTGTACGCCCTCCGCGCGGGGCAGGTCGGGCACCAGCTTGGCGATTCCCGCCAGGCCGAGGACGCCGAGGAGGGCCACGACGCCGAAGGTCACACGCCAGCCGGCGGTCTGCCCGACGAGGGTACCCAGCGGGACACCGACGACGTTGGCGACGGTGAGGCCGGTGAACATCATCGCGATGGCGCCGGCCTTCTTGTCGGGGGCGACCAGGTCGGCCGCGACGACCGAGCCGATGCCGAAGAACGCGCCATGGGCGAGCGAGGCGACCACTCGGCCGATCAGCATGACGGCGAAGGCGGGGGCGACCGCGGACAGGAGGTTGCCGATGACGAACAAGCCCATCAGCAGCATCAGCATGCGCTTGCGGGACACCTTGGTACCGAGAACGGTCATGAGCGGGGCGCCGAGCACGACGCCGAGCGCGTAACCGGTCACCAGGAAGCCTGCGGTGGGAATGGAGACTCCGAAGTCATCCGCGACCTCGGGCAGCAGACCCATGATCACGAATTCGGTCGTTCCGATCCCGAAGGCCCCGATCGCGAGGGCCAGTAGCGCGAGAGGCATGGTGGGGTAGACCTTCCAGACGATTGCAGGAGCGCTTTGCGTGCGCCCACAATACTTGCAGACGCTGGCTACACGCAAAGGCTGTCTATTGCGGTAGTGCTCTATCCTGGGATCCAGCCGCATCGGGACGGAGGAGACCACCCAATGACTGCGACGGACCCCGCGCTCACCGCTCTCGCTCAGGGCTGGTGCGCCCTCTCCCTGCTTCACGGCAGGATCGAAGCCCACATCGAGCGTGCCCTCCAGGTCCGGCACGACCTGAGCGTGCGCGAGTACTCCCTCCTGGACGTGCTCAGCCGCCAGCACGACGGCGAAGGGGGACATCTACAGATGAAGCAGGTCGCCGACGCCGTCGTCCTCAGCCAGAGCGCCACCACCCGACTGGTCACCCGCCTCGAGGACCGTGGCCTGCTCGAGCGCTACCTGTGCCCCACCGACCGCCGCGGCATCTACACGAACGTCACCGAGGCCGGGCTGAAGCTGTTGGACGCAGCCCGTCCGACCAACGACGCCGCCCTCCGCGAGGCCCTCGACGAGGCGGCGAAGAGCGCGGAGCTGGCCCCCCTGGTCCGGGTCGTGGAGTCCCTGAAGGCACCTGCCGCTGCATAGGGTGCGGCCATGGGAGATCTTGAAATACGCCCTGCCGTCGCCGGAGACCTTCCCGCGATCGTGGGCATGCTCGCGGACGACCCCCTGGGTGCACGACGCGAGTCGCCGGACGACCTGGCCCCGTATCTGAGCGCGCTGGAGCGGATCAGAGCCGACCGGAACCAGCGCCTGGTCGTAGCCGTGCGCGAGGGACGCGTCGTGGGCACCCTCCAGCTGACGATCGTGCCCGGCCTCTCCCGGCGCGGGACGACCAGGTCCATCATCGAGGGGGTACGCGTCCATGCCGACGAGCGCGGCAGCGGCCTGGGTACGCGGTTCATCGAGTGGGCGATCGAGGAGTCCCGAAGGGAGGACTGCCGACTGGTCCAGCTGACCTCCGACAGCACGCGTACCGACGCCCACCGCTTCTACGAGCGACTGGGTTTCGAGGCCTCGCACATCGGGTTCAAGCTCCAGCTCTGACCACCCGAATACGAACCCGGACGCGAGAACCCGGACACCACGTCCAGGCGTCGAAGAGAGACGGTTCGCCGTGTTTCACGTGAAACACGGCGAACGTCTCATCCTCCCCTGGGCGCTAGCCGATGCCCCTCCAGCCCTCCGCGTCCACGCCGCCGGGCACCTCGGCACCCTCGTCGTACGGCTGGCGTGTGAACACGAACGACCCGAGGTCGAGGTGGTCCGCGGTACCGTCCGGTCGCCGCACGGCCCGCAGGGTCTCGCCGGCGAAGTAGCCCTCCAGGCCCGCCCACGTTCCGTCGCCGTTCGCCCGGAATCGCGAACGTCGCCCACCGTCGGCGAGCGGTCCCAGGGAGATGTGGCCGTCAGCCATGACCCGCAGGGCGAACGGACTGGTCCCCCAGTACCACTGGCCCGCCAGCTCCAGGACAGCACGATCGATGTCCCGCAGTGGCCGCCACGGCTCCGGAATCCGCGGCTCGGCCTCAGCCACGACGCGTACCAGGTCGGCGGCCACCTGAGTCACCATCGGGCCGGACGTGGAGTTGGCCAGGACCACCGCGGCGACGTCGTCGGCCACACTGATCGTGAGGCCGGCCAGGAACCCCGGCACCGAGCCGGAGTGCCCCACGAGCACCCGGCCGCCCACGTTCTCGATCCGCATCCCCAGCCCGTACGTGCCACCGGCCGCGAGGTCCGTGAGTTCGGTCGGTGCCGCGGGCGTCCGCATCTCCCTGAGGGTGTCCGCGCTCAACACCCGGTCGTCCCCTCGGGCGAGGAAGGCGGCGAACCGTGCCAGGTCGCCGCTCGTGGACCAGAGCTGCCCCGCTGCCGCCATCCGGCCGAAGTCCTCGGTGGGTTCGGGAAGCATCACGTCGGCCCAGGGGTGCACCGCCCAGCCCCCGGCGTGCGGAGCCACCGGCCGTGCACTCGTTCGATCCAGGCCCAGGGGTTCGAGCACCTCCCGACGTAGTACCTCCTCCCACGGAGCACCGCGGAATTCTTCGACGAGAGCGCCGAGCAGGCTGTATCCGGGGTTGGAATAGTGGAAGCGACGCCCCGGCGGGTGCAGAGCGGGTTGGGCACCGAGGACGTCGGAGAGGCCAGGACGCAACGAGCCAGGAGTCCGCTCCCACCAGGGACCGGGCGACTCGGCTGGCAGACCGCCCGTATGAGCGAGAAGTTGGGCGATGGTCGCCTCCCCTGCGCCCGAGCCCGGCAGATGCTTGTCCAGCGGGTCCTCGAGATCGAGCGCCCCTT
This sequence comes from Streptomyces sp. NPDC033216, assembly GCF_055577115.1. NCBI lineage: Bacteria > Bacillati > Actinomycetota > Actinomycetes > Kitasatosporales > Streptomycetaceae > Streptomyces > Streptomyces sp. NPDC033216. The sequence goes on along the minus strand of NZ_JBVIQK010000012.1, from coordinate 168,156 downwards.
CGTCACGCAGTCGCAGCACGAGAACGGCGGTAAAGGTCTTGGTGATGGAGCCGATCCGGTACTGCACGTGCTCGTCCGGTGCGTGCCCGTCGACCGAGGTCCGCGCCCCGTGCCACACGGCCCGCCCGTCCCGCACCACCGCCGCGACGAGCGAGGGCGCCCGCCCCTCGGACTGGGCCACGGCGATCCGGTGCAGCAGGGCCCGCCGGGTACCGGGAAGCAGCTCTTCCAGAGGTGTCGTCATGAGCCCAGTCCACCCGGCGACCCGGCCGGCGTCGAGCCCATTTCGCCGAGGGCACGCGATCAGGTCTGTGCCATGTCCACGAAGCGCGAGTAGTGCCCCTGGAAGGCCACGGTGATCGTGGCCGTCGGACCGTTACGGTGCTTGCCCACGATGATGTCCGCCTCGCCCGCGCGCGGTGACTCCTTCTCGTACGCGTCCTCGCGGTGCAGCAGGATGACCATGTCGGCGTCCTGCTCGATGGATCCGGACTCACGCAGGTCGGACACCATCGGCTTCTTGTCCGTGCGCTGCTCGGGACCGCGGTTGAGCTGGGAGAGCGCGATCACCGGGACCTCCAGCTCCTTGGCCAGGAGCTTGAGGTTACGGGACATGTCCGATACCTCCTGCTGACGGCTCTCGGAACGTTTGGAGCCGCCGGCCTGCATCAGCTGGAGGTAGTCGATGATCACCAGCTTGATGTCGTTGCGCTGCTTCAGCCGTCGGCACTTTGCGCGGATCTCCATCATCGACAGGTTCGGCGAGTCGTCGATGTAGAGCGGCGCGGACGAGACCTCCGGCATCCGGCGGGCCAGACGGGTCCAGTCCTCGTCCGTCATCGTGCCGGAGCGCATGTGGTGCAGGGCGACACGGGCCTCGGCGGACAGCAGGCGCATCGCGATCTCGTTGCGCCCCATCTCCAGGGAGAAGATCACGCTGGGCAGATTGTGCTTGATCGAGGCCGCGCGGGCGAAGTCCAGGGCGAGCGTGGACTTACCCATGGCGGGTCGCGCAGCGATGACGATCATCTGGCCGGGGTGCAGCCCGTTGGTGAGCGAGTCGAGGTCGGTGAAGCCCGTGGGCACACCGGTCATCTCGCCGCTGCGCGAGCCGATCGCCTCGATCTCGTCGAGGGCGCCCTCCATGATGTCGCCGAGCGGGAGGTAGTCCTCACTGGTGCGCTGTTCCGTGACGGCGTAGATCTCGGCCTGGGCGCGGTTGACGATCTCGTCGACGTCGTCGTCGCCCGCGTATCCCATCTGGGTGATGCGGGTGCCGGCCTCGACCAGACGGCGCAGAACCGCGCGCTCGTGCACGATCTCCGCGTAGTACTCGGCGTTCGCCGCCGTCGGCACGGTCTGGACGAGCGTATGCAGATACGAGGCGCCGCCGACCTTGTTGATCTCGCCGCGCTTGGTGAGTTCGGCGGCGATCGTGATGGGGTCGGCCGGCTCACCCTTGGCATAGATGTCGAGGACGGCCTGGTAGATCGTCTCGTGCGCCGGTTTGTAGAAGTCGTGGCCCTTGAGGATCTCGACGACGTCGGCGATGGCGTCCTTCGACAGGAGCATGCCCCCGAGCACGGACTGCTCGGCGTCGAGATCCTGCGGCGGCACCCGCTCGAAGGGTGTCCCGCCCCCGTCCCATTCGCCGCTGTCCCGGCCCCGGTCGTGCTGCTCGTCCCGCCCGCGGCCCCCGTCGCGCCGACGGGAGTGGGGCAGACGATCACTGGGACCGCTGTCGGCCCACGGATCGTCCAAGGGCTCGGAAATGCTCAACCGAGCCACCTCCTCCCGTCCGCGGAGCGGACCTCGCCGTGCCCCTTATTTCTACGGCACGGCACTGACAACTAAGAGGCCCAACTCCGGTTCGAGCACGTCGGTTTTGTGTGGCTTTCACAGCCGAGGAACGGAGCGGGCGCCGGACCACCGTAGGCCCGTGGGCGACGTCAGCCAATCTGGTTATCCACAGGCCATGTGGACGACGGGCCCGATGCTGTGGAGAACTGCGCAAAACCTGTGCACGACCCGGTGGACAGCCCTGTGAACAAGCCCTCGCGTTTTCCCACCCGACGGCACTGACCAGCAGGTTTCCCATCCACCGGCTGTGCAGAAGAAAAACTTTTCCCGTCGGATCAAGATTGCCGCGAAGGGTGCAGGGGAGCACGCACAGGGAGTCACCAAGTAAGGGTCGTTACACGATTGCATCTCTTACCTGTGGACGATTAGATTGGTGGCCATGACACCGGCTCCCGCGATCCCCAAGGCCACTCGGCGACAGCACGATCGAGAGATCGTGGCACTGGCCGTCCCGGCCTTCGGCGCCCTCGTCGCCGAGCCCCTCTTCGTCCTCGCCGACAGCGCCATCGTGGGCCACCTCGGCACCGCGCAACTCGCCGGACTCGGTGTGGCCTCCGCTCTCCTGACCACCGCCGTCAGCATCTTCGTCTTCCTCGCCTACGCCACCACGGCAGCCGTCGCACGCCGCGTGGGCGCCGGCGATCTCCCGGCAGCCATCCGCCAGGGCATGGACGGCATCTGGCTGGCACTGCTGCTCGGCGCGGCCGTGATCGCCCTCGTTCTTCCCACCGCCCCCTGGCTCGTGGACCTGTTCGGCGCCTCCGACACAGCGGCCCCGTTCGCGATCACGTATCTGCGCATCTCGGCACTGGGCATCCCGGCCATGCTGGTCGTCCTGGCCGCGACCGGTGTGCTGCGCGGACTCCAGGACACGAAGACACCTCTCTACGTCGCTGTCGCGGGCTTCGTCGTCAACGCCCTTCTGAACGTCGGTCTCGTCTACGGCGCGGACCTCGGTATCGCGGGCTCCGCGTGGGGCACGGTCATCGCCCAGTGCGGCATGGCCGCGGCCTACCTGGTCGTGGTGGTCCGGGGCGCCCGTAGACACAGCGCCTCGCTGCGCCCGGACGCCACGGGTATCCGCGCCTCGGCCCAGGCCGGCGTGCCCCTGTTGGTGCGCACCCTGTCCCTACGGGCCGTTCTGATGATCGCCACCGCCGTTGCCGCCCGCCTCGGTGACACGGACATCGCGGCCCATCAGATCGTCCTGTCGCTGTGGAGCCTGCTGGCCTTCGCCCTCGATGCCATCGCCATCGCCGGACAGGCGATCATCGGTCGTTATCTCGGCGCCGGCGATCCCCGGGGGGCCCAGGCCGTCTGCCGCCGGATGGTGGAGTGGGGAATCGCCGTGGGTGTCGTCCTGGCCCTGCTCGTGGTGCTGGCCCGGCCGCTGTTCCTGCCCCTGTTCACCGGGGACCCCGGGGTCCAGGGAGCCGCGCTGCCCGCGCTGCTGGTGGTGGCCCTGTCCCAGCCGGTGTGTGCCATCGTCTTCGTCCTGGACGGCGTGTTGATGGGTGCCGGCGACGGCCCCTACCTCGCCTGGGCGATGGTCCTCACCCTGGCGGTCTTCGCTCCGGTCGCCCTGCTGGTCCCCGCTCTCGGCGGCGGACTCACCGCGCTGTGGGGAGCGATGACCCTGATGATGGTGGTCCGGATGCTGACCCTCTGGCTGCGCACCCGCTCGGGGCACTGGCTGGTCACCGGCGCGACCCGTTGACCGTTTCACGTGAAACCGGCGTTTCACGTGAAGCGTCGCACCGCTGATCGGCCACTCCGCGGATTCGGCCGAGGCATGCGGAAGGGGCCGCACCCCTGAGGGTGCGGCCCCTTCTCAGCTCTACAAGCCGAACGCAGCGATCAGGCCGCGACGACCTCGAGGTTGACCTTGGCGGCAACCTCGGGGTGCAGACGCACGGACGTCTCGTGGGCGCCCAGGGTCTTGATCGGCGCGCCCAGCTCGATGCGGCGCTTGTCGACCTCGGGGCCACCGGAAGCCTTGATCGCCGAGGCGATGTCGGCCGGGGTGACGGAACCGAAGAGGCGACCGGCGTCGCCGGAGCGGACGGCCAGGCGGACCTTGACGCCCTCGAGCTGGGCCTTCACAGCGTTGGCCTGCTCGATGGTCTGGATCTCGTGGATCTTGCGAGCGCGACGGATCTGCTCGACGTCCTTCTCGCCACCCTTGGTCCAGCGGATCGCGAAGTTCCGCGGGATCAGGTAGTTGCGAGCGTAGCCGTCCTTGACGTCTACGACGTCGCCGGCGGCACCGAGGCCGGAGACCTCGTGGGTGAGGATGATCTTCATTTTTCGGTCACCCTTCCCTTATCGCGCCTGGGCGGTGTACGGCAGCAGCGCCATCTCACGGCTGTTCTTCACGGCCGTGGCGACGTCACGCTGGTGCTGCGTGCAGTTGCCGGTCACGCGGCGGGCACGGATCTTGCCGCGGTCGGAAATGAACTTCCGCAGCATGTTCGTGTCCTTGTAGTCCACGTACGTGACCTTGTCCTTGCAGAATGCGCAGACCTTCTTCTTCGGCTTGCGCACAGGCGGCTTCGCCATGGTGATTCTCCTGTGTGATCAAGAAGTTGGGATACGACCCGCCCTCGACCCGAACAGGCCCGGATGCCCGGACCCGAAGGCCTAGAAGGGGGGCTCGTCCGAGTAGCCGCCGCCGGCACCGCCGCCGGAGTTTCCACCCCAGCCGCCGCCACCACCGCCGCCCTGGTTGCCACCTGCGGGAGCACTGGTCGCCCACGGGTCGTCGGCGGGAGCGCCGCCGCCCTGCTGACCGCCGCCGGGGCTACCGCCCCAGCCGCCGCCCTGGGCGCCACCGCCACCACCGGCGCCGCCGAAGCCACCGCCACCACCCTGTCCACCGCGGCCGGCGGTCTTGGTGACCTTGGCCGTGGCATTGCGCAGGCTGGGACCGACTTCCTCGACGTCCAGCTCGTAGACCGTGCGCTTGACGCCCTCGCGGTCCTCGTAGGACCGCTGCTTCAGCCGGCCCTGCACGAGGACGCGCATGCCTCGCTGGAGCGACTCGGCGACGTTCTCGGCCGCCTGACGCCAGACCGAGCAGGTCAGGAACAGGCTCTCGCCGTCCTTCCACTCGTTCGTCTGACGGTCGAAGGTGCGGGGAGTGGACGCGACACGGAACTTCGCGACCGCCGCACCGGAGGGGGTGAAGCGCAGCTCGGGGTCGTCGACAAGATTGCCGATGACCGTGATGACGGTCTCGCCTGCCATGGGGGAACCTCTCGGCGGGTTTGCTGCTGCTGGCTGCTGGTGCTGCTACTCGAATCCCGAGACCGGCTGAGCGGGGAAGCTCAGTGGTTCTCGGGGCGGAGGACCTTGGTCCGGAGGACCGACTCGTTCAGGTTCATCTGGCGGTCGAGCTCCTTGACGACCGCAGGCTCGGCCTGAAGGTCGATGACCGAGTAGATGCCCTCGGGCTTCTTCTTGATCTCGTACGAGAGACGACGACGGCCCCAGGTGTCGACCTTCTCCACCTTTCCGTTGCCCTCACGGACGACGGAGAGGAAGTTCTCGATCAGCGGGGAGACAGCGCGCTCCTCGAGATCGGGGTCGAGGATGACCATCACTTCGTAGTGACGCATGTGGAACCCACCTCCTTTGGACTCAACGGCCACGGTCGTTCCGTGGCAGGAGGGTTGTGATGCGTACGCAACGGTATAGGCCGCCACTGACAGTCGGGGGTCGCGTCGCGACTTCCCGTCCTGAGCTGGGCGGAGTCCCTGGCTGTGCCTGGGCAGACACCGGTGCAGAGGGTACAGAGTACCTGCACACCGGCTTCCGGTTGAAATCCGGGCCGGGAGGCCGTCAATCTGTACACATCGGGTGTGTACGGCGCTACGATGCGCCGCTTTCCGCAGGAGGTGCCTCATGGCACAGGCATTGCGACCCAACACCGCCGGTTCTCTCCTCGCCACCGACGGCAGGCCCCATCCGCTCCAGGACACGCTCTTGGCCGTCACTCTGGTGCTGGGCGCGGTGGCCTTGATCACGGCGATGTTCCACAGCCTCCACCTGCTCAGCTCGTGGGCCGGCCTGGTGGGAATCCTCACCGGTGCGTACGGGCAGTGGGTCTCCGAGACCACTCGTGAGCGCTTCGGGCTGATTTTGGGCCTCGGTGCCTCCGGCATCGGCTTCTTCCTCGGCATGGCCCACGGCGGCCTCTTCGGCGGCCTGTGGTGACCTGACCCACGCCCGTCCGGCACGCCACCGCGGCGGTCGCCGGCCCGCGCCGCACAGGACCGGCTCCGCCCCGGCGGAACGCCCCGGCCGTCCATGGGCCGGGGCGAAGGTGCCGTACGCCCAGTCGGGGCGCTCGCAAGGCGCAGTAGGCTTCGGCGCGAGAGCCGGAGCCCCTGTACCCATGGGGACACACCAGCCCGAGGAGCGCCCCGAATGAGCCTGACCCTGAGGACGATCAGCCGCGAGCAGCATCTGGCATACATCCAGAGCCTGCCGGCGGCGAGCCACATGCAGGTTCCGGCCTGGGCCGATGTCAAGGCCGAGTGGCGGTCGGAGAGCCTCGGCTGGTTCGACGGCAGGACCGGTGAACTCGTCGGTGCCGGCCTCGTCCTCTACCGCCAGCTTCCCAAGATCAAGCGTTACCTCGCCTATCTGCCCGAGGGACCGGTCATCAACTGGTACGCGCCGAATCTGACCGAGTGGCTGGAACCGATGCTCGCGCACCTCAAGCAGCAGGGCGCCTTCTCCGTGAAGATGGGTCCGCCGGTGATCATCCGGCGCTGGGAGGCCGCCTCCATCAAGGCGGGCATCCAGAACCCGGACGTGAAGCGACTGCGGGACATCGAGGCCGACTTCATCGAGCCGCGAGCCTTCGAGGTGGCCGACAAGCTGCGTCGGATGGGCTGGCAGCAGGGCGAGGACGGCGGTGCCGGCTTCGGCGACGTCCAACCGCGCTACGTCTACCAGGTGCCGCTGGCGAACCGTTCCCTGGAAGAGGTCCACAGGAACTTCAACCAGCTCTGGCGGCGCAACATCAAGAAGGCCGAGAAGGCCGGTGTCGAGGTCGTCCAGGGCGGCTACCACGACCTCGAGGAGTGGCAGCGGCTCTACGAGATCACGGCTGTGCGCGACCATTTCCGGCCTCGCCCGCTGTCGTACTTCCAGCGCATGTGGACGGCCCTCAACACCGAGGACCCCAACCGCATGCGGCTGTACTTCGCCCGCCACAACGGCGTGAACCTCTCGGCGGCGACCATGTTGATCGTCGGCGGGCATGTCTGGTACTCCTACGGCGCCTCCGACAACATCGGCCGGGAGTTCCGCCCCTCGAACGCGATGCAGTGGCGGATGCTGCGCGACGCCTACGCCCTCGGGGCCTCCGTCTACGACCTGCGCGGCATCTCCGACTCGCTGGACGAGTCGGATCACCTGTTCGGCCTGATCCAGTTCAAGGTCGGCACGGGCGGACAGGCCGCCGAGTACCTGGGCGAGTGGGACTTCCCGCTGAACAAACTGCTCCACAAGGCGCTCGACATGTACATGTCGCGCCGCTGAGCATCCGTCAGCTGCTTCGATGCGTCATACGTCTCGACAGCTCCCCACCTCTGACACACCGCAGCCACGAGAAAGGTTCCAGGTCCGGCCATGGCGCTCACGCTCTACGTCGACACCGCGCGCTGGCGGGCGCACCACAAGCACGTGCAGGAGCAGTTCCCCGGGCTCGTCCCGGTCTGCAAGGGCAACGGCTACGGCTTCGGGCACGAGCGGCTGGCGGAGGAGGCCACCCGGCTGGGGTCGGACATCCTCGCTGTCGGCACGACCTACGAGGCCGCGCGCATCAAGGACTTCTTCAGCGGTGACCTGCTGGTGCTGACGCCGTACCGGCGCGGCGAGGAGCCCGTCCCGCTGCCCGACCGGGTGGTGCGGTCGGTGTCGTCCATCGACGGTGTCTACGGCCTCGTGGGTGCGCGCGTGGTGATCGAGGTGATGTCCTCGATGAAGCGACACGGCATCAGCGAGCAGGACCTGCCGCAGCTGCACGCCGCCATAGAGAACGTCCGCCTGGAGGGCTTCGCCATCCATCTGCCGCTGGACCGTACCGACGGCTCGGACGCCGTCGAAGAGGTCATCGGCTGGATGGACCGGCTGCGCGCGGCCAGGCTGCCGTTGCACACGATGTTCGTGAGCCACCTCAAGGCCGACGAACTCGCCCGTTTGCAGCAGCAGTTCCCGCAGACCCGCTTCCGTGCCCGCATCGGCACCCGGCTGTGGCTGGGCGACCACGAGGCCACCGAATACCGTGGCGCCGTCCTGGACGTCACCCGCGTCACCAAGGGAGACCGCTTCGGCTACCGACAGCAGAAGGCGGCCTCAGACGGCTTTCTGGTGGTCGTGGCGGGCGGCACGTCGCACGGGGTGGGCCTGGAGGCCCCCAAGGCCCTGCACGGCGTCATGCCGCGCGCCAAGGGCGTCGCCCGCGCCGGCCTGGCCACGGTGAACCGGAACCTCTCGCCGTTCGTCTGGGGCGGCAAGCAGCGCTGGTTCGCCGAGCCGCCGCACATGCAGGTGTCCATCCTCTTCGTCCCCTCGGACGCGCCGGAGCCGACGGTCGGCGACGAACTGGTGGCCCATCTGCGGCACACCACCACGCAGTTCGACCGCATCGTGGACCGCTGAGCACCACACGACGACGTCAGGCCGTACACGGGGCTCCGTGTACGGCCTGACGTCTGACCGGGCCGGATCGCGTTCGCTCAGGGCGAACGGTCGGCGGTGTCCCGCTTGCCCCACTCCAACTGTGGCCCGTCGGAGGGGGCGGCGTGCCGGGCGGGATGTGCCGCGGCGCCCAGGACGAACACGTCCTCCGCCCCGTCGAGCACGCCGCCCGAGGGGTCGTCGTCCCCGGCCTGTCGGACCACGTCCCGCTCGGGCATCAGGATGTCCCGCACCACCATGACGCTCAGGTAGAGCGTTCCGAGCAGGTGCACGCCGATGGCCCAGTGGTAGCCGTCGGTCGGCAGTCCCTTGTGGGCGTCTCCGCTGGTCGTGTAGGCGAGGTACAGCCAGATACCGAGGAAGTACGTCACCTCGCAGGCCTGCCAGATCAGGAAGTCCCGCCACTTCGGCCGGGCCAGTACGGCCAACGGCACGAGCCACAGGACGTACTGCGGCGAGTAGACCTTGTTGGTGAGGATGAAGGCCGCCACGATCAGGAACGCCAGTTGGGCGAAGCGCGGGCGGCGCGGAGCGGTCAGCGTCAGCGCACCGATGCCCAGTCCGCACACCACGACCAGGAGGGTGGCGAGGGTGTTGACGCTGTCGGTGGTGAGCGGATCGCTGGAGTTCTGGGCCAGGATCAGCCAGAACGAACCGAAGTCGACGCCCCGCTCCTGGCTGAACGTGTAGAACTTCGACCAGCCCTCGAAGGCGAAGAGCATCACCGGCAGGTTCACCACCAGCCAGGCGACGACCGCACCGCCCAGTGCCGTGCCGAAGTCCCGCCATTTGCCCGCCCGCCAGCACAGGACGAACAGGGGGCCCAGCAGGAAGACCGGGTAGAGCTTGGCGGCGGTGGCGAGCCCCAGCAGAACGCCGAAGGCGAGCGTCCGTCCGCGTGACCACATCAGCATCGCCGAGGCGGTCAGAGCGACCGCCAGGAGATCCCAGTTGATGGTGGCGGTGAGCGCGAACGCGGGCGCCAGGGCCACCAGCAGACCGTCCCAGGGCCGCCGGGCATGCGTCCGGGCCACGCAGACGGCCATGACGGCCGCGCACGCCATCAGCATTCCGGCGTTGACCATCCAGTACCACTGACCCTGGTGCTGGGCACTGCCGCTGCCCGGCGTCAGCCAGGCGGCCACCTCCATGAACACTCCGGTCAGCACCGGGTATTCGAGGTACTGCATGTCGCCGGGAAGCCTGTCGAAGTACGGCACGAGCCCGTCGGCGAATCCGCGTCCCTGGTACAGGTGCGGGATGTCCGAGTAGCACGCGTGCGTGTACTGGGAGACGGCGCCGAAGAACCAACCGCCGTTGTAGCAGGGCGCCTTCTGGATCAGGCCGAGGGCGAACATCCCGATGGCCACGAGCGCGACGACCCGGACGGGCGAGAGCCAGTTCGTCCCGGTCACAGCTCGCCGCCCCAGAGGGCCGCCGATCAGCTCACTGCCGGCCGCGGCCACCTCGTCGTTCCTGGTCGGCTGCACCGGATCCGGGTCGTGCACGCGCGCTGGCGTCGATTCTGCACTGGGCATGGCCCACATCCTGCCGTACGGGCCTGGCAAGACGCCGAGGGCCGCCTCACCTGGTTCGGTGAGGCGGCCCTCGTTTCACGTGAAACGTCCGCCTGTTTCACGTGAAACGCCCGTACGGGGTGATTGCCCGGCTATCCGCTCGCTCCTCCGAAGAAGCCCCCGCCGTTGGCATTGCCTCTGGTGTCCTCTCCGGTGTCGCTGGGGGAGGGCGAGGGACTCGTCTCCCCGGTGCCGCCGTTGTTGCCTCCGCCGTTCACACCGCCCGAGTTTTCCTCACAACCGAAGAAGCTGTTGCAGGTGTCGCTCGGGGAGGGCGACGGCTCCGTCGTCGTCTTACTGGGGGTAGGGGACGGCGAAGGGCTCGTCTCCTCCGTCTCTGTGATCGTCGGAGTGGGCGACGGGGGGATCGGGTCCTGGTTGACGACCTCGCCGATGGGCTCGGGGGTCGGGAACCTCTTCTTCGGCAGGTTCTTCATGGCCTCGGCCATGTAGTCGTGCCAGATCTCCGCCGGGAACGAGGCACCGTGGATCTTCTTCTGCCCACCCGTCCCGAACATCTCCAGGAAGGTGCGGTTCTTCTTGGTCTCGTCGTCGTCGTACCGGAACATCGTGATCGCCGTCGACAGCTGCGGCGTGTAGCCGACGAACCAGGCCGACTTGTTGCCGTCGGTGGTGCCGGTCTTGCCGGCCACGTCACGACCTGGCAGCTGCGCGGCGGTACCCGTTCCCTTCTCGACCACGGTCTTCAGCACGTCCGTGACGTTGTCGGCGACCTTCGACGTGAACGCCGGCTTCGTCTCGGTCTTGTGCGTGTAGATCACACCGTTCTGGCTCGTGACCTTCTGGACCGAGTAGGGGTCACGCTGCTTGCCGCTCGCCGCGAAGGTGGCGTAGGAGCCCGCCATCCGGATCGCACTCGGGTCGGAGATGCCGATCGAGAACGACGGGAAGTCGGAGCCGGTGAGGCTTCCCGGCTTGAGACCGGCGTCTTCTGCGGCCTCTTTTACCTTGTCCAGACCGACGTCCATGCCCAGCTGGACGAAGGCGGAGTTCACCGACTCGCGCATCGCCTCACGCAGGTCGATCTTGAAGTTGGGCGGGCTGCCGTAGGAGGCCTGGCCGTCGTTGGTCTGTAGCCACTCCTCGCCCTTCTCGTTCTTCCAGATCGTCCCGTCGTATTCCTTGATCTTCAGCTTGTTCTTGCCGCTGAACAGGCTCTTCGGGGAGACGATGGTGCGCTCGTCCTGGGCCTGCGACGATCCCAGGTCCTTGTCCCGTACTCCCCAGTTCATCGCCGCCGCGAGGACGAACGGCTTGAACGTCGAACCCACCTGGGCACCGGTCTGGTCGGCGTTGTTGGTGAAGTGCTTGGTCGCGTCCTCACCGCCGTAGATCGCCTCGATCGCTCCGGAAGCCGGGTTCACGGAGGCCCCGCCGAACTGGACGTGTGTGTCCGTCTCGGGACGTTCCTTCGGCTTGATGTTGGCGTCCCGGACCTTCGTGACCGCCGTCTCCAGTTTTCTGACCTTGACCCTGTCGAAGGTCGTGTAGATCGAGTAGCCGCCCTGCTGGAGCTTGTCCTGGGTGATCCCCGTTTCCTTGCTGTGGGTGATCACATAGCTGTTGGCGAGGTCGACGAGGTAGCCGATCTGACCGCTCAGCTGGGTGTTCGAGCGAGGGTTCTCCAGCTCGGGCAGCGTGGTGTACTTGGCCCGCCTCGAGGCGTCCAGGTGCTTGTACTCGACCATCTTGTCGAGGGTGTCCTGCATCTGGTTCAGAGCCCGCCGACTGTTGGCCGTCGCCGTCGCGGAGGGGTCGATGGAGGTGGCGCCTGCCGGGTCGTAGTAGGTGGCGCCCTTCAGCGTGGCGGCCAGGAAGGCACACTCACCCTCGTTGAGTTTGATGGCGTCCTTGTCGAAGTACGCGCGGGCCGCCGCCTGGATGCCGTAGGCGTTGCGCCCGTAGTACGCCGAGTTCAGGTAGCCCTCGATGATGTCGTCCTTGTCCTCCTCCGCCCCGACCTTGATCGAGACGAAGATCTCCTTGAACTTCCTGGAGAGCGTCTGGGACTGGTCGTTCAGCATGGCGTTCTTGACGTACTGCTGGGTGATGGTCGAGCCACCCTGCGTCTGTCCGCCCCGCGCCATGTTGAAGACGGCGCGCGCGATGCCCTTGGGGTCGATGCCGCTGTCGTCGTAGAACGTCTTGTTCTCCTGCGAGATCACCGCCCAGCGCATCGCCTCGGGGATCTGCGAGAGATCGATGATCTGGCGATTCGTCTCACCACCGGTGGCAACCATCTGGGTGCCGTCACTCCAGTAGTAGACGTTGTTCTGCGCCGTGGCCGTCTCGTCGACCTTGGGGACGGCGACCATGGCGTACCCGACGCCCGCCACCGCGACCAGACTGCCCATGAAGCCGACGAACACGCCGGTGACGAGCTTCCAGGACGGCACCCAGCGCCGCCAGCCGTGCTTGCCGGCACGCGGATAGTCGATCAGACGCTTCTGGGCGGGCGCCGAGCGCCCCCTGCCCCGGCCCGGAGGGCCGGACGGGTCGCCTCGGCGGCCTCCCGCCGGCTCGGCGGCTCTGCGCCGACCACCCGCGCTCCTCTGCGCCGTGCGCCGGGCGTCGGCACGGCCACCGGACGACGGCTCTTCGCCTCCCGGCCCGTAGAAGCCCGACCCGTACGAGTCGGAAGGAGACCCGGTGGCGCCTCGCGGTGCCGCACGGCGGCCGGAGGACGAGCCGGGCTGGCCGCGTCGGGCCGCGGCACGTCCGCCTTCCTGCGGCTGCGGCGGTTTGCGACGGTGCTCACTCATCGAACGACTACTCCTCGGGCAGGCGCATCCGTACGCGCCTGGAAACGGCGGCTGGTTTCCTGTCCCCCCGAAGTACGGATGCGGTTGCTGGCGCATTCACCCGTACTGCACCGGGGAACTCGACGCCCCCCGGCGTCACGCGAGTCCCCGTGGTTTGCATGGCGCACAGACTACGCACCGCCGAAACCCCCCGAGCCCCGAAGTTCACCCCAATCCCGGCAAGTTGCCTGCAACGGGTTCGCGATGTGATCCCGTTCACTACCGCCCCCCTTGTCCCAGCCGGAAGGCCGTTCTATCGTGCTGATGTATCGAGTCGATACATCAGCACGGCATAAGACCGTCAACGGGCCCGTCACCACGGGTCGCGGCAGAGAGGAGGCGACGATGAGCCGGCGTTCCGGGATCCTCGAGTTCGCCGTCCTCGGCCTGCTCCGCGAGTCCCCGATGCACGGCTACGAGCTGCGCAAGCGACTCAATACCTCGCTGGGCGTGTTCCGTGCCTTCAGCTACGGAACCCTTTACCCCTGCCTCAAGACGCTCGTCGCCAATGGCTGGTTGATCGAAGAAGCAGGGAACAGCCCGGAGGACGCCCTCGCCGCTCCTCTCACCGGGCGCCGCGCCAAGATCGTCTACCGGCTCACGGCGGAAGGTAAGGAGCACTTCGAGGAGTTGCTCTCCCAGACGGGCCCGGACGCGTACGAGGACGAGACCTTCGCCGCACGCTTCGCCTTCTTCGGGCAGACCTCCCGCGATGTGCGCATGCGCGTCCTGGAGGGCCGCCGCAGTCGCCTGGAGGAGCGTCTCGAGAAGATGCGCGCCTCGCTGGCGCGCACCAGGGAGCGCCTCGACGACTACACGCTTGAGCTCCAGCGCCACGGAATGGAGTCCGTGGAGCGCGAAGTGCGCTGGCTGAACGAGCTCATCGAGAGCGAGCGGGCCGGACGGGACCTGAAGGGTTCCGGCTTCGGGGGGCCCGCTCAGCAGAACACCACATCTGGATCGACGGGCGGCCTGCCCCGTCACGGAGACACCTCCGGGACGGATACGCCCGACGAAACCGCCACGTGAGCGCCCACTAAGGGCCTCACTCGTACACACAGGGAGCAACCGGAATGGGTTCGGTTCGCGTAGCCATCGTCGGCGTGGGCAACTGCGCGGCGTCGCTGGTGCAGGGCGTCGAGTACTACAAGGACGCCGACCCGGCGTCCAAGGTCCCGGGCCTGATGCACGTGCAGTTCGGGGACTACCACGTCGGTGACGTCGAGTTCGTCGCCGCCTTCGACGTCGACGCGAAGAAGGTCGGCCTCGACCTCTCGGACGCCATCGGTGCCAGCGAGAACAACACCATCAAGATCTGCGACGTGCCCAACAAGGGCGTCACGGTCCAGCGCGGCCACACCCTCGACGGTCTCGGCAAGTACTACCGCCAGACCATCGAGGAGTCCGCCGAGGAGCCGGTGGACATCGTCCAGGTCCTGAAGGACAAGCAGGTCGACGTCCTCGTCTGCTACCTGCCCGTCGGTTCCGAGGACGCGGCGAAGTTCTACGCCCAGTGCGCCATCGACGCCAAGGTCGCCTTCGTCAACGCCCTTCCGGTCTTCATCGCCGGCACCAAGTCGTGGGCGGACAAGTTCACCGAGGCCGGCGTCCCGATCGTCGGTGACGACATCAAGTCGCAGGTCGGCGCCACCATCACCCACCGTGTGATGGCGAAGCTGTTCGAGGACCGCGGAGTCCGCCTCGAGCGCACCATGCAGCTCAACGTCGGCGGCAACATGGACTTCAAGAACATGCTGGAGCGCGATCGCCTCGAGTCCAAGAAGATCTCGAAGACGCAGGCCGTCACCTCGCAGATCCCCGACCGCGACATGGGCGAGAAGAACGTCCACATCGGTCCCTCGGACTACGTGGCCTGGCTCGACGACCGCAAGTGGGCGTACGTCCGTCTCGAGGGCCGCGCCTTCGGTGACGTCCCGCTGAACCTGGAGTACAAGCTCGAGGTCTGGGACTCCCCGAACTCCGCGGGTGTCATCATCGACGCCCTGCGCGCCGCGAAGATCGCCAAGGACCGCGGCATCGGCGGCCCGATCCTGTCGGCGTCGAGCTACTTCATGAAGTCCCCGCCGGTCCAGTACTTCGACGACGAGGCCTACGAGAACGTCGAGAAGTTCATCCGCGGCGAGGTCGAGCGCTGATCCGGCGGAGTACGGCGCGCAGACCCCGCCGAGGGTCGCGCGCCGGATCGGCACAGCACACCGCGCTGCTTTCGGCAGCGCTGAACATTCGCTCCTGCCAGGGCTGACGAGGGCCCCCGGGTCGTGTGATCCGGGGGCTTCGCCGTGTGTGAGGCTGTCCCCCATGGCCGTCGTCCGCGATCTGCGCGTCCTGCTGCACTTCGGCAACTTCCGGCGCCTGCTCTCCGTACGACTCCTCTCCCAGTGCGCCGACGGCGTCTACCAGGTCGCGCTCGCGGCATATGTCGTGTTCTCGCCGGAGAAACAGACCTCCGCCACCGCGATCGCCTCGGCGATGGCGGTCCTGCTGCTCCCGTACTCCCTGGTCGGTCCCTTCGCCGGCGTCCTGCTGGACCGCTGGCGCCGCCGCCAGGTGTTCCTCTACGGAAACCTCCTGCGCGCCCTGCTGGCCTCGGTCACGGCCGTCCTGATCATCGGCGGCGTTCCCGACTGGCTCTTCTACGCCTCCGCTCTCTGTGTCACCGCGGTCAACCGCTTCGTCCTGGCCGGTCTGTCGGCGGCGCTGCCGCGGGTGGTCGACTCCGAGCGCCTGGTCATCGCCAACTCCCTCTCGCCGACGGCCGGAACGCTCGCCGCGACCGCGGGAGGAGGTCTCGCCTTCGTGATGCGGCTGCTGGTCGGGGACTCCGATGCCGCCGTCGTCCTGATGGGCTCGGCGCTGTACCTGTGCGCCGCCCTGGTGTCCCTGCGCCTGGCGGTGGACCTGCTCGGCCCCGAGCGGGAGCGGGTCCCGCCCCGTCTCACCGTCGCCCTCCGGGGAACGGCCCGCGGCCTGGCGGCCGGTCTGCGTCACCTCGCCGAGCCGGGGCGCCGACCGGCCGCCCGGGCGCTCTGCGCGATCACGCTGATGCGGTTCTGCTACGGCGCCCTGACCGTCATGATGCTGATGCTCTGCCGGTACGCCTGGTCCTCCGACCCGGAGGAGGGTCTGGCACTTCTGGGGCTGGTGGTGGGTATCGCCGGCGCCGGGTTCTTCGTGGCGGCCTTGGTGACCCCGTCGGCGGCCGGGCGACTGGGTCCGGGCCGCTGGATCGCCGTCTGCTCGGCCGTCGCCGCCGTCCTGGAACCCGCCCTGATGCTCCGGTTCACCGAAGCCACCGCGTTCGTCGCGGCCTTCGTCCTGGGGCTCGCCACTCAGGGCGCGAAGATCGCCACGGACACCATCGTCCAGTCCTCCGTGGAGGACGGCTTCCGCGGCCGCGGTTTCTCCCTCTACGACGTGCTCTTCAACGTCGCTTTCGTCGGCGCCGCCGGAGTGGCTGCCGTGATGCTGCCGCCGGACGGGCGTTCGACAGTTCTGGTGGTCACGGTCGCCGTTATCTACGGAGCCGTTTCTCTGGCTTTGGCCCGTTTTGAACGTCAGTAAGTGTCACATCAATGCCACAGACTTCCCCTGGGCTACAAGGTTGTCAGTGGTGGCCGGTAATTTACGTGCGTCTTATCTCGCGTCTCACACGCGTCGCACATCCATGTTCTTTAGGGGGACCCCCAGTGACGACTCCGCCGCCCCAGGGCCAGAATCCGTTCGCGCAGCAGGGCCAGCAGCCCTACGGCCAGCCCCAGGGCCAGGCTCCGTACCCGCCGCAGCCCGGCCAGCCCGGCTTCCCGCAGCAGCCCACCGCCCCCTATGGCGCGGTCCCCCCGGCGCCGCCCGCCCGCAAGGTCAGCTTCAAGCTGATCAAGAACATCGTGATCGTCCTGGCCGTCATCGGTGTGGGCATCGGCGTCTTCATGACGAGCCGGGACGACGCCAACACGGCGGCTGTCGGCGACTGCATGCACCGCGGCAGCACCGACGACAACGACCCCGATCTCGAAGTCGTCGAGTGCAGCTCCTCGAAGGCTCAGTACGTGGTGCTGGCGAAGGTCAAGGGGGACTTCTCCTCGATCAGCGCGGAGACCAAGTGCACGGAGAAGGCCAAGGACTTCCAGTACTCGTACACCGAGACCGGGGACGGCAGTAACTTCCTGCTCTGCCTGAAGGACTACTCGAAGTAAGGCAGTCGTAGAGCAAGGGCGGTGTTTCACGTGAAACACCGCCCTTCGGCGTATCCGCGCCGGGGTCATGTTTCACGTGAAACATGACCCCGCTCCACGGGCCTCAGCCCTCCTTGGCCCACCACTCCCGGAGCGCCTCCACCGCCGCGTCGTACTCCATCGGTCCGTTCTCCAGCCGTAGTTCGAGCAGGTGCTTGTACGCCTTGCCGACGGCGGGGCCGGGACCGACGTTCAGGATCTTCATGATCTGGTTGCCGTCGAGGTCCGGGCGGATCGCGTCCAGCTCCTCTTGCTCCTTCAGCTCCTCGATGCGCTCCTCCAGCCCGTCGTACGCACGCGAGAGCGCGGCCGCCCTGCGCTTGTTGCGCGTCGTGCAGTCCGAGCGGGTCAGCTTGTGCAACCGATCGAGGAGCGGTCCGGCGTCCCGCACGTACCTGCGGACAGCGGAGTCCGTCCATTCACCGGTGCCGTAGCCATGGAACCGCAGGTGGAGCTCGACGAGGCGCGAGACGTCCTTCACCAGTTCGTTGGAGTACTTCAGCGCGGTCATACGCTTCTTGGTCATCTTCGCTCCGACCACCTCGTGGTGGTGGAAGGAGACCCGGCCGTCCTGCTCGAACCGACGGGTGCGCGGCTTGCCGATGTCGTGCAGCAGTGCGGCCAGACGAAGGATGAGGTCCGGGCCGTCCTCCTCCAGTGCGATCGCCTGCTCCAGAACGATCAGCGTGTGCTCGTAGACGTCCTTGTGCCGGTGGTGCTCGTCGCTCTCCAGCCGCAGAGCGGGCAGCTCCGGCAGCACGTACTCGGCGAGCCCGGTGTCGACCAGCAGCGTCAGCCCCTTGCGGGGGTGTGTGGAGAGGATCAGCTTGTTCAGCTCGTCGCGGACCCGCTCGGCCGAGACGATCTCGAGTCGGCCGGCCATCTCGGTCATCGCCGTGATGACCTCCGGGGCCACCTCGAAGTCGAGCTGGGCGGCGAAGCGGGCGGCGCGCATCATCCGCAGCGGGTCGTCCGAGAAAGACTCCTCGGGCGTGCCCGGGGTGCGCAGCACCCGTGCGGCGAGGTCATGGAGGCCGCCGTGCGGATCGATGAACTCCTTCTCGGGAAGCGCTACAGCCATCGCGTTCACCGTGAAGTCCCGCCGGACCAGATCCTGCTCGATGGAGTCGCCGTAGGACACCTCGGGCTTGCGCGAGGTCCGGTCGTAGGCCTCCGACCGGTAGGTGGTCACCTCGATCTGGAAGCTTCGATCGGCGTCTCCGACGCGGGCGTCCTTCTGCGCGCCCACCGTGCCGAACGCGATCCCGACCTCCCACACGGCGTCCGCCCAGGGCCGGATGATCTTCAGCACGTCCTCGGGACGAGCGTCCGTCGTGAAGTCGAGGTCGTTGCCGAGCCGGCCGAGCAGCGCGTCCCGGACCGAGCCGCCGACCAGGGCGAGCGAGAACCCCGCCTCCTGGAATCGACGGGCGAGGTCGTCGGCGACAGGAGCCACCCGCAGCAGTTCACTCACCGCTCGGTGCTGCACCTGGTTCAGGGCACTGAGGTTGTCTTCGTTGGCGTTCGGCACAACAGAAGAGAGTACGTGGCTCGGCATGGCGCGAGCGCCCCTATTGATAGGGACCGCCACCTCCCTCGAAAGCCGGACAAGACCAGCCTTTGCGACTTACGAGAACCCTCCACTTCACACGCGCACATAGGGGATGCCGCCCCCGTCGTACCTGATCTTGTGGAGCGGACCGCGGCACTTCCCCTCCGCGGGCATCGTTACCATGCGTGGACGCACATTCCGACGACCACTGACGACGACGAGGGACGGACGAGCGCGTGGCCGAGGCGGCAGACTTCCCGGGGATGGCTCCCTCACCTGCCCGCCGGTGGCTGCGGCGCACCGGAGCACTGCTCGCGGGTGCGCCTCTGCTGGCCGGTCTGCTCCAGCTGCCCGTGCCCTCGGCGCATGCCGCCGAACAGACCTCCACCAGGGAAGCCTCCGACACGGGCACGGTGTCCGTCGCCATCGACTCGCTCAGCCCCAGCGTCCCCACCGAGGGTGACACGCTGACCGTGTCCGGCACGGTGACCAACAAGGGCAAGCAGGCCGTCACGGACGCACACGTGGACCTGCGTGTGGGGTCGGCGCTGACCACCCGTTCGGCGATCGACAGGACCGCCAAACGCCCCGACGACCTGTCGAGCTCCACCGGATCCGAGGTGGGCGACAAGTACGTCGCCGAGTTCGCCAAGCTCACTCCGGGGGTCTCCCAGCAGTTCAGCATCTCCGTACCGGTCGACGAACTCGACCTCGGAGCCGGCGGTGTGTATCCGCTGGGCGTCTCCCTCTCGGGTGAGACGTCCGCCAAGCCCTGGGAGCAGTTGCTCGGCATCCAGCGGACGTTCCTGCCGTGGCTGCCCGACGAGGCCGATACCCGGACCCGTACCACCGTGCTGTGGCCGCTGGTCTCCGGCGTCCACATGACGGCCGAGACAGGATCGAACGAACGGCAGACGCCGGTCTTCCTCGACGACGACCTCGCCGCGGAGATCTCTCCCGGCGGCCGCCTCGACCAGCTCCTGAGGCTCGGCAAGACCCTCGATGTCACCTGGGTGATCGACCCGGACCTGCTGGCCTCCGTCGACGCCATGACCGAGCGGTACGACATCCTCGCCGGCGACACCACGACGGCCGGCAAGCACCAGGCCGTCGCCGGTCGGTGGCTCGCCGAGCTCCAGCGGGCCGTGCAGGGCAAGCAGGTCGTGGCCCTGCCCTACGCCGACCCCGACCTGGCCTCCCTCGCCCACAGCGGTACCAGCGTCACCGGCTCCCTGAGCCAGCTCAAGGCCGCCACCGACGTCGCCGCCAGCACGGTGGAAACCGTGCTCCATGTGACCCCGAGCACCGAATTCGCCTGGCCGGTGGAGGGCGCCGTCGACCCGTCGATCGTCAAGGTGGCCACCTCCGCGGGCGCCGACAAGGTGATCGCGCGCAGCGACAGCCTGCCGGAGAGCGGCGACCTCTCGTACACGCCCTCCGCGGCCCGCCCCATCGGCGGCGGCACCACGGCGGTCGTCGCGGACTCCCAGCTGTCGCAGACGTTCCGGGGCGATCTGACGACGGCATCCGCGTCCACACTCGCCGTGCAGGAGTTCCTCGCGCAGAGCCTGGCGCTGAACCTCCAGACGGACAAGCAGCGCAGCATCGTCGTGGCCCCCCAGCGCATGCCGACCGCGAGGCAGGCCCAGACGATGGCGGAAGCGGTCACCGCCCTTCAGGGCGGGACCTGGTCGCAGGCACAGCAGCTCGCGGCGGCCGCCACGGCCAAGCCCGATCCGGGCGCCACGACGAAGGTGCCGTCCCGGTCGGCCTACCGCTCCTCGCTCGTCAAGCGGGAGCTGCCGAGGTCGGCCTTCGTGGACATCGCCACCACGCAGGACCGGCTCGACAACTTCAAGGTGATCCTGACCGACGAGTCCCGGGTGGTGACCCCCTTCGGGCGAGCCGTCAACCGTGAGATGTCGACGTCCTGGCGCGGCCGGACCGCCGCGGCGAGCAGCTTCCGGCAGGGCGTCCAGGCCTACCTCACCACGCTCGCCGGCCAGGTCAAACTGATCGACAAGTCGGAGCTCAAGCTCTCCGGACGCAGCGCCACGATCCCGGTGACCGTCCAGAACAACCTCGTACAGGGCGTCGACCGCCTCGTGCTGCGGCTCACCTCGACCAATCCGACCCGTCTCGAGATCGGCGGCAAGGCCTACGACGAGCAGCCCATCGCGGTCGCCGGCGGGCACAGCACGACGGTGAAGTTCACCACCTCGGCCAACGCCAACGGCCAGGCCGCGGTCGTCGCCCAGCTGTACACCGAGGACGGCAGGGCGTACGGCGCGCCGGTGACCTTCGACGTGAAGGTCACCGAGATCACGGCCACCGTGATGCTCGTCATCGGAGGCGGTGTCCTGCTGCTGGTGCTCGCCGGCTTCCGGATGTACACCCAGCGCAAGCGCGCCGCGGCCCGGGGGACCGAGGACGACGGCGGGCCCGACGAAGCGGCCCCGTCAGCCGACGGGGCCGGGACCGGGCAACACTTCGCGAACCGTCCCGCCGAAGAGTCGGACGCCCGGTCCGGGGCGGACAACCCGGTGCAGCCGAGTGACGGGGCACCGGACACCGCAGCGGAAAGCCCCGACCCGTCCGGGACGGGTGAGAGAGTGGACCGTTGAGGATGTCGTGGCCGGACGGCCCGGAACGATGAGGTGGGGTAACCATGAACGCGCCGTACGACGGTGACCGCGGCCAGGCCGCGGGCAGCTCGGGTCACCCCGAGGGCCCGCCGCCCGACCACGGCCAGGTGCCGCCGCAGCATCCCGCGGACATGTACCTCCAGGACGCCTACGACCAGGACCCGTACCGATCCCAGGACCTCACGTCGCAGGATCCGGTCGCCGAGGCGCTCTACGACCGTGCCGCGCACCCCCCGCCGCCACCCGCCGCCTACCCTCCCCAACAGCCGCTCTACGGGCAGCCGCAGCAGTCCCCGTACGCGCCCGACCCTCGCGTGTGGGCCCCCACGCCGGCGCCCGAGCCGGAGGGCCCGACGCAGTACCTGCCGTACGGCGACGACCCCCGCACGACCCAGTACGTGGGCGTGGACGACCTCGTCACGCACTCCGGTGAGGAGCGTCACGAACCCGACGCCTTCGCTCACCTCTTCCGCGACCAGCAGCAGGGCGGCACCCGCTCACCGATGGACGCACCCTCGGTACCGGGACCGGCGCACGCTCCGGGCGGGCAGGGTCCGGCGACGCAGCACCAGGCACCCGTCGCCGCGTATGCGTCGGAGCCCGCGGGTTCGGCGTCCGGAGCCGACCAGACCATGAACCTCACCGCCACCCCTGCGGCGGCCCCGGCGCAGCCTGCGAAGAAGGGCGGGCGCGCCACGGGGTTGCTGAAGTCGAGCGCGGTGATGGCGGCGGGCACCATGGTCTCGCGTCTGACCGGGTTCATCCGGTCGGCGATGATCGTCGCCGCCCTGGGCCTCGGCTTTCTCGGCGACTCCTTCCAGGTCGCCTACCAGCTTCCGACGATGATCTACATCCTGACCGTCGGCGGCGGCCTCAACTCCGTCTTCGTGCCGCAGCTCGTCCGTGCCATGAAGGAGGACGACGACGGCGGCGAGGCCTACGCCAATCGCCTCCTGACCCTCGTGATGGTGGCCCTGGCCGCGCTCACCGGCCTCGCGATGTTCGCCGCGCCGCTCCTGGTCCGCATGCTGGCGAACCCCGTCGCCAACAACCCCGCGGCCAACGACGTCGCCGTCACCTTCACGCGCTACTTCCTGCCCTCGATCTTCTTCATGGGCGTCCACGTGGTGATGGGGCAGATCCTCAACGCCCGTGGGAAGTTCGGCGCGATGATGTGGACCCCGGTCCTGAACAACATCGTCATCATCGTGACGCTCGGCATGTTCCTGTGGGTGTACGGCACCGCGGCGGACTCCCACATGAGCGTCACGAACATCCCGCCGCAGGGCCAGCGGCTGCTCGGCATCGGCATCCTGCTCGGCCTGGTCGTCCAGGCCCTCGCGATGATCCCGTACCTGCGCGAGACCGGCTTCCGGATGCGGCTGCGCTTCGACTGGAAGGGCCACGGCCTCGGCAAGGCCGCCATGCTGGCCAAGTGGACGATCCTGTTCGTCCTCGCCAACCAGGCGGGTGCGCTGGTGGTCACCCAGTTGTCCACCGCCGCCGGCATCGATTCGGGCGTCAGGGGAACCGGTTTCGCCGCCTACGCCAACGCCCAGCTGATCTGGGGTCTGCCACAGGCCATCATCACCGTGTCGCTGATGGCCGCCCTGCTGCCCCGTATCTCGCGCTCGGCGGCCGAGCAGGACTCGGGCGCCGTCCGCGACGACATCTCCCAGGGGCTGCGCACCACGGCCGTCGCCATCGTGCCCATCGCCTTCGGCTTCATCGCGCTCGGCGTCCCCATGTGCACCCTGATCTTCGGCTCCTCGGGTATCAGCGAGGCCACCAACATGGGGTTCATGCTGATGGCCTTCGGCCTCGGCCTGATCCCCTACTCCGTGCAGTACGTCGTCCTGCGTGCCTTCTACGCGTACGAGGACACGCGCACCCCCTTCTACAACACGGTGATCGTGGCGGCCGTCAACGCCGCCGCCTCCGCCGCCTGCTACCTCGTGCTTCCGGCCCGCTGGGCCGTGGTCGGCATGGCCGCCTCCTACGGCCTGGCCTACGTCATCGGTGTCGGCGTCGCCTGGAACCGGCTGCGCAAGCGGCTCGGCGGGGACCTGGACGGTGCCCGCGTGCTGCGGACGTACGCGCGACTGTGCATCGCCGCCGTACCGGCCGCCCTGCTCAGCGGAGCTGCCTGCTACGGCATCGCCCAGACCCTCGGCCAGGGCGTCCTCGGCTCCTTCGCCGCCCTGCTGGCCGGCGGAGTCGTCCTGCTCGGCGTCTTCTTCGTCGCCGCCCGCCGTATGCGTATCGAGGAACTGAACTCGCTCGTCGGCATGGTTCGCGGGCGCCTGGGGCGTTGACGCACGAGGAGGCGCACAACCATCGTCCGCCGCCGCGTGTCGTGCATAGCGGCGGACTGTGGGCACAATTGGTTTCGGCGTCGGACGGCGCGCACGAGGTCGGACGGCGCGCATGGATGGGGAGGCAGGAACGACGGTGGCGGAACGGAGTACGGCTGCCGTCGACGTGGCAGACAACAGCGGTGACGAGCCGCTGACCGCACAGGCGGACCAGTCCACGGCCGACGGTGTGGCCACGAACCGGGAGCGGGACACGGACAGCGACGAGGCACAGGGGAGTAGCGGGACCGAGGGTCCCGGGAAGGCCTCGACGCCAGAACTGCACAGCGGCCACAAGCTCGCCAGGCGCTACCGACTCGAGGACTGCGTCACCCGTCTGGACGGCTTCAGCAGTTGGCGTGCGGTCGACGAGAAACTCCGCCGTGCCGTCGGCGTCCATGTTCTGCCCGCGGATCACACGCGGGCCCGTTCCGTCCTGGCGGCGGCCCGGTCCTCCGCCCTGCTCGGCGACCCTCGCTTCGTCCAGGTCCTGGACGCCGTCGAAGAGAACGACCTCGTCTACGTCGTCCACGAGTGGCTGCCCGACGCCACCGAACTGACCACCCTCCTCGCCTCCGGACCGCTGGAGCCGCACGACGCGTACCAGATGGTGAGTCAGATCGCCTCGGCCATGGCGGCCGCCCACCGCGAAGGGCTCGCCCACCTGCGGTTGAACCCCAACGCGGTGCTGCGTACCTCCACCGGGCAGTGGCGTATCCGCGGCCTCGCGGTGAACGCGGCGCTGCGCGGCATCAGCTCCGACACTCCCCAGCGCACCGACACCGAAGCGATCGGCGCCCTGCTGTACGCGGCACTCACCCAGCGCTGGCCGTACGAGAACGCCGCCTACGGCCTGTCCGGGCTGCCCAAGGACATCGGGCTGATCGCCCCCGACCAGGTACGTGCCGGCGTCCACCGCGGCCTGTCGGAGCTGACGATGCGCGCTCTCGTCAACGACGGGGCGACCGCCTCCCGGCACGAGTCGGCCTGCACCACTCCGGAGGAACTGGTCAAGGCCATCGGTGAGATGCCCCGCATCCGCCCGCCGGAGCCCGCGTTCACCGCTCCCCCCGAGTACCAGCGCACGACGTACCAGCAGGGCAGCTACGGACGTCCCGCGACCCACCCGGGCGCCACCCAGCCGGTGCAGAGCCCGCCTCCCCCGTTGCAGAGCCGCACCGGCAAGGCGCTCAAGTGGGCGGTCTCCGCGCTGCTGATCGCGGCCCTCGGCCTCGGCAGCTGGCAGCTGGCGGACGCCCTGATGGACCAGGGCGACTCCGACGACACGAACCAGACGCAGACGACGGACGGCGACGACAACAACAGCGCCGCGCCCAGGCCGGTCCAGCAGCTCAAGATCCAGAGCTCGCAGGAGTACGTCGCCAGCGGTGCCGCCCAGGCACCGGAGGACGTCGCCAACACCTATGACGGCGACAGCTCCACCTACTGGCGGACGAAGCGCTACGACGACGGCCCTGAACTCGCTCCGTACAAGCCCGGAGTGGGCATCGTGTACGACCTCGGATCGGCACAGGAGGTCTCCGCGGCGTCGATAGGACTCCGGTACGTCGGCGACCACACGACCGTGAAGCTCTACGCCACGGACTCGCTCACCCCTTCCACAGGCATCAGCGGGATGCGGGAGATCGGCACGGCCGACGCCAGCGGGAGCTCGCTCACGGTGAAGGCGTCGAAGACCGTGAGGACCCAGTACGTGCTGCTCTGGATCACCGCCGTCCCGTTCGCCCCCACCGACGGCTTCAGCGGCTCCGGCTACAAACAGGCCATCACCGACGTGAAGTTCACGGGCTGAGATCTCACCCGATGGGGAGGGGGGTCCGATGACACCAGGTGCCGGGTACGGCGGAATCAGCGATCAGGACCTCCTCGCCCGCCACGTGGCGGGCGATCCCGACGCCTTCGGTGAGCTTGTGCGGCGTCACCGTGACCGGCTGTGGGCCGTGGCCCTGAAAACGTTGGGAGACCGCGAGGAGGCCGCTGACGCGGTCCAGGACGCTCTCGTGTCCGCCTACCGCGCCGCCCACACCTTCCGCGGCCAGTCCGCCGTGACCACCTGGCTGCACCGGATCACCGTGAACGCCTGCCTGGACCGGGCCCGCAAGGCGGCCTCCCGCAAAACCTCCCCGGTCGACGACACCGAGCGCCTGGAGCTGTTGCTGGAGCCTCACGAGTCGGCCTCGGCACCCGCCGAACGCAACGACCTGCACCGCCAGCTCCTCGAAGCTCTCGGCACTCTCCCGCCCGAGCAGCGTGCGGCGCTCGTCCTGGTCGACATGCAGGGCTACCCGGTCGCCGATGCCGCCCGCATGCTCGACGTTCCCGCAGGGACGGTGAAGAGCCGCTGCGCCCGCGGCAGAGCGAGACTCCTGCCTTTGCTCACCCATCTGCGGCCCGCGGCTTCCGGCGAGGCGACAGAAAGCGGTCGAGAACGGAACCGGGCGCAGGGGACATCCGTCCCACCGGCAGCGGGTCCTCGGGCCGAGGACCCGGACGGCGCCGGCACCGGCGATTCAACTGCTGTGAAGGGCGGAGGTGGGCGAACGTGACATCGACGACGGACACGGCCGGGCACCCGGACGTCGCGGAGATCTCCGACTTCACCGAGGGTCTGCTCCTCCCCTCTCGCAGTGCGGAGGTACGGCGCCATCTGGACACCTGCGTGCTCTGCGCGGACGTCCACGCGTCGCTGGAGGAGATCAGAGGCCTCCTCGGGACACTGCCCGGGCCGACCCGGATGCCGGACGATGTCGCCCAGCGCATCGATGCCGCACTGGCCGCCGACGCCTTGATCAGTGCCACGGCTCCGGAACCGCTGGCCACGGCGGGGTCTGCCGCTCCAGCCGCGGACCACGCCACTGCTCATGTTCCACGTGAAACATCGGCGACGCGACCGCGGCCCGCCGGGCATGCCCGTAGCACCACCACCGGACCGGGCCGCAAGAATCGCCCACCGGGCGGGCGCCGCAGGATCGCCGCACTCGGGACCGCCCTCGCCGTCGCCGCCCTGGGCCTCGGGTCGGTTCTGGTGTCGTCGCTGACCGGCGACGAGGGGCCGGGGACCTCGGCGCCCGGCCGGCGGGCCACCGTCGCGGACACCTTCTCCGAGAACGGTCTGGAACAGAAGGTCGCTGGTCTCCTGGCCGCCTCCCCCCACTCCAGTCCGCACACGCTGGGAATGCAGGGCGAGCCCGAGACCAACAGTCCCCGGATCTTGCAGCAACCCACGGTGCCCGGCTGCATCCAGAAGGGCATCGATCGGAAGAACGCGGCTCTGGCCGCCGAGAAGGGCACATACCAGGGGAAGGAAGCTTTCCTCGTGGTTCTGCCCGAAGGCTCCGACAGCAGCCGGGTCACCGCGTACCTCATGGATGCGACCTGCGTCAGGCAGCCGTCGTCCGGCACGGCGACAATCCTTCTGAAGGTCTCCTACGCCCGCCGGTGACGCTTCGCGCTTCGTCCTCGTCGTGCGTGGTATCCCGTACGGCGCGGGCCCTTTCGTGTGCCCGGACACACCGGGAATGCACGCCCCTTAGGATCCGTTGGGTGGGGTGAGAGTTCCCAGACGCTCCCCCGGTCGATCGACACAGACCAGAGACGAGGAATCAAGCCGTGAGCGACGTCCGAAACGTGATCATCATCGGCTCCGGGCCCGCCGGCTACACGGCGGCGCTCTACACGGCCCGCGCTTCGCTGAAGCCGCTGGTGTTCGAAGGAGCCGTCACCGCGGGCGGCGCCCTGATGAACACCACTGAGGTGGAGAACTTCCCTGGCTTCCAGGACGGCATCATGGGCCCGGAGCTCATGGACAACATGCGCGCCCAGGCCGAGCGCTTCGGGGCCGAGCTGATCCCCGACGACGTCGTCTCCGTCGACCTCAGCGGTGAGATCAAGACGGTGACCGACACGGCCGGCACTGTGCACCGGGCCAAGGCTGTCATCGTCACCACCGGCTCTCAGCACCGCAAGCTCGGCCTGCCCAACGAGGACGCCCTCTCGGGCCGCGGTGTCTCGTGGTGTGCCACGTGCGACGGCTTCTTCTTCAAGGACCAGGACATCGCCGTGATCGGCGGCGGGGACACCGCGATGGAGGAGGCCACATTCCTCTCGCGCTTCGCCAAGTCCGTGACGATCGTCCACCGGCGTGACACCCTGCGCGCCTCCAAGGCGATGCAGGAGCGTGCCTTCGCCGACCCGAAGATCAGCTTCGTCTGGGACAGCGAGGTCGCCGAGATCCAGGGTGATCCCAAGCTGGCCGGTCTGAAGCTGCGCAATCTCAAGACCGGTGAACTCTCCGACCTGCCGGTGACGGGCCTGTTCATCGCGATCGGCCACGACCCGCGCACCGAGCTCTTCAAGGGACAGCTCGAGCTGGACGAGGAGGGTTACCTCAAGGTTGCCGCCCCGTCCACCCGGACGAACGTGACGGGCGTCTTCGCCGCCGGAGACGTCGTCGACCACACCTACCGTCAGGCGATCACCGCGGCCGGCACCGGCTGCTCCGCCGCCCTGGACGCCGAGCGCTACCTCGCCGCCCTCGCGGACGAGGAGCAGGCCGAGCCCGAGAAGACCGCCGTCTGACCCCCTCCCGCCCCACCGCACACATCAGTTAAAGGAGCCCGCCGTGGCCGACCTCAAGCACGTAACCGACGACTCCTTCGAGCAGGACGTCCTCAAGAGCGAGAAGCCCGTCCTGGTGGACTTCTGGGCTGCCTGGTGCGGCCCGTGCCGCCAGATCGCTCCGTCTCTCGAAGCGATCGCGGCCGAGTACGGCGACAAGATCGAGGTCGTCAAGCTCAACATCGACGAGAACCCGGGTACGGCCGCCAAGTACGGCGTGATGTCCATCCCGACCCTGAACGTCTACCAGAACGGCGAGGTCGCCAAGACGATCGTCGGCGCCAAGCCCAAGGCCGCGCTCGTCCGCGACCTCGAGGACTTCATCGCCGAGTGACCTTCTGGCGCTCCAACGCCGGATGTTTCACGTGAAACAGGAGTGGGCCGACCCGGAGGGTCGGCCCACTCGCTTGTCACGAACCGGGCACTCAAGGCCGATCGCATGAATCCAGTCACGCGAACCCGGTCCCAACCATTACAGCGGTCGCAGCGCCGGCTCCTTCTGCACGGCCCCCAGCAGTCGGTCGAGCGCCATCTCCACGTCTTCCTTCCAGGAGAGGGTGGTGCGCAGCTCCAGTCTCAACCGCGGGTGAGAGGGGTGCGGCCGGACCGTCTTGAAGCCCACCGCCAGCAGATGATCGGCCGGCAGAAGGCAGGCGGGGTCCTTCCAGCGGGCGTCTCCAAATGCCTCGACCGCTTTGAAGCCTCGGCGCAGCAGATCCTTGGCAACCGTCTGGACCATCACTCGGCCGAGCCCTTGGCCCTGGTAGCCCGGCATGATGAACGCGGTCATCAGCTGCACCGCGTCCGGGGAGACGGGGCTTGTGGGGAACGCCGTCGAGCGGGCAACGTACGCGGGCGGAGCGTAGAGCACGTAGCCCACCGGGACGTCATCGACATAAACGACCCGGCCGCAGGAGCCCCAGTCGAGCAGGACGGCGGAGATCCAGGCCTCCTTCTCCACCGTCGCCGTGCCAGCTCCTATCGCTGCCTCACCGCTGACGGGGTCCAGCTCCCAGAAGACACACGAGCGGCAGCGCTGGGGAAGGTCCTGAAGATTGTCCAGTGTGAGCGGTACGAGCCGGCGCCCCATGAAGGCTGATCCTCGCTTCCTTCGCCCGCGGCATCGCGAGCGGCTGTCAGAGCGCTCCGTTCCCTGAGCAGGCTGCCGACGAACCCGCCGACCGCACCGAGCCCCAAGGCAGCACCCATCAGTCTGGTCCGGCTCATCGTTCGCATGGCCCCTGCCTCCTACTCAGAGGTGTCATCAGGTGGTCGCGCCATACCTCATCGCATCGTATCCACGACGCCATGGCCTCGACACCGCCTGACCGCAAAGAGCGAGCCGCGTTCCGCAGACACCGGAGGCGGCTCGCTCTTGGCAGTCGGCGGGACGGTACAGCCCGGCCAGGGGACGGCTCAGTCGTCCGCTTCCTCGGACTCACCCTCCACGAGGCCCCTCTGGAGAACGGGCCCTTCGCCGGGAGCCAAGCTGTCGAGGATCCGCTCAAGATCTTCCATGGAGGCGAACTCGACGGTGATCTTGCCCTTCTTCTGTCCCAGGTCGACCTTCACTCGGGTCTCGAAGCGGTCCGAGAGCCGGGTGGCGAGGTCGGACAGCGCCGGCGAGACCCGGCCTCCGGCGCGGGGGCCCTTGGATCGCTGAGGAGCCTGAGGGTGCGCACCCATCAGGGTCACGATCTCCTCGACCGCCCGCACGGACAGCCCTTCCGCCACAATGCGGTGGGCCAGCCTGTCCTGCTCCTCCGAGTCATTGACGGAGAGCAGGGCTCGGGCATGGCCGGCCGAAAGCACACCAGCCGCCACCCGGCGCTGGACCGCCGGGGAGAGCCTCAGCAGCCGCAGCGTGTTGGAGACCTGGGGACGCGAGCGTCCGATCCGGTCGGCCAACTGGTCATGCGTGCAGTTGAAGTCCTTCAGCAACTGGTCGTACGCGGCAGCCTCCTCCAACGGGTTCAGCTGAGCCCGGTGGAGGTTCTCCAGCAACGCGTCCAGAAGGAGCTTCTCGTCCTCCGTGGCCCGGACGATCGCCGGAATCGCCTCCAGGCCGGCTTCACGACAGGCCCGCCAACGCCGCTCGCCCATGATCAGCTCGTAACGCGCGGGGCCGATCTGCCGCACGACGACCGGCTGGAGGAGGCCGACCTCCCTGATGGAGGTGATCAGCTCCTGGAGCGCGTCCTCGTCGAATACCTCACGCGGCTGGCGCGGGTTCGGGGTGATCGAGTCGAGCGGAAGTTCCGCGAAGTGGGCGCCCATGGGCGGGGCGGGCACGTCCGCACCACCGTTCGCCGAGAGCCCCTCGGTTTCACGTGGAACAGGCGGCAGCGTGGCCACCTTCGCTGCGGCCACCCCACGGTCGGTCGTCAGAACCGGAACACCGGCGGACGACGTGGAGGCCACGCCTCCCACGGCGGTCTGCGCCGGTGTCCTCTCGGTCGGTGCAGCAGGGATCAGTGCACCGAGACCACGACCCAGCCCCCTCCGTCGATCACTCACTGGATCCCCTCCATGGTCGGATTGTTCTGGGCGCCGAGATGGGCGTGCGCAGCGTCGTAGGTGACGCCGACACCCCTCAGCGCGATCTCTCGGGCTGCTTCAAGGTAGGACAGGGCACCGCTCGATCCAGGGTCGTAGGTGAGCACCGTCTGCCCATAGCTCGGCGCCTCGGAGATGCGGACCGAGCGAGGAATGCTCGTCCGCAGCACCTCGTCGCCGAAGTGGGTGCGCACCTCCTCGGCGACCTGCGATGCGAGGCGCGTCCGGCCGTCGTACATGGTGAGCAGGATGGTCGACACATGGAGCGTGGGGTTGAGGTGCCCCCGCACCAGGTCGACGTTGCGCAGCAGCTGACCCAGTCCCTCCAGTGCGTAGTACTCGCACTGGATCGGGATGAGGACCTCCTGGCCGGCAACGAGCGCGTTGACCGTCAGCAGGCCGAGTGAGGGAGGACAGTCGATGAGGACATAGTCCAGCGGCTGCTCGTACGCCTGGATGGCTCGCTCGAGCCGGCTCTCGCGAGCCACCAGCGACACCAGCTCGATCTCCGCACCGGCGAGGTCGATCGTGGCGGGGGCGCAGAAGAGGCCTTCGACATCGGGGACCGGTTGGACCACTTCCGCCAGAGGGCGGCTCTCGACCAACACGTCGTAGATGGATGGAACCTCGGCGTGATGGTCGATCCCGAGGGCGGTGGACGCATTGCCCTGCGGGTCAAGGTCGATCACCAGGACACGACCACCGTGCAGCGCCAGCGAAGCGGCAAGGTTGACGGTCGTCGTCGTCTTGCCCACGCCGCCCTTCTGGTTGGCGACCACGATGATGCGGGTCTGCTCAGGCCGCGGCAGGTCTTCGCCGGCGCGGCCGAGAGCCTCCACCGCCAGTTGGGCAGCACGACCGATCGGAGTGTCGTCCATCGGAGGCGGTGTTTCACGTGAAACATCCTCCCCCATCGACTCGGTACGGGGACCGGGGACCGGATCGGTCATCGGTCCCGCGATGTTGGCGTCGGACCGCAACGATTCACTCTCCTCGACTTCAGGCTCGCAATGAACAGAGCCTCCCATGCCTTCGGGGTGGTGAACCAGTGAGGCCTGGTCTTCTGTGGAGAAATCCACCTCTGTGGACAACTCTGCCCCCTTGACGAGTGAGCCGAGAGGCTTTCGGTCGCGGGGTTCGGCCGCAGCGCGTCCGCGACTGATGATGCCGTGCAGCAATGAGCGATGTTTCACGTGAAACACGATGCACAGCGGCCGTGACCGAAATGCCGCGACACTCCGTCATGCGCAGAACGGGCAGCTTGTGTGGAGTAGGGCTGCCTCAGCCCCGTCATCGGCGACGGCGCGTCCGCCCTGTCCGGGCCGCCTTGGCGCGCTTCGCGGCGAACCTCACACCGCCGGGGCTCTCCCCGACCTCGACCCGCACGACCGTGGAGAGCGGATCGACCACTCCCTCACCGACGTGAAGAATCGAGGTGCTCACCGCACCGAGCTTGCTGAGTGCGGTGGCCGCGCTCTTCAGTTCCTCCTCTGCGGTGTCGCCCTTCAGCGCGAGCATCTCACCGTAGGGGCGCAGCAGGGGGATGCCCCAGGCGGCCAGCCGGTCCAGGGGGGCCACGGCGCGTGCGGTCACGACGTGGACAGGCGGCAGCTTGCCCATGACTTCCTCGGCCCGGCCGCGAACGACCGTCACATGGTCCAAGCCGAGGAGCTCGACGACCTCGGTGAGAAAATTGGTGCGCCGCAGGAGGGGCTCCAGCAGCGTGATCTTCAAATCCTCCCGCACCAGGGCCAGGGGAATGCCGGGCAGGCCGGCGCCGGACCCGACGTCGCAGACCGTCACATCCTCGGGCACGGCTTCGGAGAGCACCGCACAGTTCAGAATGTGCCTCTCCCACAGCCGGGGCACCTCCCGCGGACCGATGAGCCCACGCTGCACACCTGCCTCGGCCAGGAGCTCGGCGTACCGGACCGCATCCGCGAAGCGATCACCGAATACCTCGCGTGCTTGCTCGGGCGCAGGGGGGAGCTCCGCTGCCTCCGTCACGGGGACCGTCCTTCCGTACCGCATCGACGCGTTCAGCGCCGACCACCAGAACTACCAGGCTGACAAAGACCGGCCCCGCCTGCGCGACAGACGGGGCCGGTGATACGTACGTACTGAATCAGTTGGGCAGCACGACGACGAAGCGCTGCGGCTCCTCGCCCTCGGACGCGCTGCGCAGACCGGCCGCCTTGACCGCGTCGTGGACGACCTTGCGCTCGAAAGGCGTCATCGGGTTCAGCTTGACCGGCTCCCCGCTGTTCTGCGCGTCGGCCGCGGCCTTGGCGCCCAGCTCGGAGAGTTCGGTGCGCTTCTTGGCCCGGTAACCCGCGATGTCCAGCATCAGGCGGCTGCGGTCGCCGGTCTCCCGGTGCACGGCAAGACGCGTCAGCTCCTGCAACGCCTCCAGCACCTCACCGTCCCGGCCGACGAGCTTGTAGAGATCGCGGCCACCGGCGTCGCTGATGATCGACACCGAAGCGCGGTCGGCCTCGACATCCATGTCGATGTCGCCGTCGAGGTCGGCGATGTCCAGCAGACCCTCAAGGTAGTCCGCCGCGATCTCGCCTTCCTGCTCCAGGCGGGTCAGGGTGTCTGTACCCTCGGCGGCGGCGGAGGTGGTGCCTTCCGTCACGGGATCGGCTCCTTCTTACTTCTTGGACGGGGACTTGGGGCGCTGCGGGCCGCCCTTGCGCTGCCCGGACTGGGCCTTGCTGCGCCCACCGGAGCCCGGTTTCGGCTTGGCGGCGCCGACGGGCTTGGCGTCCTGCGGCTGGTCGGACTTGGTCAGCGAGGTGGGCTCGCCGGCCGCCTTCGTGGCTCCGGACTGGCGCTGGGACTTGCTCTGGCGCTTGGGCTGCTGTCGCCGGGCCGTCGCCGTCGTGCCCTCGCCGTCCTCGGTCAGGAGGGCGGTCTGGGTCTCGCCCTTCGTCACGGTGCCGTCGGGCTGGGCCGCGAAACCCGCCTTGTTCAGACCGTTGATGAACTTGCGCTCGTAGTCGTTGCGGTCGCGGCCCTTGGCCACGATCGCCTTGACGATGGCCTTCTGACCGCGGCCGCGCGTCTTGCCGTGGTGCGTGACGTGCTTGTACAGGCGCTCCAGGTAAGCGGCCTGAGCCTTGGAACCCGGGGTCGGGTTGTTGCGGATGACGTACATCTGCTGGCCCATGGTCCACACGTTGGTGGTCAGCCAGTAGACGAGGACACCGACCGGGAAGTTGATGCCGAAGACGGCGAACATGACGGGGAAGACGTACATCAGCATCTTCTGCTGCTGCATGAACGGCGTCTTCACCGAGGTGTCGACGTTCTTCGTCATCAGCTGACGCTGGGTGAAGAACTGCGAGGCCGACATCAGGACGATCATGATGGCGGTGACCACGCGGACGTCCGTCAGCGTGGCGCCGAGCGCCTCCACCTTCGAGGCGCCGTCGGTGAACTTCGCGGCCAACGGAGCGCCGAAGATGTGCGCCTTCCGCGCGCTCTCGAGCAGCTGCTCGTCGATGACGCCGATCTTGTCGCCCGACGCGATGCCGCTGAGCACGTGGTACAGGGCGAAGAAGAACGGGGACTGCGCCAGGATGGGCAGGCACGAGGAGAGCGGGTTGGTACCCGTCTCCTTGTACAGCTTCATCATCTCTTCGGACTGGCGCTGTTTGTCGTTCTTGTAGCGCTCCTGGATCTTCTTCATCTCGGGCTGCAGTGTCTGCATCGCCCGTGTCGCCTTGATCTGCTTCACGAAGAGCGGGATCAGGCAGATCCGGATCAGGATCACCAGGGACACGATGGACAGGCCCCAGGCCCACCCGGTGTCCGGACCGAAGAGGGCGCCGTACACCTTGTGGAACTGGACGATGACCCAGGAGACGGGTGTGGTGATGAAACTGAAGAGGCTGGCAATCGTGTCCACTAATCATGCTCCTTGGGCATGGGACGGGGTCTCTGCGGCCGGGCTTGAAGAAGGATTCTCTTCGGTGGCCGTTTCGGCGGCGGAGGGCCCGCCCTTGCGTGCGCGCCATGTGTTGCGCAGCATCTCGTGCCACCGCGGACGCTTGCGCGGCGGGACATGGTCCACGCCGCCGAGCGACCACGGATTGCATCGCAGGATGCGCCAGGCGGTGAGGGCCGTTCCCTTGATGGCACCGTGCCGGTCGATGGCGGTGTAGCCGTAGTGGGAGCACGACGGGTAGTACTTGCACACCGGCCCGAGC
Organism: Streptomyces sp. NPDC033216; assembly: GCF_055577115.1. NCBI lineage: Bacteria > Bacillati > Actinomycetota > Actinomycetes > Kitasatosporales > Streptomycetaceae > Streptomyces > Streptomyces sp. NPDC033216. Next base: position 132,974 of record NZ_JBVIQK010000012.1, on the reverse strand, counting down.
AGCGGACTGATCGTCCACTGGTAGAGCTTGATCAAGGCCAGCAGCGGGTACTTCATCGCGCGCCCCCTCCCAGTAGCCGTTGAAGGGCGGCATCGAGGTCTTGGGCCAGCTGTGCGTGGTCGGCATCGCCCGCACCGGGCAGCGCCCGTACGACTACCAGGCTACCGGGGGGGAGGAGGGCGACACGGTCGCGCATCAGGTGGCGCAGTCTGCGCTTCACTGTGTTGCGCACGACCGCTCCGCCCACGGCCTTGCTCACGACGAAACCCGCACGCGTCGGGGGAGCGCTCTCCCCAGGCGCGTGCGGGTCCGTTGCACCGCTTCGAAGATGGACGACGAGAGTCGGGCGGCCTGCCCGACGACCCCGTCGTACCGCGGTCGCGAAGTCCTCGCGCCGCCTCAGCCGATGCTCGGTAGGCAGCACGACGTCATGACCTGATCAGGCTCAGGCGGACAGGTTGGCGCGGCCCTTGCTGCGGCGGTTCGCGAGAATCGCGCGGCCGGCACGGGTGCGCATCCGCAGGCGGAAGCCGTGGGTCTTGGCGCGACGACGGTTGTTCGGCTGGAAGGTGCGCTTGCTCACTCGGGGGCTCCAGAAATCAATCGGTGGTGGCGGGGTGCCGTCCTGGCTGTCACCGTGCGCCCACGAGGTAGCTCGCGGTCAACGCCCGAGTGCACCGCTTCCCGATCACCTGACGCGATCTGTGCCCATCGGAGGCAGGCGGCAGCAGCCATCGACAACTCGACCTGGTCACGGTACGCGCGGCTACGCCATCCGGTCAAACCGGCGGCCGTCGGGAGACACTGTCCACAGGCTGGGGACAACAACTTGAACCGCAGCCGTCGCCCTGACTACCGTGGCTGAACTCCGATTCGTTCCTTTGTCCCTGCCCCCACCCGATGCGAATCCCCAACCGTCCCACCGTCACACGAACGTGGGACCCACGAGAGAGCGTGCCCTGTGGCTGACGTACCTGCCGATCTTGCCGCAGTGTGGCCACGAGTACTGGAGCAGCTCCTCGGTGAGGGCCGCGGCCAGGGTGTCGAGGTGAAGGACGAGCACTGGATCAGGCGCTGCCAGCCGCTCGCCCTGGTCGCGGACACCGCCCTGCTCGCCGTGCCGAACGAATTCGCGAAGGGCGTCCTGGAAGGCCGCCTCGCCCCGGTCGTCAGCGAGACGCTGAGCCGGGAGTGCGGTCGGCCGATCCGGATCGCGATCACCGTCGACGACTCCGCGGGCGAACCTCCCGCCTCGTCGGCGCCTTCACGCTACGACGAATCCGAACGCCAGTCCGGCCAGTACGACGGCGGTCCGCGTGACAACCCCTACCAGGGCTACGGCCGCCACCGCGCCGATCAGCCTCAGGGGGGCGGCGACCAGGGCTCCCGCCAGGACCAGCTGCCGACCGCGCGGCCGGCCTATCCGTCGGAGTACCAGCGGCCCGAGCCCGGCGCCTGGCCCCGGCCGGGACAGGACGAGTACGGCTGGCAGCAGCAGCGCCTCGGTTTCCCCGAGCGCGACCCGTACGCGTCGCCGTCCCAGGACTCCTACGGCGGCCCCTCCGGGCAGGACCCGTACGGCCCGCCGGCCCAGGACGGGTACGGGCCGCAGGACCAGGACTCCTACGGCCCGCCCTCGCAGGACTACCGGCCGCAGGCCATGGAGCGGCCGTCCTACGACCGCTCGCCTTACGAGCAGAAGCGTTCCGAGTACCAGCAGTCACGCCCGGAGTACGACCAGCGCGACCCCACCCGCCGGGAGATGCCGGAGTCCTCGGGCGGCGGGCGTCCGCACCGGGGCCCGGCCGGCCACGGTCAGTCCGGTGGGTCCGGTGCGCCGGGCGCCAAGCCCGCGTCGGCGAGCGGACCCGGTGAGCCCACGGCCAGGCTCAACCCGAAGTACCTCTTCGACACGTTCGTCATCGGCGCCTCCAACCGCTTCGCGCACGCGGCGGCGGTCGCCGTCGCCGAGGCGCCCGCGAAGGCGTACAACCCCTTGTTCATCTACGGGGAGTCGGGGCTCGGCAAGACGCACCTGCTGCACGCCATCGGGCACTACGCGCGCAGTCTCTATCCGGGCACGCGGGTGCGGTACGTCAGCTCGGAGGAGTTCACCAACGAGTTCATCAACTCCATCCGCGACGGCAAGGGCGACAGCTTCCGCAAGCGGTACCGCGAGATGGACATCCTGCTCGTCGACGACATCCAGTTCCTGGCGGACAAGGAGTCGACGCAGGAGGAGTTCTTCCACACCTTCAACACGCTCCACAACGCCAACAAGCAGATCGTGCTGTCCTCCGACCGGCCGCCCAAGCAGCTGGTGACGCTGGAGGACCGGCTGCGGAACCGTTTCGAGTGGGGTCTGATCACGGACGTCCAGCCGCCCGAGCTGGAGACGCGGATCGCGATCCTGCGCAAGAAGGCGGTGCAGGAGCAGCTCAACGCCCCGCCCGAGGTGTTGGAGTTCATCGCGTCCCGCATCTCGCGCAACATCCGCGAGCTGGAGGGCGCGCTGATCCGGGTGACGGCCTTCGCGTCGCTCAACCGGCAGCCGGTGGATCTGGGCCTGACCGAGATCGTCCTGAAGGACCTGATGCCGGGCGGCGACGACTCGGCGCCCGAGATCACCTCGACAGCCATCATGGGCGCGACCGCCGACTACTTCGGGCTCACGGTCGAGGACCTGTGCGGCACCTCGCGGGGCCGGGCGCTGGTGACGGCCCGGCAGATCGCCATGTACCTGTGCCGCGAGCTGACGGACCTCTCGCTGCCGAAGATCGGCGCCCTGTTCGGCGGACGCGACCACACGACGGTCATGCACGCGGACCGCAAGATCCGCAATCTGATGGCCGAGCGGCGCTCCATCTACAACCAGGTGACCGAGCTGACGAACCGCATCAAGGCGGGCTGACAGAGCTTCACGGATGTGTCGAGGGCGCCCCGGGACCCGGTCCCGGGGCGCCCTTCTTGGTGCGGTGGGTCGCCGGCCGGTCATCCGCTGTTCGAATACGCGGCGGGTTACGGCCACTCTCCACAGATTCGGTGACTTTCTGCCGTCCACAACCTGGGGACTGCCAAGTTGTCCAGATCGTGTCCACAGGCGCCTCGGGTGGAAGAGAATCAGGGCAGGTCACCTGGCTGTGGATCGGTGGACAAAAGATTTCCACAGCCTGTGGACAGAAACTTCGTCCACAGGCTGTGCACGGAGTTGTCCACCGGCCGCCCACAGGCTGCGGGCGGTTGTCCCCAGCGATCACCGGCTTCTCCACACGGCTGTCCACTGTTCGGCAACCCGCCGCGCCTCCTCATCCGGTGGAGTGAAAGGCGTCACACGAAGGTGCCGGGTTGGGCTGTGGGAAAGCCGGGTAAACCTGGGGACGCACCTGGGGAGAAGTCGCCTCACCCTGTGCACGGCGTGTGCAGAACTTTTTGTTCTCCACAGAACACCCCAGTTGTCCACCGCCTCCGTCCCCAGGACCAGTGGACAAAATCTCGCCTCTGAGCTGCGGAAACAGGGTTATCCACGGTATCCACAGCCCCTACTACTACTCCCGACTAGAGAGAGCGAGAAATCCGGTTCGAAGGGGGTGCTGTGCACAACTCGCCGTCCGGGCCCCGGCTGCCCCTCGTCACGACTTGACCCGAGGGGCACCTACTGTCAGTGCGGTGCGTCAGACTGGTCCCCGGTGGTCCTTCCCCTCACAGGGGCCGACGACACCGAGACAGACGACGAAGGCCAGGCAGAGCGAGAAGCGCCGGCAACAGCAGGAGGCGGCAAGAGTGAAGATCCGGGTGGAACGCGACGTACTCGCGGAGGCAGTGGCCTGGGCGGCGCGCAGCCTCCCGGCCCGTCCGCCGGCGCCTGTCCTCGCCGGCCTCCTGCTGAAGGCCGAGGACGGAGCCCTCAGCCTCTCCAGCTTCGACTACGAGGTCTCCGCACGCGTGTCGGTGGAGACCGAGGTCGAGGAGGAGGGCACGGTCCTCGTCTCCGGCCGGTTGCTCGCGGACATCTGCCGCGCCCTCCCCAACCGTCCGGTGGAGATTTCCACGGACGGGGTACGGGCCACGGTGGTCTGCGGCTCCTCGCGGTTCACACTCCACACACTGCCTGTGGAGGAGTACCCGTCGCTGCCCCAGATGCCGAACGCGACGGGCACGGTCCCCGGCGAGGTCTTCGCCTCCGCCGCCGCCCAGGTCGCCATCGCGGCCGGCCGCGACGACACCCTGCCCGTCCTCACCGGTGTGCGCATCGAGATCGAGGGCGACTCCGTGACGCTGGCGTCCACCGACCGCTACCGCTTCGCGGTCCGCGAGTTCCTGTGGAAGCCGGAGAACCCGGACGCCTCCGCGGTCGCCCTGGTGCCCGCCAAGACGCTCCTGGACACCGCCAAGGCGCTCACGAGCGGCGACAGCGTCACCATCGCGCTGTCCGGCTCGGGCGCGGGCGAGGGCCTGATCGGTTTCGAGGGCGCCGGCCGCCGTACGACGACCCGGCTGCTGGAGGGCGACCTCCCGAAGTACCGCACGCTGTTCCCGACGGAGTTCAACTCCATCGCCGTGATCGAGACCGCCCCCTTCGTGGAGGCCGTCAAGCGTGTCGCCCTGGTCGCCGAGCGCAACACCCCGGTGCGGCTCAGCTTCGAGCAGGGCGTGCTCATCCTGGAGGCCGGCTCCAGCGACGACGCACAGGCTGTGGAGAGGGTCGACGCCCAGCTGGACGGTGACGACATCTCGATCGCCTTCAACCCGACCTTCCTGCTGGACGGCCTCAGCGCCATCGACTCCCCGGTGGCCCAGCTGTCCTTCACGACGTCCACCAAGCCCGCGCTGCTGAGCGGCAGGCCGGCGGTCGACGCCGAGGCGGACGAGGCCTACAAGTACCTGATCATGCCGGTCCGCCTCAGCGGCTGAGCCGCCCGCACCTGTCCACAGGCCGTGGAGCAACGCCTCCCGGCCTGTGGGTGAAGCCGCAGGTGAGCCCGCGGATGGGCCGTACGTCTGAGCGCGTGTGCCCACAGGTGTGCGTGACGGTCCGGGTTTAGGCTCGGACATGGGTACGAAGGTGCCCCACACGCCACACAGCGACCTAAGGAACAACTGATGGAGCTCGGTCTCGTCGGCCTCGGCAAGATGGGCGGCAACATGCGTGAGCGGATCCGCCGCGCAGGTCACACCGTCGTCGGATACGACCGCAACCCGGACCTCGCCGATGTCCACAGCCTCTCTGAGCTTGTGGGCAAGCTCAAGGGCCCGCGGGTCGTCTGGGTGATGGTCCCGGCCGGTGCCGCCACCCAGTCGACCGTCGACGAGCTGGGCGAACTGCTGGAGCCGGGGGACGTCGTCGTGGACGGCGGCAACTCCCGCTGGACGGACGACGAGAAGCACGCCGAGGAGCTGGCCGCCAAGGGCATCGGTTTCGTCGACTGCGGAGTCTCCGGAGGCGTCTGGGGCCTGGAGAACGGCTACGCGCTGATGTACGGCGGCGACGCGGAGAACGTCGCCAAGGTGCAGCCGGTCTTCGACGCGCTCAAGCCCGAGGGCGACTTCGGGGCGGTGCACGCCGGCAAGGTCGGCGCCGGCCACTTCGCGAAGATGGTCCACAACGGCATCGAGTACGCCATGATGCAGGCCTACGCCGAGGGCTGGGAGCTGCTGGAGAAGGTCGACTCGGTCACCGACGTCCGCGAGGTCTTCCGCTCCTGGCAGGAGGGCACGGTCATCCGGTCCTGGCTCCTCGACCTGGCGGTCAACGCCCTCGACGAGGACGAGCACCTCGACAAGCTGCGCGGCTACGCACAGGACTCCGGCGAGGGCCGCTGGACCGTGGAGGCCGCGATCGACAACGCCGTCCCGCTGCCCGCGATCACGGCGTCCCTGTTCGCGCGGTTCGCCTCCCGCCAGGAGGACTCGCCGCAGATGAAGATGATCGCCGCGCTCCGCAACCAGTTCGGCGGCCACGCCGTAGAGAAGAAGTAGTCCACAGGACCGTTCCGGCGGTCCGTCCCAGGACCGTACCGGCGGTCCACGACGCCGCGGGAGGTCGGCGATACGACCATGCACGTCACGCATCTGTCGCTGGCCGACTTCCGCTCGTACGCCCGGGTCGAAGTCCCGCTCGACCCGGGCGTCACCGCTTTCGTGGGCCCCAACGGGCAGGGCAAGACGAACCTCGTCGAGGCGGTCGGCTATCTCGCCACCCTCGGCAGTCACCGGGTCGCCTCCGACGCGCCCCTGGTCCGCATGGGCGCCGACCGCGCCGTCGTCCGGGCGCAGGTCCGGCAGGGCGAGCGGCAGCAACTGGTCGAGCTGGAGCTGAACCCCGGCAGGGCCAACCGTGCCCGCATCAACCGGTCCTCGCAGGTCAAGCCGCGTGACGTGCTGGGGATCGTGCGGACCGTGCTGTTCGCGCCCGAGGATCTCGCTCTGGTGAAGGGGGACCCGGGTGAGCGGCGCCGGTTCCTCGACGAGCTGATCACCGCGCGCTCTCCGCGGATGGCGGGCGTGCGCTCCGACTACGAACGGGTGCTCAGGCAGCGCAACACCCTGTTGAAGTCCGCCGCGCTGGCCCGTCGGCACGGTGGGCGGACCCTGGACCTGTCCACGCTCGACGTGTGGGACCAGCACCTCGCGCGCGTGGGTGCCGAGCTGCTCGCCCAGCGTCTCGACCTGGTGGCCGCGATCCAGCCGCTCGCCGACAAGGCGTACGAGCAGCTGGCTCCCGGCGGCGGTCCGGTCGCGCTGGAGTACAAGGCGTCGGCGCCGGGCGAGGCGCACACGCGCGAGGACCTCTACGAGCAGTTGCTGGGCGCGCTCGCCGACGTCCGCAAGCAGGAGATCGAGCGGGGTGTCACCCTCGCGGGCCCCCACCGGGACGACGTGCTGCTCAAACTCGGTCAGCTGCCCGCCAAGGGGTACGCCTCCCACGGCGAGTCCTGGTCCTACGCGCTCTCCCTGCGGCTGGCCTCCTACGACCTGCTACGGGCCGAGGGCAACGAGCCGGTCCTCATCCTCGACGACGTCTTCGCGGAGCTGGACACCCGGCGGCGGGAGCGGCTGGCGGAGCTGGTCGCTCCGGGCGAGCAGGTGCTGGTCACCGCCGCCGTGGACGACGACGTACCGCATGTGCTCGCGGGCGCGCGGTACGCCGTGGCGGAGGGGACGGTGGAGCGCGTATGACGACGCAGGAGCCGAAGAAGACGCCCGAGCCCTCCGGTGTCGACCTCGCACGCGTGGCACTGCGGGCGGCGCGCGAGCAGGCACGCGCGCGTGGAGACGCGGCACAGCAGAAGAAGCAGGCGCGGCGCGGGGGCGGCCTGCGGTCCGGCGCGCGCGCGGACGGCCGCGATCCCATGGCGCTCGGTGCGGCGATCAACCGGCTCCTCACCGAGCGCGGCTGGGAGGCGCCGGCCGCGGTGGGCGGGGTGACGGGGCGCTGGCCGCAGATCGTCGGCGAGGACGTCGCCAAGCACTGCGAACCGGAGCGGTACGACGAGGACGAGCGGGTGCTGTTCGTGCGCTGCGACTCCACGGCCTGGGCGACGAACCTGCGGCTGCTCGCCCCGACCCTGGTCGCCCGCCTCAACGAGGACCTCGGCCAGGGCAGGGTGCGGCAGATCAGGGTCCAGGGACCGGCGGGTCCGCCGCGGCGCTACGGCCCTCTGCGGGCCCCGGGCAGCAAGGGCCCCGGCGACACCTACGGGTGACTTGTGTCACGCCCTCCGGCCGGGGGCGTGCGGTACTGCCGCTCCGGCCGTCGCCCTGTACGGCCCTGTGCCGCCCGCGCGGGGTCCGGACCCGGTTCGGACGGGCCCGTCAACGCTGCGGACGGGGCGGCGAATCCGGAGCTTACTGGCCCGTAGCCAAGGGTTGACACCCGGAAGCGCTGAGTGCCTCCGTGAGCCTCTTGGAGCCCCGCTCCGTATATGGGGACCCGGTGGATGCCGGTTGAGGGCGGCACATGCGTACTGAGGTACCCGCAAACCCCCATCACTGTCGGCGCTACCGGTAGACTGGAAGCCAATCCCGCCCCAAACGTGGGGACCGCCCGGGAAACGCTGAGCAACGCTGATCAAGGCTTACCAACGCAACATGCCGCAGCCGCTCCGGCAACCCGCCGACGAGCCCGGCTCGTGCTGTGCCAGAAAGGGCGCTTCGTGGCCGATTCCGGCAACCCCAACGAGAACATCCCGTCCACCGACGCCGGCGTCACCAGCGAGGCCGCGACCTCCAGCAGCGAGGTCACGGCCTCCTACGACGCCAGCGCCATCACCGTCCTCGAGGGCCTGGACGCAGTCCGCAAGCGACCCGGTATGTACATCGGCTCCACGGGTGAGCGCGGCCTGCACCACCTGGTGCAGGAGGTCGTCGACAACTCCGTCGACGAGGCGCTGGCCGGGCACGCGGACACCATCGACGTGACGATCCTGGCCGACGGCGGTGTCCGTGTCGTCGACAACGGCCGTGGCATCCCGGTGGGCATCGTCCCCTCCGAGGGGAAGCCGGCCGTCGAGGTCGTGCTGACCGTGCTGCACGCGGGCGGCAAGTTCGGCGGCGGCGGCTACGCGGTCTCCGGTGGTCTGCACGGCGTGGGCGTCTCCGTCGTGAACGCCCTGTCGTCCAAGGTCTCCGTCGAGGTCAAGACCGACGGACACCGCTGGACGCAGGACTACAAGATGGGTGTCCCGACGGCCCCGCTGGCCAAGCACGAGGCCACCGAGGAGACCGGCACGTCGGTCACCTTCTGGGCCGACGGCGACATCTTCGAGACCACGGAGTACTCCTTCGAGACGCTGTCCCGGCGTTTCCAGGAGATGGCGTTCCTCAACAAGGGTTTGACGATCAAGCTCACTGACGAGCGCGAGTCGGCGAAGGCCGTGACGGGTGCGGACGAGGCGGGCGCCGACGCGAAGGACGAGGTCAAGACCGTCACGTACCACTACGAGGGCGGCATCGTCGACTTCGTGAAGTACCTCAACTCCCGCAAGGGAGACGTGGTGCACCCCACCGTCATCGACCTCGAGGCCGAGGACAAGGACAAGGCCCTGTCCCTCGAGGTGGCCTTGCAGTGGAACAGCGGCTACAGCGAGGGTGTGTACTCGTTCGCCAACATCATCCACACGCACGAGGGCGGTACGCACGAGGAGGGCTTCCGCGCGGCGCTGACCAACCTGGTCAACAAGTACGCGCGCGACAAGAGGCTGCTGCGCGAGAAGGACGACAACCTCACGGGTGACGACATCCGCGAGGGTCTGACCGCGATCATCTCGGTGAAGTTGAGCGAACCCCAGTTCGAGGGCCAGACCAAGACCAAGCTGGGCAACACGGAGGCGAAGACCTTCGTCCAGAAGGCGGTCTACGAGCACCTCAACGACTGGCTGGACCGCAATCCGGTCGAGGCGGCCGACATCGTCCGCAAGGGCATCCAGGCGGCCACCGCGCGCGTGGCGGCCCGCAAGGCCCGCGACCTCACGCGCCGCAAGGGCCTGCTGGAGTCGGCGTCCCTGCCGGGCAAGCTCTCCGACTGCCAGTCGAACGACCCCACCAAGTGCGAGATCTTCATCGTCGAGGGTGACTCCGCCGGCGGCTCGGCCAAGTCCGGCCGAAACCCGCAGTACCAGGCGATCCTTCCGATCCGCGGCAAGATCCTCAACGTCGAGAAGGCCAGGATCGACAAGATCCTCCAGAACCAGGAGATCCAGGCACTGATCTCCGCCTTCGGCACCGGCGTGCACGAGGACTTCGACATCGAGAAGCTCCGCTACCACAAGATCATCCTGATGGCGGACGCCGACGTCGACGGCCAGCACATCAGCACCCTGCTGCTGACCTTCCTGTTCCGCTTCATGCGGCCGCTGGTCGAGGCCGGGCACGTGTACCTCTCGCGTCCCCCGCTCTACAAGATCAAGTGGGGCCGGGACGACATCGAGTACGCCTACTCCGACCGCGAGCGCGACGCGCTGATCGAGATGGGCCGCCAGCGCGGCAAGCGGGTGCGCGAGGACTCCATCCAGCGCTTCAAGGGTCTCGGCGAGATGAACGCCGAGGAGCTGCGCATCACGACGATGGACCAGGAGCACCGCGTCCTCGGCCAGGTCACCCTGGACGACGCCGCCCAGGCCGACGACCTGTTCTCGGTCCTGATGGGCGAGGACGTCGAGGCGCGTCGCGCCTTCATCCAGCGCAACGCCAAGGACGTCCGCTTCCTCGACATCTGAGTCGGTCTCAGCTGACCGGACCAGGAAGGATCAACACCAGCAATGACCGACGAGAACACTCCCGTCACCCCTGAAGAGGGCGGCGACATCGCCATGCGCATCGAGCCCGTCGGGCTCGAGACGGAGATGCAGCGCTCGTACCTCGACTACGCGATGTCCGTCATCGTCTCGCGTGCGCTGCCGGACGTGCGGGACGGCCTCAAGCCCGTCCACCGCCGCGTCCTGTACGCCATGTACGACGGCGGCTACCGCCCCGAGCGCGGCTTCTACAAGTGCGCCCGCGTGGTCGGCGACGTCATGGGCAACTACCACCCGCACGGCGACTCCTCGATCTACGACGCGCTGGTCCGCCTCGCGCAGCCGTGGTCGATGCGCATGCCGCTCGTGGACTCCAACGGCAACTTCGGCTCGCCGGGCAACGACCCGGCGGCGGCCATGCGGTACACCGAGTGCAAGATGGCGCCCCTGTCGATGGAGATGGTCCGCGACATCGACGAGGAGACCGTCGACTTCACGGACAACTACGACGGCCGCTCCCAGGAGCCGACCGTCCTGCCGGCCCGCTTCCCGAACCTGCTGATCAACGGTTCGGCCGGTATCGCGGTCGGTATGGCGACCAACATCCCCGCGCACAACCTGCGCGAGGTCGCGGCCGGTGCCCAGTGGTACCTGGAGAATCCGGAGGCCTCGCACGAGGAGCTGCTGGACGCGCTGATCGAGCGCATCAAGGGCCCCGACTTCCCGACCGGCGCCCTCGTCGTCGGCCGCAAGGGCATCGAGGAGGCGTACCGCACGGGCCGTGGCTCCATCACCATGCGCGCGGTCGTCGAGGTCGAGGAGATCCAGAACCGCCAGTGCCTGGTGGTCACCGAGCTGCCCTACCAGGTCAACCCGGACAACCTCGCGCAGAAGATCGCCGACCTGGTGAAGGACGGCAAGATCGGCGGCATCGCGGACGTCCGGGACGAGACCTCGTCGCGCACGGGTCAGCGCCTGGTGATCGTCCTCAAGCGGGACGCGGTCGCCAAGGTCGTCCTGAACAACCTCTACAAGCACACCGACCTCCAGACGAACTTCGGCGCCAACATGCTGGCGCTGGTCGACGGCGTGCCGCGCACGCTCTCCCTGGACGCGTTCATCCGGCACTGGGTGACGCACCAGATCGAGGTCATCGTCCGGCGTACGAGGTTCCGGCTGCGCAAGGCCGAGGAGCGGGCGCACATCCTGCGGGGTCTGCTGAAGGCCCTGGACGCCATCGACGAGGTCATCGCGCTGATCCGGCGCAGCGACACCGTCGACATCGCGCGCACGGGCCTGATGGACCTCCTGGAGATCGACGAGATCCAGGCGAACGCCATCCTCGAGATGCAGTTGCGCCGCCTGGCCGCCCTCGAGCGCCAGAAGATCGTCCAGGAGCACGACGAACTCCAGGCGAAGATCACCGAGTACAACGAGATCCTCGCCTCGCCGGTCCGTCAGCGCGGCATCGTCAGCGCGGAGCTGGCCGCGATCGTCGAGAAGTACGGCGACGAGCGCAAGACCCAGCTGATCCCCTACGACGGTGACATGTCCATCGAGGACCTCATCGCCGAGGAGGACATCGTCGTCACCGTCACGCGCGGTGGCTACGTCAAGCGGACCAAGACCGACGACTACCGGGCGCAGAAGCGCGGCGGCAAGGGCGTACGGGGCGCGAAGCTGAAGGAAGACGACATCGTCGACCACTTCTTCGTCTCCACCACGCACCACTGGCTGCTGTTCTTCACGAACAAGGGCCGCGTCTACCGCGCGAAGGCGTACGAGCTGCCCGACGCCGGGCGGGACGCGCGTGGACAGCACGTGGCGAACCTGCTGGCCTTCCAGCCGGACGAGGCGATCGCCGAGATCCTCGCGATCCGCGACTACGAGGCAGCGCCGTACCTGGTCCTGGCCACCAAGGGCGGTCTGGTCAAGAAGACGCCTCTGAAGGATTACGATTCGCCGCGTTCCGGCGGTGTCATCGCGATCAACCTGCGGGAGCGGGAGGACGGATCCGACGACGAGCTGATCGGAGCCGAACTGGTCTCGGCCGACGATGATCTGCTGCTGATCAGCAAGAAGGCTCAATCGATCAGGTTCACCGCCTCGGACGACACACTGCGCCCGATGGGCCGCGCCACCTCCGGCGTGAAGGGCATGAGTTTCCGTTCGAGCGACGAGCTGCTCTCGATGAATGTTGTTCGACCCGGTACGTTCGTGTTCACTGCCACAGACGGCGGGTACGCGAAGCGCACCAACGTCGACGAGTACCGCGTCCAGGGTCGCGGCGGCCTCGGCATCAAGGCTGCCAAGATCGTCGAGGACCGCGGCTCACTGGTCGGCGCGCTGATCGTCGAGGAGACTGACGAGATCCTCGCCATCTCGCTGTCCGGCGGTGTGATTCGTACGCGAGTCAACGAGGTCAGGGAGACGGGCCGTGACACCATGGGCGTCCAACTGATCAACCTGGGCAAGCGCGATGCCGTGGTCGGCATCGCACGTAACGCCGAGGCGGGGCGCGAGGCGGAGGAGGTCGACGGCGACATCGCCGTGGACGACATCGCCGAGGACGCCGCGACCAGCGGCACGGACGAGGGTGAGGCGCCCTCGACCGAGTAGCACGAGGAGTGAGTCATCGTGAGCGGAGCCACGGGCGCCGGTTCGGTCGGAACATCGGCCGGCACCTCTGCCGGCCCTTCGGCCGGCACCTCTGCCGGTAAGGAAACGGACGGCGGCCGTGGCTCCGCCGCGGTGGACAAGGACGCGCGTACGGCCGACGCGCGTCCCACCGACGGGCGGGGAACCGACGCCCGAGCGGCCGACGCGCGCGTGACGGATCCGCACACGACCAACCTCCAGGCGATCAAGTCCCCCGCGACCGACTCGCACTCGCCCGACACGCATGGATCCCAGGGGGTAACCGTGACGGACACCCGAGGCTCGCAGACCCAGCAGTACGCCGCCGGAGCGGGCCAGGCCGCCGCCGGCGCCAAGGCGCAGCCGCAGGCCGGTCCCGAGACCCAGCAGGTCTCCCCGCTGCCCGGCGAACGCCAGGGGCAGCAGCCCGCCGGGCCCTACCACCCGCCGCAGGCCTACTCGACTCCCGCCCCGGCCGACGCGGTCCGCCGACCGCGCACCGGCGCCCGGACCACGCCCCGGGTGCGCAAGGCCCGGCTGCGGGTGGCGAAGGCCGACCCGTGGTCGGTGATGAAGGTCAGCTTCCTGCTCTCGATCGCGCTGGGCATCTGCACGATCATCGCGGCCGCCGTGCTGTGGATGGTCATGGACGCGATGGGCGTCTTCTCGACGGTCGGCGGCACGATCTCGGAGGCGACCGGCTCCAACGAGTCGAACGGCTTCGACCTCCAGTCCTTCCTCTCCCTGCCCAACGTCCTGCTGTTCACGGCGATCATCGCGGTCATCGACGTCGTCCTGGCGACGGCCCTCGCGACGCTCGGCGCGTTCATCTACAACCTCTCCGCGGGCTTCGTGGGCGGCGTCGAGCTGACCCTCGCCGAAGACGAGTGACGTGGTGGCCACCGTCGTTCCTGACTCCGCCGAGCCTCGGGCGAGAACCGATTTTGGGACTGCCCGCGTCGTGCGCTAATCTTCAGGGGTCAGCGCGCGGGACACACACCGCAAAGCGCGGCGGGGCTATAGCTCAGTTGGTTAGAGCGCATCCCTGATAAGGATGAGGCCACAGGTTCAAATCCTGTTAGCCCCACCAGCGAGAAGACCCCCAGTCGATACCGGCTGGGGGTCTTTGACATCCATGGCTGACATCAGCCGATGAGTGGATCTTCCAGAAGCTCGGCGAGCATGCCGACAGCTTCCCGCTCACTGTCGCCGACGACGTGCGTGTAGACGTCCATGGTCATGCTGATCTGGCTGTGCCGGAGGATCGCCTGGGCGACCTTGGGATGCACCTTCAGGAAGGCGAGCAGGGTCCCGCAGGTGTGTCGGGCGAGGCGGACCGTGATCCGGCGCACACCGGCCCGCTTGACGAGCCTGTCGAAGGTGCGGGAGAAGCCCACCGGGTCGATCATCCCGCCGTCTTCGGAGGAGAAGATCAGGTCCTGGCCCGGCTCCTGCGCCCAGCGCTCACCGGCGATCTTCCGTTCCAGCTCCTGAAGCTCCCGGCGCTCCTCGAGGACACGGGCGCAGAACGCCGGGAGCGGGAGCACAGCCTGTGAGGACTCCGTCTTGAGGTCCTTGAGGACCAGGCCCACGCCCTTGACTCGCTGCACCTGCTTGACCGGGATGAAGCGGCCGGCCTCGAAGTCGATGTCCTGCCAGCGCAGCCCGAGCACCTCGCTGCGGCGCAGCCCGAGGACCAGGACCAGGACGCAGGCCGCATAGAGGCGGTGAGCGCGGACTGAGCGAAGGAACGCGATCGCTTCCCGCGCGTTCCACGCCGTGCCCTTGTCCTTGCTCACCTTGGGCATGTCGACCAGGAGGGCGACGTTGCGCGTGACCAGCTCCTCGCGCATGGCCCGGTTGAGAGCGTTACGGAGGACGCGGAGCACCTCGAAGCGGGCCGAGGCGCCGACCTTCTCCCGCGTCAGCGTGGCCATGAAGGCGCGGATCTGCGCAGGGGTGAGTTTGACCAGTGGCTTCTTCCCGAGGTGAGGCATTAGGTAGAGCCGCACCTTGGACTCGTACTTCACGTACGTGTTGTGCTCGCGTTCCGGGGCGACGATGTGCTCCAGCCAGTAGGCCAGCCACTCGCCGAGCGTCCAGGACCGGGACGGCACCGGGATGCCGTTGCGCTCCTGGTCCTGGAGCTTGCCGAGCTTCTCGTTCGCCTCATCCCACGTGGCCCCGTAGACGTACTTCCGTACGCGATTGCCGTCCGTGTCAGTGACGTACGCGGCCCCCTGATAGCGGCCGTCCTTGCGCTTGGTGATGGTGCCCCCGCCGTTGGGGCGACGCTTGGCCATCAGGCAGCCTCCCCGATCCGGCTGGTGATGAAGTCGCGCACCGCGTCACTCGGGATGCGCCGGCACCCGTCGACCTTGATGGAGACCAGGCGGTGAGTACGGATCAGGTCGTAGACCTTGGTCCGGCCGACCTTGAGCCGCGCCATCACCTCCGGCACGGTCAGCAGCTCCGGGACAGCGGAGGTCATGTGGCAGCTCCTTCCAGGTCGAGCAGGCCGGGTAGCTCTTCGCGGGCGGTCTCGCGGTTGTGTTGGATGTCGCGGCGGATGTTGGCGGCGAGCCAGGATTCGCCGGGGGTGTGGCCGTGGCCGGCGTAGGTCCAGTGGGCGAGGGTCAGGGTGGTTGCCTCCGGGGCGTCAGGGTCGGGCAGGCCGAGGGCTTCGCGCTGCTGGGCTGCGCGGTAGTCGGCGCGGGTCTGGCGGAGGGCGCCGAGGGTGGTGGAGTAGCGGCGGGACTTGGTGGAGAAGTGGCCGCGGAAGCCGAGCATGTGGGCCCAGTCGCGGAGCTTGCGGTCGGGGTAGAGCGCGTGGAGGTCGAGGCAGGCGGCGATGAGCCGGGCCGGGTGGTTGGGGACGCCGAGGAGGGCGAGGGCCTCTTTGTTGCCGATGCGGCGGTCCACGGTGCCGGTGGTCTCGGCGGCTTTGGTGGCGTACTTGGCGAGGTAGGAGGCCACGGCCTGTTCGGTGATCTCCTCGCCGTCGCCGAAGGCGCGGATGGTGCGCACGTCGAGCTGGGTGCCCCAGCGCAGGGTGCGGGCGGGCTGGTCACCGGCCGGGGGCACGTCGACGGCGACGCGGGCGGCGGCGGCCCGGATGGCGTCGGTGAGGAGGTCGAGGGTGGCCCAGACCGGGGGCGGGGAGTCCGGTCCGTCGGGTCCGTCGAAGCGGATCACGGCATGGAAGTGGACGGCCCCGCGCTTTTGGTACTCGGCGACCTTGCCGAAGGAGACGCGGGACTGTTCGTGGGCGTCCTTCTGGGTGAGGCCGGTGCGGCGGGCGATCTCGCGGCGCAGGTAGATCGTGAAGTACCGCCACAGGTCGGGGGCGTGGTTGTTCCACAGCACCGCGCCCGCGTAGTCGTAGGTGCTCGGGTCGAGGGGGGTGCCGAGTTCGGGCGCGTCCTCGGCGTGGCGGGTGCCGCAGCGGCAGGGCCGGGTGCCGGGGCGGTTGTGGACCGGGCCGAAGGAGGGGGCGGTGAGGGTGGCGAAGACGCGGGGGTGATCCCGGATGGTCTGCGGGGTGCCCTTGGCCAGGTCGCCGACGAGGCCGGCACGGATGAGGTGGTACGTGTCGCCGGCGTAGGTCCAGGCGCAGGCGGGGCAGCGGGAGGCGCGGCGGTTGCCGCAGGCGATCCGGAGCCGTCCGCCGGGTTCGGTGTCGGTGGAGTAGTGGTGCAGGACGTGGCCGGTGGCGCGGTCGCGGGTGACGGTGGAGCCGTGCAGGTGGATGGGGGCGGCGCAGCCTCCGGTGCGGCGGAGCTGTTCCTGGAGGCGGTCGAAGCCGGTGGACCCGGCCAGCCTCAGCACGTCGGCGAGGGTGGCCGGGTCCAGGCCTGCCGCGGTGGCGGCATCGGTCACGCGGCGACCTCCAGCAGGGAGGCATACAGGGCGTGGCCGATCCATTCGGTGTAGGCGGGTGGGATGCACTCGCGGATGCCGTCGCGGTTCATCCAGGGCACGCGCATGTCGTCGCGGGCCTCCTGGACGCCGGAGAAGTTGCCGACGTAGTGGGCGAAGTGCCCCTCAGCGCGAGGGCGGCCCATCTTGGTCAGGGGCGCGGTGTGCTTGCGGTGGCGGGGCGGGGTGAAGGTGAAGCCGCCGCCGGTCTCGAAGAGCCGGTGGCGGTAGGTGTGCATCCCGAACACGGCCGCGCACAGGGTGATTGGGACCCGAAGTTCGGGGGCCGCTTCTTCCACGTTTTCGATCACCCACGGCCGGCCGGTGGCCTCCAGGACGGTGCGGGTGGGGGCGATCAGGTCGGGGTGTTCTCGGTGCTGGATGCGCTGCGCGAGGGTGTAGCGCTGGCAGGGCGGCGAGGCGTGGATGAAGTCGAACTCGGCGCCGTGTTTGCGGACGAAGGAGAGGGCGTCGGTCTGGATGAAGCGGAAGGGGTAGCGGGGCTGCGGGGTGAGGTCGACGCCGGTCACGTCGAAGCCGGCGAGGTGGTAGCCCATGCTGGCGCCGCCCTGGCAGCAGAAGAGGTCCAGTACCCGCAGGCCGTTGGGGAGCGCGATATTCACTGGTTGTCCTCCTTCAGCGGGTGGCGGTCGAACCAGTCCTCGGCGCACACCTTGTGGACGGGTTTGCCCCGGTCCGAGCGCAACGGGGTCGGCTTGTCGCAGAGCACACACGGCTGGTCGCCGGTGTGGTCGAAGTGCTCCGGGGAGCGCCAGTCGAGGAGAGCCACGGCCGCTACCTCCCGGTCCGGGCGAGGGCGGCGGGACGGTTGTGGCCCGTGCCCCGGCAGGCGGAGCAGGCGACGGTGAACGTCTGGCGGGTGCCGTCCGGCAGGCGCAGGCCGGTGGTGACGGCGACGGTCGGGAAGCCGTCGCAGTCGCGGCAGACGGGCGTGTTCGGGGCGTGCTGGGGCATGATGGGGCTTCCCTTTCGGGTCCGTTGGATCTGGAAGGCGGGAAGGCGCCCGGAGTGGCGGAAGTTTGGCGACCGAGGCCGCTCCGGGTGCCGGTTACCGGCGGCGGTTGCGTCCGCGGGGGATCGGCGGGATGGCGTCGTAGGAGTCCTGGCCGGCGCGGAAGTCGCGGAGGTCGGTGACGTCTTTGTCGGTGCCGATCTCGCGCATGATGCGGTTCATGGCCCGGGTGTCGCGGTGGCGGCGGGCGATGGCGTAGTCACGGCCCAGTTCGGCCATGCGGTCGTCGCGGGCGGGTTCGGTGTCGTTGTTCTTGCGGCTGAAGAGGCCCATGGATCCTTCTTTCCGAGGTCAGTGGTGGGTGTTGCGGCGGCCGTGGCCCTTGACCGCGTACATCGCGGCATCGGCGGCCGTGAGGGCGTCGGTGAGGGCGGGCACGGGCAGGTCGGCGCGGTGGCAGGCGCCGACGGAGGCGGAGACCGGCAGGAGGCTGCCGTCGCGCGGGACGGGCCGGGCCAGAGCGGTGCGCAGGGCGGCGAGGCCGGGGGTGTGGTGGGGGTCGGTGACGATGGCGGCGAACTCGTCTCCGCCGAGGCGGGCGGCGATGCCGTGGCGGCCGCACCAGTCACGCAGGCGGCGGGCGGTTGCGGTGAGGGCCGCGTCTCCGGCGGCGTGGCCGTGGGTGTCGTTGACGGCCTTGAAGTCGTCCAGGTCGACCAGGAGGACCAGCGCGGCCGGGTGCCGGTGAAGGAGGTGTTCGGCGCGGGCGGTCCATCCGGCGCGGGTGTGCAGGCCGGTCAGGGGGTCGCGGCGAGCGGTGGCCAGGCGGCGGGCGAGGAGACCGCCGTGGACGGCCCAGCCGAGCGCGGGTAACGCGGCGACGATCACGGTGTCCACGGCTCACCGCCCCTTGTGCAGGTCGTTGACGAGCAGACGCAGCACGACGGCGACCACGGCGACCGAGACCCCGGTGATGGCGACCGCCAGCAGGAGCGAGACGAGGACCGCGCCGACAACGAGGACCACGGCGCCTCCGCCGGCGGCGAGAGCGAGCGCGCCGCCGGGGGTGAGGTGGACGACCGGCCGGTGCGAGACCGGGGCCGCGGGGACGACCGGGTCCGGGGCGATGGGGACCGGCGTGTGGGCGGTCGGCGCGGTGGCCGCCGGGGGCGGCGCCATGTCGGGGCGCGGGTACTTGGGCGTGAGCACGAGGGCGGGTCCCTTCTGCTACTTGACGACGGTGCTGACGGCGGGGGCGAGGAAGCTGTCGGCGACGAGGTAGCCGCCCAGGAGGAGCACGGCAATGAGCCACCACGGCGGGCGGGCGAGCTTGATGCCGAGCGCGCCGACGGCGAGCAGGGCGAGCCAGAGCGGAACGTCCACGAGGGTTCTCCTAGGCCTTGCAGCGGTGGGTGCGGGCGGCGAGTTCGGCGGCGGCGCGGCTGTGGTAGTCGGCGGAGAAGCCGCAGCGGGGGGCGGTGCAGGCGGCGGTGTGCATGTCGCGTCCGCGTCCGTCGTAGAAGGTGGCGACCTCGACGGGGCCGATGCGGATGCGGTCGCGGAAGCGGCGACGTACGGGCATGGTCGATCTCCTGTCTGATCAGGTGAGTTGCAGTTGTGCGGCGATGGCGTCGGTCATCGGTGCGGGCAGGCCGAGCCGGGCGGAGAGGACTTCGGCGGGCATGGGGGTGCCGGTCGTCGCCCGGTGGGTGTCGGCGAGCTTGCGGGCGTGGTCCAGCAGCGCGGCCGGGACCGTCGGGGCATCGGGGGCGGGCTGCGCGGGGGCGGGGTCGAGTTCCGGCACGTCCGCGGGCGGGGTCGGGGCTGGGGTGTCGGTGCGGTCCATCTCGACTTCCGGAGCCGCCACTTCGTCCACAGGCTGTGGGCGGGCGGCCGGTGCGGTGGGGGTGTGGACCAGGAGGGTTCCGCCGAGGAAGGCCAGGGCGGGCCATCCGGCGACGAGGATGCGCAGCCAGGCCGGGACGTGGTCGAGGTCGAGGAGTCCGGCGGTGGCGACGTTCGCGCCGAGCGAGGCGATCAGGGCGATGACGAACCAGGTCCAGGCGGAGCCGTCCCCGCGGGCCGTGCGCAGTCGGCGCCAGGCAGCGACCAGGAGGAGATCAACGGAGATCGGGTAGGCCCAGGCTTTCCAGCCGGTCTGTCCGGCGGCTTCGGCCAGGTCGTGCAGGTGGGCGAAGGACAGCGCGCCGGCGATGACGGCTTGGATCAGGACCGCGTCCAGGCGGATCGAGCGGGACATGTGCGGCACCTCCCTTCGAAGGGGAGTCGGGCCGGGGCGGGCGACCAGCGGTGTCCGGTCGCCCGACCCCGGCGGGAGTCATTCGGTCGGGGCTTCACCGGAGCCGAGGCAGTTGAGGCACAGGCCGGTCTGTTCACCGACGGCCCGGCGCTTGCGGCCGACGTGCACGGTCCGAGAGACCTCCCCCGAGCCCTGGCAGACCGGGCAGCTCGGAGGCGCCGGGGTGGTGGTCTTCTTCCTGGGCATGGTGGTCAGGCCTCCAGCCGGGGGTAACCGTGGCCGGCGGGCGGGTAGACACCGGCGGCGCGGTGGGTGAACTCCGCGTCGAAGGCGTCACTGAGCGCGGTGGTGAAGGCGTCCCGCTCGGGGTGGAAGTGCAGGTGATCGAGGAAGGTCTCGAACAGGACCCCGAGCCGGTTGGCGTCGTCGCGTTCGGCCGGGTCGTAGTCGTACCAGTGCTTGCGGGCCATGGGGTTCCTCCCGGTTCCAGGCATGGCGGGGGTAGGGACCAGG
This sequence comes from Streptomyces sp. NPDC033216, assembly GCF_055577115.1. Classification (NCBI taxonomy): domain Bacteria; kingdom Bacillati; phylum Actinomycetota; class Actinomycetes; order Kitasatosporales; family Streptomycetaceae; genus Streptomyces; species Streptomyces sp. NPDC033216. The sequence continues at coordinate 112,441 of NZ_JBVIQK010000012.1, read as the reverse complement.
CGCGGGAGCGGTCGCGCCGACCGTGGAGCAGGGGGTGTTACTCGGTTACCGGGCGGGCCTTGACCAGCGACGGACCGGGCGCCGGTACCTCAGCGGGCGCGAACGGCCGGAACGGATCCAGGAACGGCAGAGCCGGGACGAGGTGAGCGAACTCCCGGCAGACCGCGACCACTTCGGCCTTGGAGACTTCCGGGGTACGGATCTTCGACCAACCGCCGGAGGCGTCCGCCGCGACAGCGGTACCGGGGCGCTCCATCGGAATCAGGCTCGCGGCCGGGACCGCGTCCGGAGCCACGTCACCGAGGCCCATTTCGGCGGTCTGCTTGTCGTTGACCCGGTGCACGACACGGCCGGTGAGCTGGGCACGCAGCATGGTGGCGCCCTTGCCGAGGTCGGAGCCGAAGCGCTGCCCGCAGATCTCCAGGTAGATGCCGGCCGCGCGCGCCATCTGCGCCAGACGGATCAACGCGGTGACGATCCGCTCGCGCCGTTCCTCATCCTTGCGCGAGGAGATCAGGAAGAGTTCCGCGATCTCGTCGACCAGAACGATCACCGGCACCGGCCGCACCGCGTCGGGCAGCTCCCACAGGTCCGAGGCACCATGTCGGCTCAGCAGGTCGAAGCGGTCTTCCATCTCCGCCACCAAGACCGCCAGCAGCGAAGCCGCCTCATCCGGAGTGGTCGCCAGAGCCGACAAGCGCGGCGCGAAGGCGTACTGCTCCACACCGCGCTTGCAGTCCACGCCGACCAGCGCGACCGGCAGTTGCGCCAAACCCTTGATCAGATTGCGCAAGTACATCGACTTGCCCGACTGGTTGGCGCCGAGGGTGAGCGCCATCGGCGCGTTGCGGTAGTCCCGCTCGAACGCGGTCGCATCCTCCCGCAGCGCCACCGGTACGACCATGCCGTGCGGGCGGGCCTTGCGCGGCATGCGCACCTTGCGCAGTACGTCGTAGCCGGTCATCCGCAGTTCGACGAAACCGGGCTTCTTCTCCACCACGGTCACTGAGTGGACGCCCCAGGCGTGACGCAGCCGCTCCGAGGAGGCCATCAGGTCGGCGGGCTCCAGGCCGGCCGGAAGCCGCAGGGTCACCCGCAGCCCGGTCGACGTGGCCCGCACCCGGCGGATCTTCGGCGGTACCGGCTGCACCTCACGGCGGGCGACGTTGCGGGTCATGAACGCCCGCAGACCGGACGGCTGCACCGTCAGACCACACACGTCCATCGTCGACCGGTACGAGAAGACGAACCGCCCCCAGGTCACAGGCAGCCCGACCAGCGACCAGTACACCCGCGGAGCGCGCACCTTCGCGTAGCCGAGACCACCGCCACCCGCTAAGGCTCCCGTGGCCTCCAGCCACATCGTCAGGTTGGTCATGGTCAGGCCGCCGCCGTGATCGCGACCGCGCGGAACGAGATTCCGTGCCGCTTCTCGCCGTTGAACGTGTTCTCCCAGTCCCGCGCCTTGAGGCCGACCACGCGCACAGGCATGCCCGGCGCCAGGCCCTCCGGGTAGCCCGTCTCCGGGACGGTCACCTGGTAGAGGTTGCCCTCCCCCTCGTCGGAGACGAGCAGGCCCACGGTCGAGAGACTCGCACCGGTCTCCCGGTCGATGGCCCGCTCGCCGGTCTTCTTGTTCGCCATCTTCGGTTCCGGCGCGGTCGCCACGAACACCACAGCGGTGGAGAGGTCAATCTTGAACGACGGCATTATGGAGTTCTCCCTTGAGGGATGAGCCCCGGACTGCGTTGTGATCTTGGCGGATGGCACGTAGTCCGGGGTGCCTTGTTTTCTGACACCACCGAAGCTACTCGCAGTTTTTCTGCGGGTCAACAGAAAATCTGCGAGTAGCAGTAAAAGTCTGACTCTGCCAGACTGAGCATGAGAAGAAGGAGGAGTTATGGCTAATTTTGGCCTTTTCGTCCGATTCACTCTGCGCGAGGGCATGACGGAAGCTTTCGACGCCCTCGTGAAGGAGACCGAAGCCGGAATCCAGGCGCACGAGCCGGGGACGCTGGTCTACGCCTGCCACACAGTCGAAGGTGCCCCCAATGAGCGGGTCTTCTTCGAGATCTACGCCGACCGAGCCGCGTTCGACGAGCACGAGCGGCAGCCGCACACGCTGCGATTCCTCAGCGAGCGAACGCGGTACGTCGAGAAGACAGAGGTGGACTGGCTCCAGACGTACGCCGGCAAGTACCCGCACGAGGCCGCCCAGTGACCACCCCCACACCAACAACTGGGCAGCGGATCAAGGAACTGCGGCGGGCAACCGGCATGTCTCAAAGCGACCTCGCTGCTGCCATGGGCCGGTCCGAGAGTTGGGTGTCCCAAGTCGAGCGCGGTGTTCAGCCTGTGGAGCGCCTGTCCATCCTTCAGGCCCTTGCCGACGCCCTGGGTGTTTCGGTACGCGAGGTTCGCCCCGACGCGGCGTCCTCCCCGGCAGATGCCGCGGAAGAGATCCCCGAACCAGAGAGCAACGACCTAGACGGACTACGCGTCGCCCTTACCGGGCATCCAGCGTTGGCCAGCCTCTTCGACCGCGAACCCAGTTCCCCCGTCCCCACGCTCGCCGAGTTCCGCGCCCTCGTCGACGAGGCATGGGAGTTCGTACATGCATCGAGCTTCGCGGCTCTGAGTGACCATCTCGCCAAGTTGTTGCCAGCCATCGAAGTGGCAGTTCGTCACGCGCCAGCGGCCGACCGAGCTGAATTGCACTCACTCCGTGCGCGCACCTACCAGGTAGCTGCCGCGAGCTTCACCAGGCAGGACCAAGCAGACGCCGCATGGGTGGCCGCAGACCGCGCGCTTCAGGCTGCCGAGATGGCCGGCCAGCCGCTGGAGGTGGTGGCCAGCCTCTTTCGCATGGCTCACGCATTCATGCGGCAACAGCACATGGACCAGGCCGAGCAGGCTGCCGAGTCGGCCGTCAGGGTGCTGGACCCGCGGGCCGAAGACCCCGCCTGCCCACCAGAGGAACTGTCGCTCCTCGGCGCCATGAACCTAGTGCTTGCCGTGATCAATGCGCGCGAAGGCAACCGTGCGGAGACCCACCAGCACCTCAGCCGAGCCGAGGGGATCGCAACGCGACTGGGCGAGGACCGCAACGACTTCGACACCGAGTTCGGCCCCACAAACGTCAAGATCCATGCGGTGAGCACCGCCGTGGAGCTGGGAGATGCAGGTCTCGCGTTGGAGATCGCGACAGAGGTCGATGCCGACGGGCTCTCTGCCGAACGGCAAGCGCGCTTTCTGCTTGATGTGGCGCGTGCCCATTCGCAGCGCCGGCACGTCGGTGAGGCAACCGCAGCCCTTGTGGACGCCGAGACCCTCGCACCCGAGCAAATCCGTGACCACCACTTGGCCCGCGAGATCGTTCGCGAACTCATCCAGCTTTCGGGGCGCCGCGTGCCCGATGCGCTGCGGGAGCTGGCCGACCGATGCGGCGTGAGCTGAGCTGTTACAGGTTTCTCTACCTCATCAAGCCCCGGCTGCGCTCCGCTCCGCCGGGCGCGCTTCCCGGCTCTGGCTGCGCCCGCGCTCCTGCCTTCGGCCCGCTCGGCGCTGCCGCCGCCGACGCGCGCCCACATGTGGATAGGGCCGGAAGCCATGAGTCGATCCCCGTACAGAGCGGCCCACGGTCAAGACGGATGCCTCCGGCGGGGGATCGGCCGGCACCGGGATGGAGGGGGCGCCGTTCCCGGCTGCGGGTTCGTAGTGGCGTGCGCGGGGTGCTCCCATCCCGTCCACCATCGACCCAGGCAGAGCCGAGCAGACGCGGCCCATGGCGTCCAGGTCGTTCGTACAGTGGCGCGCTCCACCTGGACGCCATGGACCACGCCCGCTCCACGGTGTGTGGGTCGACGGCGGACGGGATGGGAGCTGGGGAGTGGTGGGTGTGAGGGGGCAAGGCGGCTGACCGTCACCCCGGAGGCCCCGAGGGTTGTCAGTGCCACCCGGTACGGTCCAGCAGACCAGAACGCCACGAAAAGCTGACCGTGAACGCTGGACATCAGGCGTCTTGCAGGCGGTATATTTTCTGGCATGAAATCCTATCCAGGTTCGGAGGATGTGCTTGCTGACCTCGGTGACAAGGTCACCGGCGGTCTGGCTCGCGCCGTCACGAAGACGCGTAAAGATCTCGCTGACTATCGCGAGAGCCACACGTCATGGGTTTCCGACAGCAGTGAGCGCGGTCTGGCGAACTGGATCCACGACAGACTGTGGGCCAACCTGTGCGCTGAGTTCGACGACCTGCCTGGCATCGGGCTCAGCGACCGTGAGCCGACGCGTGAGATCACCGTCGGATTCAACTACCGGCTGCGAGTGAAGAGGCACCGTCTCGACGGCAGGGTCAGCAGCTACGCTACGCAGACGGCGTTGGAGTTCTACGCTCAAGGCGAGCAGGAAACGTTCTCTGGCCTGGAAGAAGTCCGCTTGATCGCGGGCTACGAGTGGGATGCTGACAGCCGTTCCATGGGAGACGCGGTTCTGTCGCTCCGAGATGGCGAAGAGGATGTCATCTGGCTCGTCACATTGCCGGATGCGGGCACAGGCACCATCGGTGTACCTGCTCAGCCGATTCGTCCCACCGAGCCCGAGCCGGGTCTTCCCATCATCGACCTGCCCGACGCAGGTTCTGGCACCAGCACTAAGGGAGAAGTGGGCACATGACCGCCCTCGGCGAAGCGATCACTACTGCTCGCCGGGCACAGGGACTGACTCAGGAAGAGTTGGCAGCGGCGGCCGGCGTGACGCAGGCCGCCCTGTCTCGCTACGAGAACGGCATGCGTGAGCCGGACGAGGATGTTCTGGCCCGCTTGGCCGCAGCACTTGGACTGACACCTGCCTTCTTGCGGGCGGCAGGCTCTGTGCGCGGTGCGATGGCAGTAGACGCGCACATGCGGCGACGAGCTACCGCAAAGGCCACTACGTGGCGCCAGCTTGAAGCAAAGCTCAACATGTACCGGATGCACGTGCGCCACCTGATGGAGGAAGTCTCGCTTAAAGCGAATCAGCAAGTGCCGCGCTTCGACCCAGTCGAGACGGATCCTGCTGAAGCTGCCCGGATGGTACGGATGCAATGGCGTATGCCCATCGGGCCTGTGCGCTCAGTGGCCCGGTGGATGGAGGCTGCTGGGTGCATGATCTTGGCGGAGGACTTCGCGACATCACGGGTCGATGGGCTCTCGCAATGGGTTGATGACTACCCCATCGTCCTGATCAACCTGACAGCCCCGACCGACAGGCTCCGCCTCACGTTGGGGCATGAGCTTGGCCACCTGTGCCTGCATGCATACGAGGTCACCCCTGACATGGAGGATCAAGCGACGCGCTTCGCCGCAGAGTTCCTGATGCCGGAAGAGGTCATCCGTCCGCAGCTTCGGAACCTCACTCTGGGGCGCCTCCATGATCTGAAGCGCGAATGGGGTACATCTATGCAAGCGCTGATTGAGCAGGCATACCGGCTCGATACGATCACTGCGAGCAAACGCGAGTACCTGTACAAGCAGCTCAGCAGCAAGGGGTGGCGGACACGCGAGCCCTTGAGTGACGAACTCGTGCCGGAGACACCTGCTCTTGCTCAGTCCATCGGCGATGCCATGGTGGACAAAGGACTCACCGTTGACGAAATTGCCCAGATGGCTGGCTTCGCTGAAGCTGCACAGAACACGATCTTCGTGCCGAAGAGTCGACGCCTGCGCGCTCTATGAGGTCAGCCTGTCAAGGCCAAGGGCGCAAGCTGACATCAGCCTCTGACACCAACAGCGCCGAACGCTGCCGATCAGTTACGTACCTGCGCGACCCCTCGTGCTGGTTGTTTCTAGGGTCGAGCGAGGTTGGATGGTCGCGGTGATCGACCTGATAAGGATGAGGCCACAGGTTCAAATCCTGTTAGCCCCACCAGCGAAAGACCCCCGGTCCTCTTGGGCCGGGGGTCTTTGCGATCTGCGGGTGACATCGACCGATGAGCGGGCTTCGAGCAGGTCGGCGAGCGTCGTCACGGCCTCGCGCTCCCCGTCGCCCACCAGGTGGGGGTGGCCATCCGTAGCCAGGCCGGTGCGTGTGTGCAGGAGTTGAGCGGCGATGGCGTCTGTCATCGGTGCGGGCAGGCCGAGCCGGGCCGATACGGGGCCCATCCCGACGCAGTCGACCCAGGCAGAGCTGAGCGGACGCGACCCAGGGCTGCAAGGTCGTTCGTGCGGTGGCACCGAGCGTCCTGCCTCGGAGCAGCCACAGTGATGCGAGCCACTGGCGGGCGTGATCGGCGAAGGTCGTCTGGTCGGGGCGATGCACCAGCCCATCCCCTTCTGAGACAATCCCAGCTCCGCACTCCTTGTACATGACAAAGGATGACCTCATGAGATCGACTCGCGTGATCCTCGCTGTGGCCGCAGGCGCTCTTGCCCCGGTGGTGTTACTTGCCACGCCGTCCATGGCCGCCTCCGTTGCCCCCGCCGTCGCCGTCGCGCTGCCCAGCTCGCCCTACGACGAGATGGGTGCGGACGACCTGCGTGTGGCGATAGCCCGTGTCCTCGCCGCTCCCGGCAGCGGCAAGCGTGTGATCCAGGAGGCGAACGCGCTGCTGGACAGCGGCACGGTGGAGGAGATGCGCGCTTGGTTGGAGACGGGCCACCGCCTCGCTCAGGCCGAGGACGACCAGGTCGCGCTCGCCAGGATTCTCTCCGACCCGGACAGCGGCAGACGCGTCATTGCGGAGGTCAACCGGCTCCTCGACAGCGGCACCGTGGAGGAGACGCGCGCTTGGTTGGAGACGGGCTACCGCCTCGCTCAGGCCGAGGACGACCGGGTCGCTGTTTCCCGGCTCCTCGCCAGCCCCGGCATAAGCGACGCCCTTCGCGCGGCGGCCGGCGCTGCCCTCGACGACAACACCCCGGAAGCGCTGCGCCACTTCTTGGAAGTCGGCCAGTACGAGGTCGGCTAGGACGCAGGCCGCGTAGTGGCGGTGGGCGCGTGTCGGGCGAAAGAAGGTGATCACTTCCCGCGGCGGTGCAGGCTGCGCCCTTGTCCTTGCTCACCTGCCGTAGGGCGGCAGCACGGCCGTTGGTGATCGAGTCGCAAAACCCTCGCTGTACTGTCCCCGTAGATCACGGGGAGGGGCGCGAATGATCAGCCGGTGGCCGACGGCCTTGGGGGTGAACCTGCTCCTTGGCATACCGGGGGTCGTGCCGATCTGGCTGCTGTGGTTCCTGGCAGCCGGCTGGCACAACCCGGAACCGACGGAGAACGACGGCATGGCGCTGTGGTTGGTGATCGTCGTACCCGTCGTCGGTCTGTACGCGATGCTGTGGTGGTCTGCCAACAGTGCCCTTGTCCACCGGACCTCGCTCCCTGCCCGCACCTACTGGCTGCTCAGCGCGGTAGGCACGTTCTTGCCCACTCTCACACTCATCCTGCTCGCTCCTTGAGCTGCCTGGTCCGGGCATGACCTAGCCTCAGCCGAGACGACCTCGACGGGGTCGATGCGGATGCCGTCGCGGGACCGCCGATGGACGGCCACGGGTCAGCCCACCTGTCGCAGGCTGCGGCCGGGGGACTTGGCGAGGATTCGATCCGCAGCGACGGGGCGGGGTGCGGTGCTGGACGCCGGCTCGGAAAAAAGGCGGGTCAGGGGGCTGGGCGCCGGGCCTTCGGCATGTCCTGGGCCTTGACCGTCTCCCGCGTCCCGCCGCCCTCGATCCTTCGGCGGAGGCGTGGGTGCCCGTCGCCGGAAGTGGGCATGGCGAAGGCCCGGTTGCTCCGGGGGAGCTGCCGGGCCTGCATCATGCGGCTGTACGCAAGTTCGCCGTTACGTCGTGATCGTGGTGGGGTGCGGCACGGTGTGCCGGGGTGTCAGCGCTGGAGGGGTGCGGCGGGCTCGGCGGCCGGTTCGGTCTCGGTCTCGCAGGGGGCCGTGAGGTGGTCGTCCGGTTCCGTCTCGGAGAGGGGGCGCTGGCGGCAGCTGGGGGACTTGCCGTGGGCCTCGGCGTGGATGCGCTGCTTCATCGTGGGGGGCAGGGACCGTGCCAGTAGCGAGGTCCAGGGGGACGCCGCCGCCACGTTCGCGGGTACGGCGCTGTCGCTCTCGCTGCTGTTGCGCGTCGGCTCGCTCTGCGCTACCGCGGTCGCGGCGGTCGTGGTGACGAGTCCGAGCGCCGTGCACAGCGCGAGGAAGGCGGTGATGATGGCGGTCCACAGCTTCATGACCCGGTTGTCGGTCATGGCCCCTCACTTTCGGGTTGGGCGATTTGCGTACTTTCCTCATGATGTGTATGGGGACCGCGAAGTGGTGGACCGACGCTCGTGGCGTGGCGTTGTTCCGATGAACACCACCCGTATGGGCGCAAGAGGGTAGATAACTCACCGAAGCGGGGCGAAGTCACCGTCCGTGCGGATGTGATCACCCTCCGGTCCGGAGGTTGTTCCCCTGCCGCGAGGTCGGCTACTGGGCTGTCGAGCGGGGCAGTTGAGGGAGCCGACGCAGGTCACCGATCGGTATCGGCCGTGTGTATAGTCGGGCGCCAGAGGTCCCCTACGTCAAGGAAAGACGAGGTCGCGCGGTGAAGAAGCTTCTCCTGGTCGCACTGGCCGCCATCGGCGGGCTCCTCGTGTACCGCCAGATCCAGGCGGATCGCGCCGAGCAGGATCTGTGGACGGAGGCGACTGACTCCGTGCCCACGGGTTCGTGAATACCGATACCGAGAACTGATCAGGCCCCGACCGCTCCGCGCGGTCGGGGTTTTGTGTTGCGGGGGACGCCGACCCGGTCAGGGGCAGCCGTTTCGGACGTTCGTACGGGATGCGGGGCGGCGCGAGGGCCGGCAGGGCAGGATGACCCACGGCCGGGTCCGGACGGGACCGCTGCCGACGAGACGAGGGGCGAGGGGCGAGGGGGCGTGTGATGGGCCGGCGTACGGGGCGGGTGACCGCACTGCGCGGGGCTGTGGTGCGGACGGTCGCAGCGTGGGCCGTCGCCGTGGCGGCTGCGTTCTGCGTGGACGCGGCCGGCCTGCCGGGGGCCGTGGCCGAGGCCACCGGTGCGGCGGACGCACCCGCCTACGCCTTCGACCGGAACGCCCGCGGCATCGCCGCCGCCAGGGGCACCACCGATGCCTTACGCCTGGAGCCGGGCACCACCTACCGCAGCGTCCTCGCGGGCCGCGAGAAGGTGTTCTACCGGCTGGAACTCGACGACGCCTCGAACGCGTACGTCTCCGTCACGGCCGTCCCGCCCGCGGGCGCCGCGCTCGCCGGCGGCGACGGCATCAAGGTGTCCGTGCAGAACGCCGACAGCGGCAGCTGCTCCTTCGACACCGTGACCGTGGGAGCCTCCAGGGACCCGCACCCGATCACCGCCTGGGGGGCGCGCGAGATCCTCGCGGGCAAGGGGCTGTGCCGGGAGGCGGGCACCTACTTCCTCGTGGTCGAACGCACCGAGACCAGCACCGGGGCCGGGCAGCCCTGGGAGCTGGAACTGACGCCCGTGTCCGAGCCGCCGTTGGCCGGGGCCGGCGCGACGCGCGTGCCCGAGGTGTGGAACTCCGCCACGCCGGCGCCCCTCGTCGGGGAACCCGTGGACCGGCCGGGCGGCGAGGGCTTCTCCGGCGCGACCGCCGTGGGGCAGGGCGTCTGGCGGGACGAGATCGTCCCCGGACAGACCCTCTTCTACAAGGTGCCGGTCGACTGGGGACAGCAGCTGTACGCCACCGTCGACCTGGACAGCGCGGGCACGGACTCCGGATTCGTGGTCCCCGCCCTCGACCTGACGGTCTACAACCCGGTGCGCGCCGAGATCGCCGACACGAGCATCGGCTACGGCGGCACCCAGAAGTCGACCTCCCTCCCCCTTCTGCCGCCGGTCCGGTACGTCAACCGGTACGCCCCCACGAACCCGACCCAGAGCCTGCGGTTCGCGGGCTTCCACTACCTCTCCGTGTACCTCTCGGCGCAGGTCGCCGAACGCTTCGGTGACGGGCCCTACGGCGTGAAGCTGCGCGTCCGGATCGACGGGGCCGCGCAGGTCGGACCGGGGTACGAGGGCGGGTCGGTGCCCAGTGGCGTCTTCGACACCGCTTCTCGGGGCGGGAGGAGCATCCCGGTCGGTGGTGCGGCCGACGACGGCGCCGGGGGCGACGCCGCGATGACGGCGGTCGCCGTGGGCGGCATCGGTACCGGCAGCGCGCTGCTGCTGGTGCTCGGCGTGTGGACGGTGACGGCCCGGCGCCGCGTCTCCGCTCAGATCCGGGCCAACGCCCAGAACCCGACGGCGTAGCAGACCAGGGCCAGTAGCAGGAGCGGCAGCGCGACCTTGGCGGACGGGCCGGGACGCCGGGCCGCCCGGGCACGGCGGTGGCCGCGACGACGGACGCGCTCCGGTGGTGCGAGGGCAGGGCCCGTGGAAGGGCGGACCTGGGGGTCCTGAGCTGTGTAGGAAGCGGTGGAGGTGTCGGCGCGCCGGGCGGGCGGCAGCACGAAGGTGGAGTCGCTCGGAGCGCCCGGAGCGGCGGCCTGGTGCGGGGTGGGGGCGCCCGGGTGCAGAGGAGGCGGGAGAGGGAAGCTGCCGGTGTCCGACATGGAGCGGAGCGGACCGGCGGACGGGGCCCGCACCGGCTGACGTTGATCGCCCGGATCGCCAGGATCGCCCGGATCGCAGGGGCGCGGCGCGGTCGGTGCCGGCGCCGGTGCCGGAAAGCCCTCCGCGTCCGGCCCGCCGGACAGGGGCGGTCCGGCCGGTACGGCGTGGTCGGCGTCGGCCCCGCGTGGTAGGGCGCCTTCCCCCGGCCCCGGCCCGCCCTGAGGGGCGGGAGCCCCTTGCGGCGGCGCCGGAGGCCGCACGGCGGGCGGCACGGAGGGTGGTGCGAAGGGCGGGGCCGGGGTTTCGGACGCCACGGAACCCGTGCCTGGCCACGCCGGGAACGGATCGAGACCCGGCTCGCCGGGCGTGGACCCCGTGGTGTCCCGCCGTGCGGAGATCCGCCCGAACGACGAGGATGCCCCGGCGACCCCCGGCGCCGTTCTCAGGGGACCCTGTGGCCCGAAACCCTCTGGCAGAGGACCGAGTTGGTCGAAGATCTCGATCTGCTCGTCGTCCGGGCCGGGAGCGGGGAGCAACTCGGCGGCCGCGGCCAGTGCCTTGCGGGCCCCCGTGGCCGTGCGGAAGCGAGCCTGGGGATCCGGTTGCAGCAGTGTGGCCACGACCTGCCACAGCGGCTCGGGAACTCCCCTGGGCGCGACCGGAGTTCCATGCTCCGCGAAGAACTGGACGAGCGCCTTGGCGTCCGGCTTGGCGCCCTCCAGGAGGTACAGGGCGACCAGGCCGACGGCGAAGAGGTCGGCGGGGAAGTCGGGTTCGGCGCCCATCATCTGCTCGGGGGCGAGATAACCGGGCGTTCCCACCACCAGGTTGGTCTCCGTCAGCCGCGGTTCGCCGAGCCGCATCGCGATGCCGAAGTCGGACAGCCGCAGCCGAGGGCGGGCCGTGCCGGTGGCCTCCAGCAGGATGTTGGCGGGCTTGATGTCACGGTGGACGACGCCCTCCGCGTGGACGGCGGAGATCCCGGACAGCAGCTGGTCGAGGAGGGTGCAGACGAAGAGGGGTGGCAGTGGGCCGTAGTCGCCCACGAGGTGGACCAGGGAGCCGCCGGCCACCAGGTCCATGGTGAAGAGGACCTTGTCGTCGTCGGCGGCCCAGCTGGCGGGGGCGAGGACATGGGGATGGTCGATGCGCAGTGCCTGCTCGCGCACGAAGCGGAGCAGCGCGTGGGCGTCGCTCTGCTGGAGCACCTTGGCGGCCACATAGCGGCGGCGGCGGTGGTCCCAGGCGCGCCAGACGGCGCCGACCCCTCCGCGGCCGATCGGGTCGGCGAGTTCGTACCGTGCGGCGAAGACCTCACCCATGGCGGTGCGTCGCTCCTCCCCCTAGGGATTCCCCCTGTCGTCCCCTCGCTACCCCGGTGATGAGTGATACGACCCCCGTGGCCCGTCACGATCCGGCTCGCGTCATTCCCCCGTGAAGAACGCCACCCCTGCGCTCCTCGCGGTCCCGCACTGTGTCGTCGGCCCGGTCGCCGAACCCCCTTCGGTCACCGGGCCCGGGCTCAGCTCTGGTGGGACTGGTAGTGCGCCACGGCGTCCGAGGTGCGGCCGGCGCCGTAGACCTTGAGGAACTCCGCCAGTTCCGGGTGGGTCGGGGCGAGGGTGTCGGCCGCGTCGATGATGTCGCCGGCGGCGGCCACCGAGCGCAGCAGCGACTGGATCTCGCGGACGACCCGCTTGACCGTCGGCGCCCCCGAACCGCTCGTCGTCTGTGTGGTGGCGTTGAGCACCGAACCCCCTTGCGACCGCTTGATCTCGTCCATGCGGTCGGACGCCTCGGCGGCGCTGACGCTGCCGTCCGCGACCTGGGCCGCCAGCTCCTGCAACAGCTGCACCCGCTGCACGACCGCCGGGTTGCCGATCTTCGCCCGCTGCCCGCTCATCAGCTGGGACAGCATCGGCGCCGACAGCCCCAGTACCCCCGCGAGACGCGCCTGGTTGAGACCAAGATCGTCGATGAGCTTACGGAAGAGCGCCCCCAGCGGCTCCCCGTACCAGTTCCGCTGCAGTTCCCGCGCTCTCGCGGTGGCTTCCTGCTGTGCGGCGTCCATGTGCGTCTCCCCATCGCTTCCCCAAGAAACCGCGGTTCGCTGTAGCGAACCACGCCGAGCATCTTACGGAGAGTGGTCATCCGCGGGGACCCCCAATCTTTTTGCGAGATACGGGGGGTGACCCGGTACTCTTGTCGTCGGCGCCCGCCGGGGTCGTTTTCTCCGGTCGGACGCTTCCTGTGAGGGGCCTTAGCTCAGTTGGTAGAGCGCTGTCTTTGCATGGCAGATGTCAGGGGTTCGACTCCCCTAGGCTCCACAGCGAAAGAGCCCCTCCGTCCGGCGACCGGACGGAGGGGCTCTTCTTTTCGGGCCGCCGGTGCGACCGCTGTGCGGTCCCTGGGCGATCCCGTGGTTGTTTCACGTGGAACGGGGCGGAGACCTCAGCCGCGGTCCTCGCGGTGCGAGGTCTCCTTGTCCTCCTTCGCCTGCACCTCGGGGTCGAGGGCCGAGGCGTCACCGCTGCCGTCGACGGACGTCAGCCCGCCCGCGGCAGGTACCTCGGTGGCGGCGGGCGGCTCGACCAGCCAGTCAGGGTTGGCCTGCTTGTCCCACCACTTCCATGCGGCGAAGGCACCTCCGGCCACCACGCCCACCACGGCCAGCGTCTTGGCGAGCTTGCCCGCCCTGGCCCGGCGGCGGTGTTTGCGCACGAGCTTCTCGATCTCCCTCGGCGTCACCTGACCGCGCAGGGCGGCCATCGCGGCGACGCCGCGCGCGGCAGCCTCTTCCTTCATGGGCCCGGCCGCGGCCACCGCCTGTTCGATCTTCGGCCGGGAGTAGTCGGCGGCCTGCCGGGCGGCCAGGCGGGTACGGAGAGCCGCTTCATGAGCGGCCTGGTCGACCTTCGGCGGGACGTGCGCCAACGCCTGTTCCAGCCGGGGTGCCACCCGGGCGTCGTACTGGACGCGAGCCTGTTCGGCGGCCAGCGACACCTTGGGCGCGAGCCGTACGCGGGCCTCGTGCGCGTAGAGCGCGGCCCTCTCCTTGGCCGTGTCGGCGTAGGGCGCCACCACTTCCGCGGCGTGCAGCACGCTGTCCTTCGCCGAACCGGTCGCGGCGCGCACGCTGTCGATGCGGGTCACGGGTTCCTCCTCCTCGGTGGCGTACGGTATTTCGACTTTCCACCCTTTTCCGGATCATGCCTGCCGACGGCCATGAAGGCATGCGCCGACGGGCATACGGGTGCCGGACGCCCGAGTTGTCTTGATCGGATCTGAGAGCGGATGAATAAGGGGCAACGGGAACGTGTCGCCGACAATGCCACGGATCGGCCCGGCTTGCCCCCGTCCCGGGCGCGTCCGGCGCATTTCCGTAGGCGAAATGGGCGGTTCCGGTGCACGGGACGGTGGTCGGGCGACGCACCGCCGTGGGCGTGCGAGGATCGACGGGTCACAGGAGGACAACGGAAGGCAAGGCAGACCGTGGCCGAGCAGCTTTACGCCACCCTGAAGACCAATCACGGCGACATCGAGGTCCGGCTCTTCCCGGACCACACGCCCAAGACGGTCAAGAACTTCGTCGACCTCGCCACCGGAGGGCGGGAATGGACCAACCCCTCCACCGGCGAGAAGTCCTCGGCCAGGCTCTACGACGGCACGGTCTTCCACCGGGTGATCAGCGGATTCATGATCCAGGGCGGTGACCCGCTGGGCAACGGCACCGGCGGTCCCGGTTACCAGTTCGAGGACGAGTTCCACCCGGACCTGCGCTTCGACCGGCCGTATCTGCTGGCGATGGCCAACGCCGGGCCCGGCACCAACGGTTCGCAGTTCTTCATCACCGTCTCCCCGACGGCCTGGCTCACCCGCAAGCACAGCATCTTCGGTGAGGTCACCGACCCGGCGAGCCAGAAGGTCGTCGACGCGATCGCGGGCGTGCAGACCAACCCGCGCACCGACCGTCCGCTGAACGACGTCGTCATCGAGTCGGTCGTCGTCGAGAAGCGTTAGGCCGCGCAGGAGCGTCAGCTCGCGGAGAAGCGTCCGCTCGCGCGTTGGACGCGGGGCCGCGCACCGGCCGGTGCCCGCTTCCCGGCGGGAACCATTTGCCCCGCTCGTCCGTAGGGACGGTCGGGGCACAGCCTTGTTCACGAAGAGATCGGGGGAGCCCATGGATCAGGCGCCTGGGAGCCGGCCGGACGACACCCAGAACGGTCTGCCGGTCTGTTACCGGCACGCGGGCCGCGAGACCGGCGTGCGCTGCACGCGCTGCGAGCGCCCGATCTGCCCCGAGTGCATGGTGAGCGCCTCCGTCGGCTTCCAGTGTCCGGAGTGCGTGCGGAACGGCTCCGGCACGGGGCACGCACCGGCGGCGAACCGGCCCCGCACTCTCGCGGGCGGCACCGTCGCGGCCGACCCGCATCTGGTCACCAAGGTCCTCATGGGTCTCTGCCTCGCGGTCTTCGTGGTGCAGCTGGCCGTAGGGGACCGGTTCACGGACCGTTTCAGCCTGCTGGGACTGGCGTACGTGCCCGACCTCGGTTCGGTGGAAGGGGTCGCCGAGGGCCAGTGGTACCGGCTGCTGACCTCGATGTTCCTGCACCTGGACTACTTCCACATCTTCTCCAACATGCTCAGCCTCTGGTTCATCGGCCGGTATGTGGAGGAGGCGCTGGGGCGCACCCGCTATCTCGCGCTCTACCTGCTGTCCGGACTGTCCGGCGGAGCCCTGGCCTATCTGGTGGGCGCCCCCAACCACCCCTCGCTCGGCGCCTCTGGTGCCATCCTCGGTGTCTTCGGCGCTCTCGCGGTCCTGATGCGTCGGCAGCGCTACGACATGCGGCCGATCGTCGCGATGCTGGTGATCACGTTGATCATCACCTTCGGCTGGAGCAACGTCTCCTGGGAGGCGCACGTCGGCGGCCTCGTCGGTGGTGCCGTCATCGGCTTCGCCATGGTCCACGCACCCCGCGACCGGCGGGCCCTGGTGCAGTACGGCACGTGCGCCCTGGTGCTGGCCGTGATCGTGGTCCTCACCCTCGTGAGGACCGCCCAGCTCACCTGAGCGTCACGGCACTGGGCGCACCGTTGTCCACAGCGAGTGCCCAATCTTGTGCACACTGTGCGGGAACAACTGTGCCCCCTGTCACTGGCCTGTGTTTCCGCAGGCCAGGCAGGGGGCGAACAGGTTTTCGAATGACGGCCGTTCTTCGCACCGGCGTCAACATCCCAGAGGTTATCCACAGATGGTCGTTCTTTTTCCCCACTGTGGAAAACGGCTGTGGATAACTTGGTGGATACCCCTGGGCAGGGGTGCTCCGGTGGCTACTTCCACTGGGTGGAGACGCCGAAGCCGGCGGCGATGAAGCCGAAACCGACCACGATGTTCCAGTTGCCCAGGGCGTCGATGGGCAGCGAACCGTCGGTCACGTAGAACACGACGATCCAGGCGAGTCCGATGAGGAACAGGGCCAGCATCACCGGCGCGACCCAGGCCCGGCTGTTCAGCTTGATGGCGGTCGCCTGCTTCGCGGGCGGCGGCGTGTAGTCGGCCTTCTTGCGGATACGTGACTTCGGCACGAGGGTCTCTCCTGTCGATGCGCTGCGTGGCCGCGCAGGGCTGCTGGGTCGGGCTCGGGGCAGCGTACAAGGGGACACTGACCGCTCCCCCGGGCGTCCGTTAGCGTAGTGCTTCTACGGCGCCGAAGGAGATAAGGGTACGTTGAGCAATTCTGCCGACTTCCCCGGGACGGATTCAACGGGCTCCGCTCCCGGTCGCCGTCCACGCCTGCGGCCGGTCCGTGTGCTCACCGCAGGTGTCTTCGCCCTCGCGGGTCTCATCTTCTTCACCAGCTTCGATACCGCCAAGGGCACCGACATCCGCACGGACGCCTCCCTGCTGAAGCTGTCCGACCTCATCCAGGAGCGCAGCCACAAGAACGGCGAGCTGGACGAGTCCAACGCGACCCTGCGCGACGAGGTCGAGTCACTGGCCGAGGCCGACGACGGCAGCACCCGGGCCGAGGACGAGAAACTGGCCCAGCTCGAGGACGCGGCGGGCACCCAGAAGGTCAGGGGGCGGGCGGTCACGGTCACGCTCAACGACGCCCCGCCGAACGCCACCGCCAAGCTCCCCGGCTACCCCGAGCCCCAGCCCGACTACCTGGTCATCCACCAGCAGGATCTCCAGGCCGTGGTGAACGCCCTGTGGCAGGGCGGCGCCGAGGGCATCAAGGTCATGGACCAGCGGCTGATCTCCACCAGCGCCGTGCGCTGTGTGGGCAACACCCTGATCCTCCAGGGACGCGTCTACTCCCCGCCGTACAAGATCCAGGCGGTCGGGGACCCGGAGAAGCTCCAGCAGGCGCTCGCGGACTCCCCGGCGATCCAGAACTACATGGTCTACGTCAACGTCTACGGGCTCGGCTGGAAAGTCACCGAGGACGGCACGGTGACGCTGCCCGGCTACTCGGGCACAGTGGATCTGCACTACGCGAAGCCGGTGGAGTAGCCGGACCAGCCGCCTCTCGGGAGTCGCCGGTGCGCGTGATCGTCAGAACCGTCAGCGAACTGTTCATCACCGTCGGCTCCGTGATCGTCCTCTTCGTCGCCTACGTCCTCTTCTGGACCGGGGTGAAGGCCGATCACCTCATGGACGACCAGATCGACAGCCTCCAGCAGCGGTGGGCGCGGGAGCCCGCGGCCGCGCCCCGTGCCTCCACGGGCCCGGCGCCGCCGACGCCGTACACGCCGATGCCGTACACGCGGGGCAGGCCGTTCGCGATCATGTACATCCCGCGGCTGGGTTTCACGTGGAACAAGCCGGTGCTCGAAGGGACGGACGGCGGCACCCTGAAGAAGGGGCTCGGCCACTACGCGGGCACCGCGCGGCTCGGGCGGACCGGGAACTTCTCCGTCGCAGGTCACCGGCGCACCCATGGCGACCCCTTCAAGGACTTCCCGAGGCTGCGGCGGGGGGACGTGGTGGTGCTGACGGACGGCAGGACCTGGTTCACGTATCGGATCGATCAAGGGCCGTACAAAACAGTGCCCACGGACGTCGAGGTGATCGCCCCTGTGCCACGTAAGTCGGGGTATACGCGTCCCGGACGCTATCTGACGCTGACGACCTGCGATCCCGAGTGGGGGCACAGTCACCGGCTGATCGTCTGGGCGCACCTGGACTCCACACAGCCCGTGGAGGCAGGCAGACCGAAGGCCCTACGCCGTTAGTCTGGTGAGGTACGGCGTGAGTCTGGTGCCGTGGTGCGACGGAAGGGACGGCATGTACGGCTGGATCTGGCGGCATCTGCCGGGAAACGCGTTGGTGAAGGCGCTGATCTCGATCGTGCTGGTTCTGGCCGCGGTGTACGTCCTCTTCCAGTACGTCTTTCCGTGGGCCGAACCGCTGCTTCCCTTCAATGATGTGACGGTGGACAACCAGTGAGCGCGCGCATTCTCGTCGTCGACAACTACGACAGCTTCGTCTTCAACCTGGTCCAGTACCTGTACCAGCTGGGCGCCGAGTGCGAGGTCCTGCGCAACGACGAGGTGTCGA
Organism: Streptomyces sp. NPDC033216; assembly: GCF_055577115.1. NCBI lineage: Bacteria > Bacillati > Actinomycetota > Actinomycetes > Kitasatosporales > Streptomycetaceae > Streptomyces > Streptomyces sp. NPDC033216. The sequence continues at coordinate 94,298 of NZ_JBVIQK010000012.1, read as the reverse complement.
CGGCGCACGCCCAGGACGGCTTCGACGGAGTCCTGCTGTCCCCCGGCCCCGGTACCCCGGAGGAGGCCGGCGTCTGCGTCGACATGGTCCGGCACTGCGCGAGCACCGGCGTGCCGGTCTTCGGTGTCTGCCTGGGCATGCAGTCGATGCAGGTGGCGTACGGCGGTGTGGTGGACCGGGCGCCGGAGCTGCTGCACGGCAAGACCTCGCTGGTGGAGCACGGCGGCCGGGGCGTCTTCACGGGGCTGCCCTCGCCCTTCACGGCGACCCGCTACCACTCGCTCGCGGCCGAGCCGGCGACGGTCCCGGCCGAGCTGGAGGTCACGGCCCGCACCCAGGACGGCATCGTCATGGGTCTGCGCCACCGGGCGCTGCCGGTCGAAGGGGTGCAGTTCCACCCGGAGTCGGTGCTCACCGAGCACGGGCACCTGATGCTGGCCAACTGGCTGGTGGAGTGCGGCGACCAGGGTGCCGTGGCGAGGTCGGCGGGGCTCGCCCCGGTGGTGGGCAGGGCCACGGCGTGACCGCAGTCCGCCCCGAGCGTGAGGACCTGTACGGCGGTGTGCCGTACGAGCCTCCCATCGACGAGGAGACGGTGGCACTACGCGTGCCGCCGCCGCCCGGGTTCGTGTTCGGCGGCGAGTCCTCATCCCCTTCTGGAGCCTCAACAGCCCCTCCTGGCACGGGAACTCCGGCAGGGGGCCGTGCGGCCCGGAGAAAGGCCGCCAAGGGCCGTCACGGGCGCCACGGAGGTCATGGAGGCGATGGCGAGGCTCATGGCGGCCATGAGCATCCTCCGGAAGCCGCCGCGGCGCGGCCGCTCTCGCGCGTGGAGGCCCGCCGGCAGGCGCGGGCCCGCAAGCCGAGCGCGGCGGTCGTCGCCAGCCGGGCGGTCGGCGAGGTGTTCATCACCACCGGGGTGCTGATGCTCCTCTTCGTCACCTACCAGCTGTGGTGGACGAACGTCCGGGCGCACGCGCAGGCGGACAGGGAGGCCAGCAGCCTCCAGGACGACTGGGCGAACGGCAAGCGCAACCCCGGCACCTTCTCGCCGGGACAGGGCTTCGCGCTCCTGCACATCCCCGAGCTGGACGTGGTGGTGCCGATCGCCGAGGGCATCAGCAACAAGAAGGTGCTCGACAAGGGCATGGTCGGGCACTACGGCGAGGGCGCACTGACCACGGCCATGCCCGACGCGAAGACGGGCAACTTCGGTCTCGCGGGCCACCGCAACACGCACGGCGAGCCGTTCCGGTACATCAACAGGCTCCAGCCCGGCGACTCGATCGTCGTCGAGACGCAGGACCAGTACTACGTCTACAAGACGGCGTCGATGCTCCCGGTGACCTCGCCGAGCAACGTGAGCGTCCTGGACCCCGTGCCGCGGGACTCCGGATTCACCGGGCCGGGCCGGTACATCACGCTGACGACGTGCACGCCGGAGTTCACCAGCAAGTACCGGCTGATCGTCTGGGGCAAGATGGTCGAGGAACGGCCGCGCAGCAAGGGCAAGCCGGATGCGCTCGTCGAGTAGGCGTGCAGTCGAGTAGGGGCAGATTGAACGTGGCAGCGACCACCGGCGACACCGAGCACGAAGAGCACAGCGGCGCGCGGGGCGCCGTGTCCGCGCCCCCGCCCCCGCGGCGGCGCGTCGGCCGGATCGCCCAGGCGGTCGGCGTCTTCGGTGAACTCCTCATCACGGCCGGGCTGGTGCTCGGCCTGTTCGTCGTCTACTCCCTCTGGTGGACCAACGTGGTCGCCGACCGCAAGGCCGACCGGCAGGGCGACAAGGTCCGCGACACCTGGGCGCGGGAGGACACCGGTCCTGGTGCGCTCGACACCAGGGACGGCATCGGCTTCCTGCACGTGCCCGCCATGGGTGGCGGCGAGGTCCTGGTCGAGAAGGGCACCACGTCGAAGATCCTCAACGACGGCGTCGCCGGCTACTACACCGACCCCGTCAAGGCCACGCTCCCCACCAGCGGCAAGGACGGCAACTTCGCCCTCGCCGCCCACCGGGACGGCCACGGCGCCAAGTTCCACAACATCGACAAGCTCGACGAGGGCGATCCGATCGTCTTCGAGACCAAGGACGACTGGTACGTCTACAAGGTGTACGCCGTCCTCGCCGAGACCTCGAAGTACAACGTCGAGGTCCTCGGTGCGGTCCCGAAGGAGTCCGGCAAGAAGAAGGCCGGCAAGTACATCACCCTGACCACCTGCACGCCCGTCTACACGAGCCGCTACCGGTACGTGGTGTGGGGCGAGCTGGAGCGCGTGGAGAAGGTGGACGCGGAGCGGACGCCGCCGGCGGAGCTGCGCTGAGGTCTCCGGATCAGCCTCGCTGAGCATGGGCGAAGGCCTCGGGCCCTGCCGGACGGACGATCCGGCAGGGCCCGAGGCCTCTTCGCGTGTCGGCGGGGCGTTGCCCCTATCCGGAGGTCCCGCCGAAGAAGATGGCCCCTCCGTCGCCTCCGTTGCCGCCGTTGCCTCCGTTGTTCCCGCCGTTGCCGCCGGCGGTGACCAGGTTGACCGTCTGCCCCTTGTTCACCGTGCTGCCCGGGGCCGGGTCGGAGGTGAGGACGACCGAGTTGTCGTCGTCGGAGCCGGCGATGTTGCCGACGTTCAGGCCCACGTCCTGGAGCGCCTTCTTGGCGTCCTTCAGGCTCATGCCTTGCAGGTTGCCCGGCACCTGCGTCTGCTGGTTCGCGGGCGCCTTGCCGATCTGGATCTGGACCTGGGAGCCCTTGGTGGCCTTCGAGTTGGCCTGCGGCGTGGTCCCGATGACCTTGCCGACCAGGTTCGGGTCCTGGGTCTCGACCTCGGTGCAGTTGCCGACCAGGTTGTTGGCCTCCATCTGGACCTTGGCCTGGTCACAGTTCTGGTTGAGGACGTCGGGGACGGTCGCCTTGTCCTCCGCCTTGGCGATGGTGAGGGTGACCTTGGAGCCCTTCTCGACCTCGGCACCCAACTGCGGGTCCTGCTTGAGGACGGTGCCGGGCTCCTCCGTGGAGATCTCCTTCTTGGTCTCGACGACCAACTGGTACTGGTCGCCCTCGAGGAGCGCCTTGGCGTCCTCGATGCTCTTGCCGAGGACACTCGGCACAGCCACCTTCGGCGCCCCCGTGGACACCACCAGGTTGACGGTGGAGTCCTTGTCGACCTCTGTCTTCGGGGCGGGGTCCTGGGCGCAGATGTTGCCCCTGGCCTGGTTCTCGCAGGGCTTCTGCGTGACGGTCCCGACCGTGAGGTCGACGTTGGTCAACTGCTGGGTGGCCTCGGCCTGGGTCTTTCCGATGAGAGTGGGCACCGGCACGGTGTCATTGCCCGCACTGTCACCGTCGAACACCCACATCCCGATCAGGATCGCGCCCACGAGGACCAGCGCGGCGGCGACGATCAGCAGGATCGTCGAGGTGTTGGACTTCTTCTGTCGGCGCCGGTCGGGGCGGTCGTCGTAGCCGAAGCCGCCCTCGTCGGGGTTGATCGGGGGCAGCATCGAGGTGGCGCCGCCGTCCGAGGAGCGCAGCGCGGTGGTCGGCTGGTTGTCCGGGTAGCCGCCGTAGCCGACCGAGCCCATGGCCGCCGTGGCCGCGACGGGCTGGCCGTCGAGGCAGGCCTCGATGTCGGCGCGCATCTCGTCGGCGGACTGGTAGCGGTAGGCGGGGTCCTTGACGAGGGCCTTCAACACGATCGCGTCCATCTCGGGCGTGATCTCGGGGTCGAAGACGCTGGGCGCCTGGGGCTCCTCGCGGACGTGCTGATAGGCGACCGCGACCGGGGAGTCGCCGACGAACGGCGGCCGCACGGTCAGCAGCTCGTAGAGCAGACAGCCCGTGGAGTACAGGTCGGAGCGGGCGTCGACCTGCTCGCCCTTGGCCTGCTCCGGGGAGAGGTACTGGGCGGTGCCGATCACGGCAGAGGTCTGCGTCATCGTCATGCCCGAGTCGCCCATGGCGCGGGCGATGCCGAAGTCCATGACCTTGACCTGGCCGTTGCGCGTCAGCATGACGTTCGCCGGCTTGATGTCGCGGTGCACGATGCCGGCGCGGTGCGAGTACTCCAGGGCCTGGAGGATGCCGATGGTCATTTCCAGGGTCCGCTCCGGCAGCAGCCTGCGGCCGGAGTGGAGCAGCTCGCGGAGTGTGGAGCCGTCGACGTACTCCATGACGATGTACGGGATCGAGACCCCGTCGATGTAGTCCTCGCCCGTGTCGTAGACCGCCACGATCGCAGGGTGGTTGAGCGAAGCGGCCGACTGGGCCTCCCGGCGGAACCGGGCCTGGAAGGAAGGGTCACGCGCGAGGTCCACGCGCAGCGTCTTCACCGCCACGGTGCGGCCGAGGCGGATGTCATGCGCGAGGTAGACCTCGGCCATGCCACCACGGCCGAGCACGTGGCCCAGCTCGTACCGGCCGCCGAGGCGACGCGGCTCTTCCATAGCTACCTACCAGCCCTCTCCGTCGGTCCCGACCGGCACACGTGTGCGGTCGGTGGCTGCCGTCCGGGCATACCGTACCCGGACGGCGCTGTGTGGCCTGGCCAAGCCCGTCACCCGATACAGGACCGGTATCGCAACGTGCACCGATGTGTGGGCGACGTGATGGGGGTCACTTGTTGCTGTCGATGACTGCCTTCATCACGTCCCTCGCGATCGGGCCGGCGAGACCGCCACCGCTGATGTCGTCACGGTTGGCGGCGCCGTCCTCGACGACGACCGCGACGGCGACCGGCGAGCTGCCGTCGGCCAGCTTCGCGTAGGAGATGAACCAGGCGTACGGCTTCTCGCTGTTGTTCAGGCCGTGCTGGGCGGTTCCCGTCTTGCCGCCGACGACGACGCCGGGAATCTTCGCCTTGCCGCCGGTGCCCTGCGGGTCGTTGACGACCGTCTCCATCATGTCCTGGAGCTTCTGAGCGGTCTCCGAGGACACCGCCTGGGACAGCTCCTCCGGCTCGGTCGTCGCGATGGTGTCGAGGCTCGCGGCCTTGAGCTGGTCGACCATGTACGGCTTCATCAGCTTGCCGTCGTTGGCGATGGCCGAGGCGACCATGGCCATCTGGAGGGGAGTGGCCCGGTTGGAGGCCTGGCCGATGCCGTCCATCGCGTTCTGCGGCTCGTTGTCCTTGGGGTAGACGCTCTCGGAGGCGCGGACCGGGGTGTCCAGCTCCTTGTCGTTGTAGCCGAACTTCTGCGCCTGCTCGATCATCTTCTCGTTGCCGACGCTGTCGGCCATCTTCGCGAAGACGGTGTTGCAGGACACCATGAGCGCGTACCGCAGGTTGGCGTTCTCGCACTCACCGTGCTCGTTGGTGAGGTCGGTGGTGGTCTTCGGCAGCTGGTACGGGTCCGGCGTCTTGGTGGCGTCGTCGATGTCGGACACGATCTTGTTCTCCAGCGCCGCGGCCGCGGTGACCACCTTGAAGGTGGAACCCGGCGGGTAGGTCTCGCGGAGCGCCCGGTTCAGCATCGGGTCGTCGGGGTTGTTCTTCTTCTGGACCGCGTTCCACGCCTTGGCGTCCGCGTCGGAGGTCCCCGCGAACTTCGACGGGTCGTACGACGGCGTCGAGACCAGCGCCAGGATCTTGCCGGTGGCCGGGTCGATGGCGGCGACGGCGCCCTTCTTGTTGCCCAGGCCCTTGTACGCGGCCTTCTGCGCGGCGGCGTTGAGGGTGGTGACGACGCTGCCGCCCTCCCTCTTCTCGCCCGTGATCATGTCGAGCGTGTTGCGGAAGAAGAGCCGGTCGTCGTTGCCGGTGAGGATGCCGTCCTCGAGCTTCTCCAGCTGGTTGGCGCCGAAGGCCTGCGAGGAGTAGCCGGTGACCGGCGCCCACATGGCACCGTCGGTCCAGGTGCGCTTGTACTTGTAGTCGCCGCTCTTGTTCTCCACCGAGCCCGTGATGGCCTTGTCGCCGACGATGATGTCGCCGCGCGGGGTGGCGTAGCGGGCGATGTTGACGCGGCGGTTCTCGTCGTCGGTCGCCAGGCTGTCGGCCTTGACGTACTGGAGGTAGTTGTCGCGGAGCAGCAGGGTGAGGATCAGGAGTCCGCAGAAGATCGCGATCCGGCGCAGGGGCTTGTTCATGACGGGCGGACCACCTGGGTCATCTCGGCGTCGGGGTTGGATACGGGGGCCGGAGCCGGACGGCGCGCGGTGTCACTGATTCTGATCAGGATGCCGATCAGCGCCCAGTTGGCGATGACGGAGGAACCGCCGTAGGCCAGGAACGGCATCGTCATACCGGTCAGCGGGATGAGGCCCATCACTCCGCCGGCCACGACGAACACCTGGAGTGCGAACGCGCCGGACAGGCCGATGGCGAGCAGCTTGCCGAAGGGGTCGCGGGCGGCGAGGGCGGTGCGGACACCGCGCTCGACGATCAGGCCGTACAGCAGCAGCAGCGCCATGAGACCGGCCAGACCGAGTTCCTCACCGAAGGTGGCGAGGATGAAGTCGGAGTTGGCGGCGAAACGGATCAGCTCGGAGTGGCCCTGACCCCAGCCGGTGCCGAGGGTACCGCCGGAGCCGAACGCCCACAGTGCCTGCATCGCCTGCTCGGAGTGGCCCGCTTGGCCCTGTCGGGAGAGCGTGTACTCCTTCATCGGGTCGAGCCAGGCCTGGACACGCTGCTGGACGTGCGGCTCGAAGCTGGCCACGCCGACCGCGCCACCCGCCGACATCAGCAGGCCGAAGACGATCCAGCTGGTCCGCTCGGTGGCGACGTACAGCATGATGACGAACATCCCGAAGAACAGCAGCGAGGTGCCGAGGTCCGTCTCGAAGACCAGGATCAGGATCGAGATGAACCAGACGACCAGGATCGGGCCTAGGTCGCGGCCACGCGGCAGGTACAGGCCCATGAAGCGGCGGCTGGCCAGGGCGAGCGCGTCCCGCTTCACCATCAGGTAGCCGGCGAAGAAGATGGCCAGCACGATCTTGGCGAACTCACCGGGCTGGATGCTGAAGCTGCCGACCTGGATCCAGATCTTGGCGCCGTAGATGTTCTTGCCGAGACCGGGCACCAGCGGCAGCAGCAGCAGGAACAGCGCGCCCACCATGGAGATGTAGGTGTAGCGCTGGAGGACGCGGTGGTCCTTGAGGAAGATCAGCACCACGACGAAGAAGGCGATGCCCATCGCCGTGTACATCAGCTGGCGGGGCGCCGCGTTGCCGGCCTGCTGGATCGACTGGAGCAGCTTGGACTGGTCCAGCCGCCAGATCGCCACCAGCCCGAGGCCGTTCAGCAGCGTCGCCAGCGGCAGCAGCAGCGGGTCGGCGTAGGGCGCGAACTTGCGGACGACCAGGTGGGCGACGCCGGCCAGCAGGCCGAGGCCGAGGCCGTAGCTGAGCAGGCCGGACGGCACCTGTTCGTTGAGGGCGAGGCCCACGTTGGCGTAGGCGAACACCGGGATGAGGACGGCGAACACCAGGAGCGCCAGCTCGGTGTTGCGCCGGCTCGGTGTGCCGATCGAGCCGATCGTGGACGTGTGGTGCGTCGGCGTGTTGGTTGTACTGCTCATCGTGTGACGGGGCCTCTCACGGCTTGCCTACTGCTTACCGCACAGCGAGACGACCTTCTGCTCATCCTCCGAGAGGGTGGGGCCGGGGCCGGGAGTGGCGGTCGCTGACGTGGACGGAGACGTGGACGGGGACGGCGCCGATCCCGACGGGGTCGGGGTCGGCGATGCCTTGGACGTGAGGGAGACGGGAGTGGTTCCCGTGGTGCCGCCGGTCTTGCCCTCATCGGCTGTGGGACCGGCCGTACCGGGGGTCGAGATCGTCGACTCCGCCCGCTTGCGGCAAGCGGACGCCTGCACGGCCAGTTCGTCGATCTTCTTCTGGGCGGTGGACCGGCTGCCCTCGGCGATCGTCGCCTCGACCAGCTTCTGCTGGTACTGCGGCAGGTACTTGAGTTCGATCTCGGGGTGGTCCTTCTCCACCTTCGAGAGCGACACCCAGGCCAGGTCCTGGCTGATGCCCCGGTACAGGGCGACGTGCTCGCCCTTGGTGCCGACGTAGTACTGGGTCTGCGTCCAGCGCCAGCCGGCGTACAACCCGCCGCCGACGACGGCGAGCGCGAGCGCGCCGTACAGGGATCGCTTCAGCCACCGGTGGCCCTTGCGGGGTTTGACGAAGTCGTCGTCGGTGTAGTCGCCGAAGCCGTCGGTGGGGATGAAGCCGGTGACGTCGCCGGAGCCGGGCGGGCCGAACTCGCCGCCCCCGCCCTGTCCGCGGTTCTGGCGGCCGAGGCCGGAGGCGCGGCCGGCCGGGGTCTGCATGATGCCATTGTCGTGCGGCTGGAGCTGGTTCTCGGCGACGGCGCCGACCACGACCGGGGTGTCGTGCAGCTGCCCGGCGAGGGTGTCCCCGGTGTCGAGGTCGAGGACGTCGGCGACGATCACGGTGATGTTGTCGGGGCCGCCGCCGCGCAGCGCGAGCTGGATCAGCTCCTGCACGGTCTCCTGCGGGCCCTGGTAACTGGCCAGGGTGTCCTCGAGCGTCTGGTGCGAGACGACGCCGGACAGGCCGTCCGAGCAGATCAGATAGCGGTCGCCGGCCCGGACCTCACGGATCGACAGATCGGGCTCCACATGCTCACCGCTGCCCAACGCCCTCATCAGCAGCGAACGTTGTGGGTGGGTGGTGGCCTCTTCCTCGGTGATCCGGCCCTCGTCGACGAGGCGCTGCACCCAGGTGTGGTCCTGCGTGATCTGGGTGAGTACGCCGTCCCGCAGCAGGTACGCGCGTGAGTCGCCGACGTGCACCAGCCCGAGCCGCTGGCCCGTCCACAGCAGGGCGGTCAGCGTGGTCCCCATGCCTTCGAGCTGGGGGTCCTCCTCGACCAGCGACCGCAGTTGGTCGTTGGCCTGCTGGACGGCCGTACCGAGCGAGGTGAGGACGTCGGAGCCGGGCACGTCGTCGTCGAGGGCGACGATGGTGGAGATGGCCTCCGAGGAGGCGACCTCACCGGCGGCGGCGCCGCCCATGCCGTCGGCGATGGCGAGCAGGCGCGGACCGGCGTAACCGGAGTCCTCGTTGCCCTCCCGGATCATGCCCTTGTGCGATCCGGCGGCGAAGCGCAGTGACAGACTCATGCCCACCTCGCCCGTCGGCCCCGGGTACAGCCGGTCGTGTCGAGCCACACTGCCCACCCTCCGGTCGGGAGCGCGCCGGGGCCCGGGGTGCCGGCCGACCTGGCGCGCTCGCTCCGCTCGCTCATTGTCGTACTACTTCCGCAGCTCGATGACGGTCTTGCCGATACGGATCGGCGCGCCCAGCGGGATCGGTGTGGGGGTCGTCAGCCGCGTCCGGTCGAGGTACGTGCCGTTGGTGGAGCCCAGGTCCTCGACGATCCACTGGCCGTCGCGGTCCGGATAGATCCTGGCATGGCGGCTGGAGGCGTAGTCGTCGTCCAGCACGATGGTGCTGTCGTGCGCACGGCCCAGGGTGATGGTCTGGCCCTGGAGCGCGACGGTCGTGCCGGTGAGGGTGCCCTCGGACACGACCAGCTTCGTCGGGGCGTTACGCCCCCTGCGCCCGCCCCCCGCGGCGGGTTGCTGGCGCTGTTGCGGGGGCGCCTGGCGCTGGGCCTGCTGTGGCCGGGCCGCCTCCCGGCGCGCACCGCGCTGGGTGACGCGCGTACCGAACAGGTCGCTGCGGATGACCTGCACGGCCACGATCACGAACAGCCACAGTACGGCCAGAAAACCCAGCCGCATGACCGTGAGGGTCAGCTCTGACATTGCCCCCGCTTCACCCTTCGGCTTGCCGGTAAATGATGGTGGTGCTGCCCACGACGATCCGCGAGCCGTCGCGGAGCGTAGCGCGGGTGGTGTGCTGCCCGTCCACCACGATGCCGTTGGTGGACCCGAGATCCTGGATCGTCGAGGGCGTTCCGGTCCGGATCTCGCAGTGCCGGCGCGAGACGCCGGGGTCGTCGATCCGCACGTCGGCCTCGGTGCTGCGGCCCAGCACGAGCGTCGCGCGGGAGATCTGGTGGCGGGTGCCGTTGATCTCGATCCAGTGGCGGGTCCGGGAGCCGGGCGCCGGGGCGCCCGCGAGTCCGCCGCCCGCCGCGGGGCGCTGACCGCCGGCCGCCGGGGGGTAGCCGTATCCGCCGGGACGCGCGGACGCTCCGGGCGGGGGCGCGGCGGGCATGGGGGGCGCGGCCGCAGCTCCGCCGACGGCGGGCGGGTAGCCGTAACCGCCGGGCCGCTGCCCGCCGGCCGGTGGGCGCTCGGGCGCCTGCGGGCCGCTGGTGGAGGAGGCGAGGGTCCGGCTTCGCACGCGGTACAGGCCGGTGTCGAGATCGTCCGCCTTCTCCAGGTTGACCTTGATCGGCCCCATGAAGGTGTAGCGCTGCTGCTTCGCGTAGTCGCGGACCATGCCGGCCAGTTCGTCGCCGAGCTGGCCGGAGTAGGGGCTGAGCCGCTCGAAGTCCGGCGTGCTCAGCTCCACGATGAAGTCGTTGGGTACGACGGTCCGGTCGCGGTTCCAGATGGTGGCGTTGTTGTCGCACTCCCGCTGGAGCGCTCCAGCGATCTCCACGGGCTGCACCTCGGACTTGAACACCTTGGCGAAGGTGCCGTTGACCAGACCCTCGAGACGCTGCTCGAACTTCTTCAGGACTCCCATGGGGCACCTCCTCCGTCGTGACTTGCGTCCCGTGTCCTGCTGCTTACCTGGTACTGCTTACTGATCGTATCCACGCGCCGGTGAATCGGCTGGTTCCCCCTGTCGGCCCCGCCGACGGGTGTCGACGGCGTCCTGCCTGCCCGGTTCGGTACGGGTTTCTCCCCGTGCTTCCGGTGCGCGTTTCCGGTACGTGGCTGCGGTGCGGGCATCCGTTACGTGCTCGCGCTCGTACTTCGGCTCGTCCCTCCGCCCGTCCTTCCACTCGTTCTTCTGCCCAGGATCGTAGAGGCGGCCGGGGACCAGTGTCCCGCACCTGACCGTGGAGCTTGCCCGCCTACCGGGGAGACGGCCGCCATAGGTACGAGGTTGATACGTGAACCGGTCGTCGCCGCGACGTACGGAGGTTGCCCGCGGGCCTCTCGCGGTGACCCATGCCCCGCAAGAAGGGATGTGAACGCACCCTGGCCCGCGTGCTAATGTTCTGCGTGTCGGAAGGCGCCAGGCCGCAAGGTCAACAGCCCGAAGACACACCCAATGCGCGGGTGGCGGAATAGGCAGACGCGCTGGATTCAGGTTCCAGTGCCCGAAAGGGCGTGGGGGTTCAACTCCCCCCTCGCGCACAGTTGAAAGCCCCGTAGGTCTTCGGACCTACGGGGCTTTCGCATGTTCGGGGGCGTCTCGCGCGCGTGAGGTATCTCACGGAGGGCGGGTTCGCGAGGCGGGGCTCAGGGACATCGACGCAGTCGGCGATGTGGGGGGGGTGCCCCGCACCCCGCGGGCGGGGGTCTGGTCTCGTGCTGGCGCTTTCACCTGTGCGACCCGGCGTTGGTCGGATGAAGGCCGATCATCCGGTGGGCCGATCATCTGGTCGGTGGGCCGATCATCTGGTCGGTGGGTCGGTGGGTCGGTGGGTCGGTGGGTCGGTGGGTCGGTGGGTCGGTGGGTCGGTGGGTCGGTGGGCCTATGGGGGGCGGGCCGGTCCGGGCAGGCCGGCTGGTCCGGGCGAGTCGGGCTGGTCCGGCGGGCTGGCGGCACCCTGGCCCCTCGCGGCGCGACGCTCTTCGGCACGCTCCCGTACGTCACCGTGCTGCTGCCTGCTGCCTGCTGCCTGCTGCCTGCTGCCTGCTGCCTGCTGCCTACTGCCTGCGGCCGTGGGCACTCTCGGCGACGTCGCCGGCGCGTGGCTGCCGCCGGAGACGGTGCTGCCGGGTTCTGCGGCCCGAGGGCCCCAGTCTGCGGCGCATCGCCCGCGCCGGGCGTCGTCAGGTCGCGGCCCGGACCGGGTGACCCCAGAGGCCCAGGAGCCGCTCACCGGACCCTGCGGGAGGGTCTGCGCACCGCCGTCCGGGACTCCGCCCCTCTCGCCGACCTGCGGTCGCCGGCCGCGCACTGTAGGTACGGTCGGCTGGTCGTCCTGGTCCCGAGGCATTGGTCTCGGTGGGCCGCGGGCACCGGGGGAGGTGGAGACGGCCGTGTACTCCGCCGTGACCCAGGCACGGACGAGTGTCACGAAGCACAAGGGGAGTCGGTGGCGGTGGTGCGGCTGGAGTGGCTCCGGGAAGGGGTGCGGGCCGTGGTGGAGGGGTGAGGGGATGGGCCGGGCCGGCGACGGGAGGCGTGCGGGGGCGAAAGGAATGGGGGCGAGGGGAGGACGGGGTGGCTGGGGGTACTGCGGTGGTTGGCCCGCGTTGGACGGGGTGGTGCGGTGAGCGGCCTGTGTGGGCGGCCCGGCGGTCGTGGTCGTGGGGGTGCCGTGTGCGCGGCCCGGCGATCGTGGTCGTGAGGTGCCGTGTGCGCGGTGAAAGGAGACGGCGTCTTCGAGCGCGGGTGGTGCGCCGCCGACGGTCGTTGTCCACAGGGTCTGACGGGATCCGGCCGTCGGCGGTACGGTCTGCACGAGTTGATTCATGTTCGTTCGTATGCGGGGGGAGGCGGTCCTGGTGACCGAGGTCGGTGCTGGGGTGAGCGGGAGCGCGGATGCGGGGACACGGCTTCCCCGGACGCGGGGGTTCGCCCAGTGGCCCGCCTCGGAGTCGCCGAGGGAGGAGGGCAAGGCCCTGCGCCGCCGGGTGCCGCGCGCGGCGCACGCGGGGCTCGACCTGGACGCCTCCCGTCCGGACGCGGTGACCGCGGTCGAGGAGTCCAACCAGGGCCGCCTCCCCGAACTCACGCCGATTCGAGTGGGGCGGATGGCGGCCGCACCGTTCGCGTTCCTGCGGGGCTCCGCGGGACTCATGGGCCACGACCTGGCCCATACCCCGATGACCCGGATCACCGCACAGATCTGCGGCGACGCGCACGCTGCCAACTTCGGGCTGTACGGCGACGCCCGAGGCGGCCTGGTCATCGACCTGAACGACTTCGACGAGACGGTCGACGGCCCCTGGGAGTGGGACCTCAAGCGGCTCGCCACGTCCCTGGTGCTCGCGGGCCGGGAGGCGGGCGCCGACGAGGACACCTGCCGCCAGGCGGCGCACGGCGCGGTCGGCGCCTACCGCCGCACGATGCGCCTGCTGGCCAGACTCCCGGTGCTGGACGCCTGGAACGCCATCGCCGACGAGGAACTCGTCTCGCACACCGACGCCCACGACCTGCTGGGCACGCTGGAGCGGGTATCGGAGAAGGCGCGGGCCAACACGAGCGGGCGGTTCGCCGCGAAGTCGACCGAACCGACCCCGGAGGGCGGCCGCCGCTTCGTCGACGCCGCGCCGGTGCTGCGGCGCGTCCCGGACGAGGAGGCCGCCGCGGTGGCCGCCTCCCTCGAGCACTACGTGACCACGGTGCCGGAGGACCGGCTCCCCCTGCTGGCCCGGCACGCGGTGCACGACGTGGCCTTCCGCATCGTCGGCACGGGCAGCGTGGGCACGCGGTCCTACGTCGTCCTGCTGCTGGACCACATGGGCGAGCCGCTGGTGCTCCAGGTGAAGGAGGCGCGGCGCTCGGCCCTGGTGCCGCATCTGGCGACCGCCGGCTTCGAGACGCCGGCCGTCGAGCACGAGGGGCGGCGCGTGGTCCTCGGGCAGAAGCGCATGCAGGTCGTCAGCGACATCCTGCTGGGCTGGACCACGGTGGAGGGTCGGCCCTTCCAGGTTCGTCAGTTCCGCAACCGCAAGGGCAGCGTGGATCCCACCGCCCTCGCCGCCGACCAGGTCGACGACTACGGCCGCATGACCGGCGCCCTGCTGGCCCGTGCCCACTCGCACAGCGCCGACCCGCGCCTCATCGCCGGCTACTGCGGCAAGAACGAGGAACTGGACGAGGCGATGGCTGCCTTCGCCGTGGCCTACGCCGACCGGACTGAGGCGGACCACGCGGAGTTGGTGACGGCGGTGCGGACGGGGAGGGTCGCGGCGGAGGCGGGTGTGTGAGCGCGGAATGAGGGGGGGTCGGTGAGGTACGTCGAGCTGGACGGCGGGGCCGGTGACCTCACCGGGATCCTCGATCCGAGACCGTACCTGGAGAGGTTGCCGGTGCTGGGCGCGCAACTGCCTCCGGGGGCGAGAGCGTTCGCCACCGATCCCGACCACTACGACTTCTCGGGCAGGCGATGCGTGAAGGACCTTCTGCCGAGGGAGGCCCGCCGGACCGGGGACGAGGACCTGGAGATCCGCTTCGGCCACAACTGCTGGAAGCACGACGAGGACCTGGTCGTCCGCTACACGGGCGTCTCCCTCTTCCGGGCCGACAGCGTCGACGTCGGTGCCCTCCACGAGCTCGGCGGGGTGGTCCTCGACGAGATCCTTCCGCACCCGGGCGGCTGCACCCACGAACTGGCCTGCCGTCCCGGCACGCTCACCGTGGTCTGCCGGGATCTGGAGGCGGAGTGGGTGGCGGCGGACTGCCCGCAGGAGCAGGGCTGAGGGGGACCGCCACAGGGGTGGCCTACGCTGGTCGGGTGACGACCCCCGAAGCTGAGCAGTCGCGGCCCGAGGAGCGGCTTGAGCAGGCCGTGCGGGCCGCTGAGCAGGCGTTGATCGAGTTCGAGATCGCCGTGGAGACCTTCCGCGTCGAGGTCGAGAACTTCTCGCGGCTCCACCACCAGAAACTCGGTCCGATGTACGCCCGGCTCGATGAGCTGGAGGCGCAGATCGCCGAGGCCACCGCCGCCCGCACCGGCGATCCGGAGGATCTGCGCAAGGCGGCCGAGGCACGGGCCCGGGTGATGCCGATGCCCGGGGTCGAGGAGCTGTTCCACGGCTGGATGGACGGCAACGGGCTGTTCCCGGAAGCCGAGGCGATGCTCACGGACCAGTCGGTTCGGCCCCCGCAGCGGGTGCGCCCCAGTGACGAGGCCCGCAAGCTCTATCGGGAACTGGCCCGCAAGGCCCACCCCGACCTGGCGCAGGAGGATCCGGAGCGGGCGCGCCGCGAGGAGTTCATCACGCGGGTCAACGCCGCCTACGCCCGGGGCGACGAGGCCCTGCTGCGGGAGCTGGCCGAGGAGTGGGCGGCCGGCCCCGCCCCGGCGGAGCGTCGGCCGAGCCCCAGTGAGGAGCTGTACGCCCGCCTGGAGTGGCTCGCCGAGCGCAAGGAGATGCTGGCGCTGGTGGCGCGGGAGCTGGAGGAGGGCGCTATCGGCGCGATGCTCCGGATGGCACCCGACGACCCCGACCGGCTCCTGGAGGAGATCGCCGACCAGCTCCTGGCCGAGGTGGCGAAGCGGGAGGCCGAGCTGGCGGAGCTGACGGAGCTGGCGGACTAGGATCTTCCGTTTGGATCAGCTCCGGTCAGGGCGGGTCAGCCCCCGCCGGACCGCAGCCCTGATCAGGACGGTCAGGAGCGGGGCGTGCGCTGGGTGGCTTCTGCCACGCCTTCTGGGGCGGTGGGGGAGCGACGCGAGGCGGTGAAGGGCGTCAGTGCGGGGCTCTGGTGTTCAGGTCTGCCGTCGCCGCCGAGGCCCGGCTGCCGGGCCCGCGGCGGGTTCGTCGTCGGGCGGGGGGCGTCCGGTAGCGTCGGGGGTATGAGTTTCGGAGCTGGTGTGCCCACGGTCGGGGTCGAAGACGTCAAGGACGGCGACTTCCTGCTGGACGTCCGCGAGGACGACGAGTGGAAGGCGGGCCATGCCGAACGGGCACTGCACATCCCCATCAGCGACTTCGTCGCCCGCTACGGTGAGCTCACCGAGGCGGCTCCGCAGGACGGGCGGGTCCATGTGATCTGCCGCTCCGGTGGCCGTTCCGCCCAGGTCACCATGTACCTCGTCCAGCAGGGCATCGACGCGGTGAACGTCGACGGCGGCATGCAGCACTGGTCCGCCGCGGGCCGCCCGGTCGTCACCGACGACGGGCAGCCCGGTTTCGTCCTGTGACCCTGCGCTCCTGCGGGCGCGCGAGGCCGCGCCCCTTGGCAGGCCGGTAGGCCCGCAAGGCCCGAGACGGGGTCCTGGACGGGCTTCAGCTCAGGGAGTGGGCGGCCAGCAGGTCGCCGAGGGCCTCCTCGTGCGCTGCCGCGGCGCCGAGGGACAGCTCCAGGTGTTTGGCCCACGCGTGGTAGCGGTGCAGCGGGTAGTCGACGTCGGCGCCGAAGCCGCCGTGCAGGTGCTGCGCGGTCTGCACCACCCGCCGTACTCCTTCCGAGGCCCAGATCTTGGCCACGGCGATGTCGCCGGAGGCGGGCAGGGCGCCGGGGGTGCCGGAGTCGAGCCGCCAGGCGGCCTGCCACAGGGTGGCCTCCATCGCGCGCAGGTCGATGTACCGGTCGGCGGCCTGCACGGCGACCGCCTGGAAGGTGGCGATCGGGTGCCCGAACTGCTGCCGCCGCCCCGCGTAGTCGCTCGTCATCCGCAGGACGCGCTCGCCGAGGCCGAGCGCCAGGGCGCAGGTGCCGGTGGCCAGCAGGCCGCGCAGCCACTCCCAGGCGCCGTCGGCGGTGATGACGTCCCGGTCGGGGACGCGCGCCGAGTCGAGGCGCAGTTCTCCCAGGCGTTCGCCGGTGGTGGAGATCTGCTCGGCGAGCGCGGTTCCCGCGTGGCCGCGGGGGACCAGGGCCAGGACGGTCCGGTCGTCCCCGGTGCGCGCTGGCACGAGGACGAGATCGGCGTCGTACGCCCAGGGCACCGCCGTCTGGACCCCGTCCAGCACCCACTCCGTGCCGTCCTGCCGGGCGGTCACGGCGAGTTCGGGGGCGTCGTGGCCGGTCCGGCCGTGCGCGGCGACGGTCAGAACGGTCTCGCCCCGGCCGGCCCGTGCGAGCAGCGCCGAATTCGCCCCGGGCCTTCCGTAGGCCTGGACGGCGGCCGCGGCCGCGCTGCTCTCCAGGAGCGGGACGCGAGCCAGTACCTTCGCCGACTCCCGCAGCACCAGACACAGGGCGACGGTGTCCAGGCCGGCCCCGCCGTACTCCTCGTCGAGCAGCAGGCTCAGCAGGTCCGCTTCGGCGAGCCTGGTCCACAGCGCCCGGTCGAAGTCGTCGGCGACGGCGCCCCTGGTGAGCGCGGGGCTCGGTACGTCGTCGGGAGCGACGTCGGCGAAGACCCCTCGCGCGGCCTCGGCCGCCGCCTGCTGCTCCTCGGTGAAGGTGAAGTCCACGGCCCGTCCTCCCGACGGCTCAGCTGATCTGACGGTCCGTCAAGATAGAACAGGTTCTGGAAGAAGGGAACGGGAACGGTCGGGTGCCATGCCGTTCCGCGGTTCACCGGTCGAAGTCGACCTCCACCGTCTCCGTCAGAGGATGCGACTGGCACGCCAACACATAGCCGGCCTGCGTCTCCTCCGGTTCCAGCGCGAAGTTGCGGTCCATGCGCACCTCGCCGGAGACCAGGAAGGCCCGGCAGGTCCCGCACACTCCGCCCTTGCAGGCGTAGGGCGCGTCGGGCCGGTTGCGCAGCACCGTCTCCAGGACCGACTCGCCGTCCGCCACGGGCCAGCTGCCGCCCCGGCCGTCGAGCCGGGCGGTGACCGTGCTGTGCGCCGGGGCGGGGACGGCGGACGCCGGCGTCATGACGTCCACGTGGAAGATCTCCTCGTGGATGCGGGTGCGGGCGACGCCGATCTCCCGCAGGGCCTGCTCCGCGCCCTGCACGAGCCCGAAGGGCCCGCACAGGAACCAGCCCGCCACGTCCGCCACGGGCAGCAGCGCCGGCAGCAGCGCGGTCAGGCGCTCCCGGTCCAGCCGCCCGGAGGGAAGCCCGGCCTGCTGCTCCTCCCGGGAGAGCACCGTGACCAGGTGCAGCCGCTCTGCATACCGGTCCTTGAGGTCGGCCACCTCCTCCAGGAACATCGTCGACGCGGCCGTACGGTCGCTGCGGATGAGGCAGAAGCTGGCCGCGGGTTCGCGCGCCAGCAGGGTGGAGACGATCGAGAGCACCGGGGTGATGCCGCTGCCGCCCACGATCGCCGCGTACAGCCCGGGCGCGGGATCGAGGGTGAACCGGCCCGCCGGTGTCATCACCTCCAGCTCGTCCCCGACGTTGATCTCCTTGAGCGCGTACGTGGAGAAGGCGCCGCCCTCGACCAGCCGTACGCCCACCCGCAGGGTGCTCGGGCCCTCGTCGCCGGGCGCGGGCGAGCAGATCGAGTACGTTCGCCGGATCTCGGTCCCGTCGGCCCGGCGCCGCAGCGCGAGGTGCTGGCCCGGCGCGTGCCGGTACTCCTCGCGCAGGGCGGCGGGGACGGTGAAGGTCAGGGCCACGGAGTCGTCGGTGAGCCGGTCCACCGCGGCCACGGGGAGCGGGTGGAAGCGGGCCATCACAACTCCTTGAAGTGGTCGAACGGTTCACGGCAGGCCAGGCAGCGCCGCAGCGCCTTGCAGGCGGTGGAGGAGAAGCGGCTGAGCAGTTCGGTGTCGGCCGAGCCGCAGTGGGGGCAGCGGACCGGGTCCTGCTCGGCGGTGCGGGTCGGCCCGAGGGTGATGCCGACCGGTCCCGCCGTACGCTGGGCGCGTGGCGGCGCTATGCCGAACTCCCGCAGTTTGCGGCGGCCTTCGGCGGAGATGTCGTCCGTCGACCAGGCGGGGGTGAGCACCGTGCGCACGGTGACCTCGCGGACACCATGGTCGCGCAGGGCCCGCTCGATGTCCGTGGACATCGCCTCCACGGCCGGGCAGCCGGTGTAGGTGGGGGTCAGCTCGACCTCGACGGCGTCCGTGCCGCGCACATGGACCGCGCGCAGGACGCCCAGCTCCTGGAGGGTGAGCACGGGCAGCTCGGGGTCGGGCACCGAACCGGCGACCGCGAGGAGTTCCGCCTCCAGCGGGGTGAGGGTCACCATGACGCCCCCGGGTGGCTGCGGTGCAGATGCTGCATCTCGGCGAGCATCCGGCCGAAGGACTCGGTGTGCAGGCCCTGACGTCCCGCGCCCGCGCGCCACGCGCCGGTCCGCGGTCCCTCGGGCAACTCCAGTCCGGCCCGGAGCAGCACGGCCCCGACCGATTCCAGCCAGACCGTCTCCAGACCGGCCAGGTCGGCGTCGACGCCCTCCACCGGCTGGAACATCTCACCGGTGAACCGCCACAGGGCGTCGCAGGCCCGGCTCATCCGCTCGTGGCTGACCTCGGTCCCGTCGCCGAGGCGCAGGGTCCACTGCTCGGCGTGGTCGCGGTGGTAGGCGACCTCCTTGACGGCCTTGGCCGCGAGTCCCGCGAACGGCCCGCCGCCCGTGGCCAGTCGGTCGTACAGCAGGTGCTGGTAGGTGGAGAAGTACAGCTGGCGGGCGATGGTGTGGGCGAAGTCGCCGTTGGGCTGTTCCACCAACTGGAGGTTGCGGAAGGCGCGTTCCTCACGGAGGTAGGCCAGTTCGTCCTCGTCGCCGGCCATCGACAGCAGGATGCGGGCCTGGCCGAGCAGGTCGAGGGCGATGTTGGCGAGGGCGACCTCCTCCTCGAGCACGGGCGCGTGGCCCATCCACTCCCCCAGGCGGTGGGAGAGCACCAGGGCGTCGTCGCCGAGGGCGAGAGCGGCGGTGTTCGTGTGCGCCGTCGTGGTCACAGGTGCTTCACCCCGTCCGGGATCTCGTAGAACGTGGGATGCCGGTACGGCTTGTCGGCGGCCGGATCGAAGAACGCGTCCTTCTCGTCCGGTGAGGAGGCGGTGATCTCGGTGGACGGCACGACCCAGATGGAGACGCCCTCGCCGCGCCGGGTGTACAGGTCACGGGCGTTGCGCAGGGCGAACTCCGCGTCCGGCGCGTGCAGGCTGCCGGCGTGGGTGTGGGAGAGGCCGCGGCGGGAGCGCACGAAGACCTCCCACAGGGGCCAGTCGGTGTTCGTCATGCCTGCGTCGCTCCTGTCTCACGGCTTTCGCGCTTCTCACGGCTGTGCTTGGCCGCGTGGGCCGCGGCGGCCTCCCGGACCCAGGCGCCCTCTTCGTGCGCGCGGGTGCGCTGGGTGATCCGTTGCTCGTTGCACGGACCGTTGCCCTTGAGGACCTCTTTGAACTCCGTCCAGTCGATGGGACCGAAGTCGTGGTGGCCCCGCTCCTCGTTCCACCTCAGGTCCGGGTCGGGGAGCGTGAGACCCAGGGACTCCGCCTGTGGGACGCAGATGTCGACGAAGCGCTGGCGCAGTTCGTCGTTGGAGTGCCGCTTGATCTTCCACGCCATCGACAGCGCGGAGTGCGCGGACTCGTCGTCGGGCGGGCCGAACATCATCAGTGAGGGCCACCACCAGCGGTCCACCGCGTCCTGGGCCATCGCGTGCTGTTCGGGCGTGCCGCGGCTGAGGGCCAGCAGGAGTTCGTATCCCTGGCGCTGGTGGAAGGACTCCTCCTTGCAGACGCGGACCATCGCTCGCGCGTACGGACCGTAGGAGCAACGGCACAGGGGGACCTGGTTGGTGATCGCGGCGCCGTCCACCAGCCAGCCGATCGCGCCGACGTCGGCCCAGGTGAGGGTGGGGTAGTTGAAGATCGAGGAGTATTTCTGGCGGCCGGTGTGCAGCTTGTCCAGCAGCTCCTCGCGACTTGTGCCGAGCGTTTCGGCCGCGCTGTAGAGATACAGGCCGTGACCCGCCTCGTCCTGCACCTTCGCCATGAGGATGGCCTTGCGGCGCAGGGAGGGCGCGCGCGTGATCCAGTTGGCTTCCGGCTGCATGCCGATGATCTCGGAGTGGGCGTGCTGGGCGATCTGGCGGACCAACGTCGCGCGGTAGGCGTCGGGCATCCAGTCGCGGGGCTCGATGCGTTCGTCTGCGGCCACCGCGGCGTCGAAGGCGCGCTCGAAGGCCTCCTGCTCGCCGTCGGCGGCTTCCCCGCCGCCGTACCGCTGTGTGCGGGCCGTCTGGTGCGCGGCTGCTGTCGCCATGCGGTCCCCCTCGACCTCGGGCTCTGTCCGAGCCATCTCCCGACCGATCGTTCGGTCCGTGCGATTCCATGGTGAGACGACCGTCGTAAGGTGTCAACCGCTGTGGACAACCTGCGGGCCTCCCTGTGGAAAACTCGGGCGGTCCGTCGGTCACGGGCCCCGCGGCGCACTCGGCCGGATCCGCTCGGGGGGAGGGCTGCGCGGGACGGGCCGGGCTGAGTACCGTTCCGTGCGACGACTGTGCGACGGCCGTACGAAGGCTGTCCGGCCCCGTGCCTCGTGCGCGGGGTGCGCGGGCGCGGGTCGACCGGACGCGGGGACGCGTACGAAAGGGTCGCCGTGGCGCGGCCGAGCAGGCGGAAGACGGACCGGAATCGGGGAACGGGGCGGAATGAACACGTACGACGGAGGCGCCGGCCCCCCGCGGGAGGCCGAGGCGCCACGGGGGCCGCGGGCGTCCGCGGAGGAACCAAGGACGACGGACGGCGTGCCCGACGCCCGCATCGATGCCCACCAGGCCGGTCCCCAGGCCGGTCCCCAGGCCGGTCCCCAGGCCGGTCCCGGTGCCGGTACCCAAGCCGGCCCCCCGGCCGGGTCCGACCCGCGCGCCGGCGTGGCCGCCCTGTCCCCGCGGTACCAGGTCGTCGCCGCTCTGGTGCTCGCCGTCGTCGCGATCGCCGTCTGTGTGCACGTCGGCATGGTCTTCCTGCACGTCGCGCCGTCAAACACGGTCACCAAGACGCACGGCGAGGCGATCGACGAGTACATCTACCCGGAGTTCGAGCAGAACTGGAAGCTTTTCGCGCCCAACCCGCTCCAGCAGAACATCGCCGTCCAGGTCCGCGCCGACGTGCGCTCCGCCGACGGCACGGCGCGCACCACCGGCTGGTACGACCTGTCCGCCCAGGACGGCCGCGGCATCGACGGCAACCTGGTACCGAGCCACACCCAGCAGAACGAACTGCGCCGCGCCTGGGACTTCTACGTGGGATCGCACGACTCCGACAACCGCTCGGCGGGCCCGCGCGGCACCCTCTCCGAGACGTACCTGCGCAACATCGTGGTGCTGCGGTTGGAGCGCGGCGAGGCGGCCGGCCGGGGCGGCGCCATCGAACGCGTCCAGGTCCGCTCCCGCACCACCGACGTGCCGGCGCCCCCGTGGAGCACCGACAAGGACACGTCGAACCGTCCCGTCTACCGTGTGCTGCCCTGGTGGCCGCTGCCCGCCGGCGACACCGAGGGAGGCGCGCGGTGAACCGGTTCTCCCTGTCGATGTCCACCGTCATCGCGCGCGTGACCGAGTCGGCGTTCGGGCCGTACCAGAGTGCCCTGGTCCGCATCGGGTTCAGCCTGACCTGGCTGCTGTTCCTGCTGCGCGAGCTTCCCCACCGTGCGGAGCTGTACGGACCCGACAGCCCGTGGAGCTGGGAGCTGGCCCGGCAGCTGACGGACGACAACGGCGCTTTCACGGCCCTGATGTGGTCGGACGGCCGGGCCTGGTTCGAGGCCGTGTACGCGCTGTCGGTCCTGTCGAGCCTGCTGTTGCTGCTGGGGTGGCGCACCCGCACCATGTCGGTGCTGTTCATGGTGGGCGTGCTCTCGCTACAGAACCGCAGTGTCTTCGTGGGCGACGGCGGCGACAACGTTCTGCACCTGATGTCGATCTACCTGGTCTTCATGCGCTGCGGCCGGGTCTGGTCGCTGGACGCGCGGCGGCAGCGGCGCGCTGCCCGGGCACGCGTGCGTGGGCAGCGGGTCACCGACCGGGTGGGTCCGGCCCTGTGGAGTGTGCTCGGCGCGGTGCTGATCGCGGCGACCGTGGGCGGCAGGCTCGACGGCGACTGGACCGTGCCGGCGATCCTCTGGGGGGTGTGGGCCGCGCTGGGCGTGCGGTGGGCCGTCGATCGCCTCGCGGGGGCCGCGGAACCCCGGGTCCTGCTGGACGTGATCACCGACGTCCTGCACAACGGCGCCCTGTTGGTGGTCATGGCCGAGGCGTGTCTGATCTACGCGACGGCCGGCTGGTACAAGATCCAGGGCTCGCGCTGGCAGGACGGCACCGCCGTCTACTACCCGCTTCACCTGGACTACTTCTCCCCCTGGCCGGCGCTCGGCGACCTGCTGTCCGCGAGCGGCATCATGGTGATGCTCGTGACGTACGGGACGGTCATCGTGCAGGTCGCCTTCCCGTTCACCCTGTTCAACCGGCGGGTGAAGAACGTCCTGCTCGTCGCGATGATCGCCGAGCACACCGCGATCGCCGTGATCCTGGGGCTGCCCTTCTTCTCCCTGGCGATGATCGCGACGGACGCGGTCTTCCTGCCGACCCCGTTCCTGCGGCGGCTGGGCGGATGGGCCGCCCGCGTGTGGGAGGCCTTGTTGCCCCGGCGCGGCGCCACCGTGCCGGAGCAGCGGGGGGCGCACGAGCCCGAGGACGCCGAGCCCAGCCGCGTAGGCTTCACGGCATGACCGACCCCGATCCGCTCGGCCTGTGGCGCCGGCTCGCCGACGGCTCCGTGCTGCTGGACGGCTTCCACGCCGTGAAGCACGCCGTGCGCTTCGGGGCCGACATCCCGGTGGCGGTCGCCGTGGACCGGCGGGCGGCGCTCGCCCTCGCCGACGATCTCGCCCCCGATGTACGGGCGAATCTGGAGGCGCTCCTCACGGAGGTGCCGGAGGCGGCGTACACCTCGCTGGTGCCGCGGCCGCATCCCACCGCCGTGGCCGCGCTGGCCGTACGGCCCTCCCGGGAGGCCAATCTGCGGGCGCTGGCCCGCACGCCCCGCACCGCTCCCGTCGTGGTCCTCGACGACCCGCGCAACCTTGGCAACGCGGGGGCCGTGATCCGGCTGGCCGCCGGTTTCGGGGCGACCGGCGTGGTCACCACCGGCACGCTCGACCCCTGGCACCCGACCGTGGTGCGGGGCGGGGCCGGCCTGCACTTCGCGACGGCCGTGGAGCGGCTGAGCGCCGACGAGCTGCCCGCCGGGCCGGTGTTCGCGCTCGACCCGGAGGGCGAGGACATCCGCGGCGTGAAGCTCCCGGACGAAGCCGTCCTCGCCTTCGGTTCGGAGCGCAGTGGGCTGTCCGGCGCGCTGCGCGCGCGGGCCGACCATCTGCTGGCCCTGCCGATGCGCCCCCAGGTCTCCAGCTACAACCTCGCGACCAGTGTGGCCATGACGCTGTACCACTGGAGCGCGACCGGGGGCGCCACGCGCGCCCACGCCCCGGCGCGCTGAGGCCCTGCGCAGGGCCTCAGGCCTCGCGGCGGACCTCGACGACGCGGAAGCGGTTCGCGACGAACGCGCCGTCGGTGAGCGCCGCGTTGGCCGCCGGGTTGCCGCCCGAGCCGTGGAAGTCGGAGAAGGCGGCCGTCTGGTTGACGTAGACCCCGCCGGTGAGGTTGAGGGAGAGCTGCGCGGCCTCCTCGAAGCAGACCTCCTGGACGGCCCGCTCCACCTCCCCGTCCGTGGTGTACGCGCCGACCGTCATCGCGCCCTTCTCACGCACCGTGCGCCGCAGCAGCTCCACGGCGTCCGCCGCCGAGTCGACCGCGACGGCGAAGGAGACCGGCCCGAAGCACTCGCTCATGTAGGCCGCCTCGTCCTCGGGCTTGGCCCCGTCGAGCTTGACGATCACGGGCGTACGCACCACGGCGCCCGGGAAGTCGGGGTTGCTCACCTCACGGGAGGCCAGCGCGACCTCGCCGAGACCGGCCGCGGCCTCCAGACGGGCCTTCACGTCCGGGTTGACGATCGCGCCGAGCAGGGCGTTCGCGCGCGCGTCGTCGCCGAGGAGGCCGTCGACCGCGCGGGCGAGGTCGGCGACGACCTCGTCGTAGGTCTTGGGGCCCTCGTCGGTACGGATGCCC
Organism: Streptomyces sp. NPDC033216; assembly: GCF_055577115.1. Classification (NCBI taxonomy): domain Bacteria; kingdom Bacillati; phylum Actinomycetota; class Actinomycetes; order Kitasatosporales; family Streptomycetaceae; genus Streptomyces; species Streptomyces sp. NPDC033216. The sequence goes on along the minus strand of NZ_JBVIQK010000012.1, from coordinate 69,558 downwards.
TCGCGGGGGATCAGCAGGTTCTGCGGGGTGGTGCACATCTGGCCGCTGTACAGGGACAGCGAGAACGCCAGGTTGGACAGCATGCCCTGGTAGTCGGCGGCCGACTCGACGAGCACCGTGTTGACGCCGGCCTTCTCGGTGTAGACCTGCGCCTGACGGGCGTTGGCCTCCAGCCAGTCCCCGAAGGCGGTCGAGCCGGTGTAGTCGATGATCCTGATCTCGGGGCGGGTGGCCAGGGTCTTGGCGATGCCCTCGCCGGGCCGCTCGGCGGCGAGCGCCACCAGGTTCGGGTCGAAGCCGGCCTCGGCGAGAACCTCGCGCGCGACGGCCACGGTCAACGCCAGCGGCAGCACCGCGCGCGGGTGGGGCTTCACGAGGACCGCGTTGCCGGTGGCGAGGGAGGCGAACAGGCCCGGGTAGCCGTTCCACGTCGGGAAGGTGTTGCAGCCGATCACCAGGGCGATCCCGCGCGGGACCGGTGTGAACCGCTTCGTGAGCGCCAGCGGGTCGCGCTTGCCCTGCGGCTTGGTCCACTCCGCCGTGTCGGGGGTGCGGACCTGCTCCACGTACGCGTACGCCACCGCCTCCAGGCCGCGGTCCTGCGCGTGCGGGCCGCCCGCCTGGAACGCCATCATGAAGGCCTGGCCGGAGGTGTGCATGACGGCGTGCGCGAACTCGTGGGTCCGGTCGCTGATGCGCTTGAGGATCTCGAGACACACCACCGCGCGCGTCTCCGCGCCCGCTTCCCGCCAGGCACGCTGACCGGCCTTCATGGCGGGCAGCAGCTCGTCGATGTCCGCGTGCGGATACTCGACGCCCAGCTCGACGCCGTACGGCGAGAGCTCGCCGCCCACCCAGCCGTCGGTGCCGGGCTGGCTGAGGTCGAGTCGACTGCCCAGGACGGCGTCGAAGGCCGCCTTGCCCGCGGCCGCGTCCAGGCTGCCGTCCGCGCCGTAGGCCTTGGGGTGCTCGGGGTGCGGGGACCAGTACGCGCGTGTGCGGATCGCTTCCAGGGCCTGGTCGAGAGTGGGCCGGTGCTTGGCGATCAGATCGTGAGCGGTGAGTTCGGCGGCCATGCGGGACCAACTCCTCGTCTGGAGAACTCTTCGTCGAGCTCTGGACCTGGACGGAAACAAGGACAGCAATGGGCGGTCAGGGTTAGAGTAACCGAACGATCGGTCGGGACAAGGGGGTCCGCCGTATCTGTGGAAAACCCCGTGCGGGAGGATCGCGCACATGACAGCACTCGACCTCAGCAGCCCCGTGGCCGTCGTCGGCACCGGCACCATGGGCCAGGGCATCGCCCAGGTCGCGCTGACCGCGGGCCATCCCGTGCGGCTGTACGACGCCGTCGCGGGACGCGCGGGGGAAGCGGCCGCCGCGATCGGTGCCCGTCTCGACCGGCTCGTCGAGAAGGACCGCCTCACCACCGCCGAGCGGGACGCCGCCCGCGCCCGCCTCACACCCGTGGACAGCCTCGCCGGACTCGCTGACTGCGCGCTGGTCGTCGAGGCCGTCCTGGAGCGGCTGGACGTCAAGCAGGACCTGATGCGCGCCCTGGAGGACGTGGTCGGCAAGGACTGTCTGCTCGCCACCAACACGTCCTCGCTGTCGGTGACGGCCATCGGCGGTGCGCTGCGCAACCCGGGCCGTCTCGTGGGCCTGCACTTCTTCAACCCGGCGCCCCTGCTGCCGCTGGTCGAGGTCGTCTCCGGGTTCGCCACCGACGTGTCGTCCGCCACGCGCGCGTACGAGACCGCCCGTCTCTGGGGCAAGACGCCGGTCGCCTGCGCCGACACGCCGGGCTTCATCGTCAACCGCATCGCCCGGCCCTTCTACGCCGAGGCCTTCGCGGTCCACGAGGCGCAGGGCGCCGACCCGGCCACCATCGACGCGATCCTGCGGGAGTCCGGCGGCTTCCGGATGGGCGCGTTCGAACTGACCGACCTGATCGGGCAGGACGTCAACGAGTCCGTCACACACTCCGTGTGGCAGTCCTTCTTCCAGGACGTGCGCTTCACTCCCTCGCTGTCCCAGCGCCGCCTGGTCGAGTCCGGCCGCCTGGGCCGCAAGACCGGCCAGGGCTGGTTCGACCACCGTGACGGCGCCGAGCGCGCCGAGCCCCACACCGCGGAGAAGCGCCGGCCGCCCGCGTACGTCGTCGTCGAGGGCGACCTGGGGCCCGCCTCGGAACTGCTCGGAATGATCCGCGAGGCCGGCATCCAGGTCCGCGAGGAGGACGAGGACGGCGGCACCCGCCTGGTGCTGCCGAGCGGCGGCCAGCTCGCCCTCGCCGACGGCCAGACCTCGGTGGAGTTCCGGGACGTCGTCTACTTCGACCTCGCCCTGGACTACCGCAAGGCCACCCGCATCGCCGTGTCCGCCTCCCAGGACACCCCCCAGCAGACGCTCTCCGAGGCCATCGGCCTCTTCCAGGCACTCGGCAAGAACGTCAGCGTCATCGGTGACGTCCCCGGCATGATCGTCGCTCGTACGGTCGCGCGGATCGTCGACCTCGCGCATGACGCCGTCGCCAAGGGCGTCGCCACCGAGGAGGACATCGACACCGCGATGCGCCTGGGTGTGAACTACCCGCTCGGTCCCTTCGAGTGGAGCCGCAGGCTCGGCCGGATCTGGGCCCACGACCTGTTGGAGGAGTTGCACCTGCGCGAGCCCTCGGGCCGCTACGCGCCCTCTCTGGCGCTCTACCGCCACGGACATTCCGCCGACAAGCGGGAGGGCACCCCATGACCACGGCCAAGCGCGACACGTACACCCCGGAGACCCTGCTGTCGGTCGCCGTGCAGGTCTTCATCGAGCGCGGCTACGACGGCACCTCCATGGAGCACCTCTCCAAGGCGGCGGGTATCTCCAAGTCGTCGATATACCACCACGTCAGCGGCAAGGAGGAACTGCTGCGGCGGGCGGTGAGCCGGGCGCTGGACGGTCTCTTCGCAATCCTCGACGAGGAGCACGCGCGCGTGGGACGCGCCGTGGAGCGCCTTGAGTACGTCGTGCGGCGCATGGTCGAGGTGCTCATCTCCGAACTTCCGTACGTGACCCTCCTGCTGCGGGTGCGGGGCAACACCGGCACGGAGCGGTGGGCGCTGGAGCGGCGCCGCGACTTCGACCACCGGGTCGCCGCGCTGCTGAAGGCGGCCGCCGCCGACGGGGACGTACGCGGCGACGTGGAGGTGCGACTCGCGACCAGGCTCGTCTTCGGAATGATCAACTCGATCGTCGAGTGGTACCGCCCCGACGGGCGCGGCATGGGCGAGCGCGAGGTGAGCGACGCGGTCGCCCGGCTGGTCTTCTCAGGCCTGCGGCAGGCCTGAGGTCATCCCTGCGGCTCCAGGTCCTCCTCCTCGAACACCAGCAGCGTGCGCGTGCTGAGCACTTCGGGGATCGCCTGGAGACGGGTGAGTACCAGCTCGCGCAATGCCCTGTTGTCAGGCGTGTGCACCAGCAGCAGGACGTCGAAGTCGCCTCCCACCAGGGCGATGTGGGAGGCACCGGGCAACTTCCTGAGCTGCTCGCGGACCGTGCGCCAGGAGTTCTGGACGATCTTCAGCGTGACGTAGGCGGACGTTCCGTGACCCGCGCGCTCATGGTCCACGCGCGCGCCGAAGCCCCGGATGACGCCGTCCTCGACGAGTCGGTTGATGCGCGCGTAGGCGTTGGCGCGCGAGACGTGGACCCGCTCGGCGACCGACCGTATCGAGGCGCGTCCGTCCGCCTGGAGCATCTGGAGGATGTCCTGATCGATGGCGTCGAGCGGCCGGAGCGGGGCTTTGCCTTCCGAACGCGGTGCGGCCGTGTTCCCCGCGCGGGACGGGGCCGTGTTCTCGGCGCGGGACGGGGCCGTGTTCTCGGCGCGGGACGGAGGCGGGTTCTCCGCGCGCGGCGGTGGGCTGCCGTCCGGGTTGTCGGCCATTTGTTCAGGTGTCATGTCCCCCCGCCTCTCCGCCGTGGACGTACTGCGTCCATCTCAGGCTGTGCAGAACCGTTTGTCCACAGCCTGAGGGGGCCAGTAGCCAAAATGTGCCGACGACCGAACAATCGGTAGGTGAGGCGGGTCACAGCCGACCCGCCTCCCGTAGCCACTCCCACGAGGAGGTGCCGTCATGACGGTCATGGAGCAGCGGGGCGGATACCGGCCGACACCGCCGCCCGCCTGGCAGCCCCGCACCGACCCCGCGCCGCTGCTGCCCGAGGCGGAGCCCTACCGCGTCCTCGGCACCGAGGCGGCCGCGCAGGCCGAGCCGGAGCTGCTGCGCCGGCTCTACGCCCAGCTGGTGCGCGGCCGTCGGTACAACGCGCAGGCCACCGCCCTGACCAAGCAGGGCCGTCTCGCCGTCTACCCCTCCAGCACCGGCCAGGAGGCCTGCGAGGTCGCCGCCGCGCTCGTCCTCGAGGAGCGCGACTGGCTCTTCCCGAGCTACCGCGACACCCTCGCGGTCGTCGCGCGCGGCGTGGACCCGGTCGAGGCCCTCACTCTCCTGCGCGGCGACTGGCACACCGGCTACGACCCGTACGAGCACCGCGTGGCCCCCCTGTGCACCCCGCTCGCCACCCAGCTCCCGCACGCCGTGGGCCTCGCGCACGCCGCCCGCCTCAAGGGTGACGACGTGGTGGCGCTCGCCATGGTCGGCGACGGCGGCACCAGCGAGGGCGACTTCCACGAGGCGTTGAACTTCGCCGCCGTCTGGCGGGCACCGGTCGTCTTCCTCGTCCAGAACAACGGCTTCGCGATCTCCGTCCCGCTCGCCAAGCAGACCGCCGCACCCTCCCTGGCCCACAAGGCCGTCGGGTACGGCATGCCGGGCCGGCTGGTCGACGGCAACGACGCGGTCGCGGTGCACGAGGTGCTCGCCGACGCCGTACGGCACGCGCGCGCGGGCGGCGGTCCCACGCTCGTCGAGGCGATCACCTACCGCGTGGACGCCCACACCAACGCCGACGACGCGACCCGTTACCGCGGCGACGCCGAGGTCGAGACCTGGCGTGGGCACGACCCGATCGACCTGCTGGAGCACGAGCTGACCGCGCGCGGACTGCTCGACGAGGAGACGCGGCAGGCCGCACGGGACGCCGCCGAGGCGATGGCCGCCGATCTGCGCGCCCGCATGAACCAGGACGCCCCGCTCGACCCCATGGACCTTTTCGCCCATGTGTATGCCGAACCCACCCCGCAACTGCGGGAGCAGCGCGCCCTGCTGCGGGCCGAGATCGAGGCGGAGCAGGGAGGAACGCACTGATGACCACCGTCGCCGTCAAGCCCGCCACCATGGCGCAGGCCCTCACGCGCGCACTGCGCGACGCGATGGCCGCCGACCCGTCCGTGCACGTCCTCGGTGAGGACGTCGGCACCCTCGGCGGCGTCTTCCGGGTCACCGACGGACTCGCCAAGGAGTTCGGCGAGGACCGCTGCACGGACACCCCGCTCGCCGAGGCTGGCATTCTCGGCACCGCGGTCGGCATGGCCATGTACGGCCTCCGGCCGGTCGTGGAGATGCAGTTCGACGCCTTCGCCTACCCGGCGTTCGAGCAGCTCATCAGTCATGTCGCCCGCATGCGCAACCGCACCCGCGGCCGCATGCCGCTGCCCGTCACGATCCGCGTCCCCTACGGCGGCGGCATCGGCGGCGTCGAGCACCACAGCGACTCCTCCGAGGCCTACTACATGGCCACCCCCGGGCTGCACGTCGTCACACCCGCGACGGTCGCCGACGCCTACGGTCTGCTGCGCGCCGCGATCGCCTCCGACGACCCGGTCGTGGTCCTCGAACCCAAGCGCCTGTACTGGTCCAAGGACTCCTGGAACCCGGAGGAGCCGTCGGCCGTTGAACCCATCGGCCGCGCGGTGGTGCGGCGCTCGGGCCGGAGCGCCACCCTCATCACCTACGGGCCGTCGGTGCCCGTCTGCCTCGAAGCCGCCGAGGCGGCCCGGGCCGAGGGGTGGGACCTCGAAGTCGTCGACCTGCGCTCCCTGGTGCCGTTCGACGACGAGACGGTCACCGCCTCGGTGCGGCGGACCGGCCGTGCGGTCGTCGTCCATGAATCGAGCTCCTTCGGAGGCCCGGGCGGGGAGATCGCGGCCCGCGTCACGGAGCGCTGCTTCCACCACCTGGAAGCGCCGGTGCTGCGCGTCGCCGGGTTCGACATCCCCTACCCGCCGCCGATGCTGGAGCGTCACCACCTGCCCGGCGTCGACCGCATCCTGGACGCCGTGGCGCGTCTGCAGTGGGAGGCCGGGAACTGATGGCACAGGTGCTGGAGTTCAAGCTCCCCGACCTCGGGGAGGGGCTCACCGAGGCGGAGATCGTGCGGTGGCTGGTCGAGGTCGGTGACGTCGTCGCCGTCGACCAGCCGGTCGTGGAGGTCGAGACGGCCAAGGCGATGGTCGAGGTGCCCTGCCCCTACGGTGGGGTGGTCACCGCCCGCTTCGGCGATGCGGGCACGGAACTGCCCGTCGGCGCTCCGCTGATCACGGTCGCGGTGGGCGCACCCACCTCCGGCGGCTCGGCGGACGTCCCGGACACCCCGGAAGCCCCGGACACCCAGGGCACGTCGGCCGCCGCGGGCGGCCAGGGCTCGGGCAACGTCCTCGTGGGGTACGGCACGTCGGAGGCGCCCGCGCGACGCCGCAGGGTACGACCGGAGCGACCGGCCCCCGCCACCGTGCCCATGACGGCGGCCCGGCCGGCGAACGGGGAGGTTCGAACCGCCGAAGCGGCTGACGGCCCCGTGGCGGTGATCTCCCCCCTCGTGCGCAGGCTGGCCCGTGAGAACGGCATCGACCTGAGGGAGCTGACCGGCTCCGGCCCCGACGGGCTGATCCTGCGGGCCGACGTGGAGTACGCGCTGCGGGCCGCCGCCACGCAGGGCCGGACCACGACGGCGACTCCCGAGCCGCACACGGCCCCACAGTCGGCGGTCACCACCGCCACCACCGGACCCTCCGCCGGCACGCGCATCCCGCTCAAGGGGGTCCGCGGCGCCGTCGCCGACAAGCTCTCACGCAGCCGCCGCGAGATCCCCGACGCGACCTGCTGGGTCGACGCGGACGCCACCGAGCTGATGCGTGCCCGTACGGCGATGAACGCGGCCGGGGGGCCGAAGGTCTCCCTCCTGGCGCTCCTGGCCCGTATCTGCACGGCGGCCCTGGCGCGTTACCCGGAGCTGAACTCCACGGTCGACCAGGAGGCCAGGGAGATCGTCCGCCTGGAACACGTCCATCTCGGCTTCGCCGCCCAGACCGAGCGGGGTCTCGTGGTGCCCGTCGTCCGCGACGCCCACGCCCGCGACACCGAGGGCATCGGGGCGGAGTTCGCCCGGCTCACCGAGGCGGCCCGCACCGGTACCCTCACGCCGGCCGATCTGACCGGCGGCACTTTCACGCTGAACAACTACGGCGTGTTCGGCGTCGACGGCTCGACGCCGATCATCAATCACCCCGAGGCCGCGATGCTGGGCGTAGGCCGCATCGTCCCCAAGCCATGGGTGCACGAGGGCGAACTGGCCGTGCGCCAGGTCGTCCAGCTCTCGCTCACCTTCGACCACCGGGTGTGCGACGGCGGCACCGCGGGCGGCTTCCTGCGGTATGTGGCGGACTGTGTGGAACAGCCGGCGGTGCTGCTGCGCACCCTGTGACCGGGTGGGCACTCCGGCGTTCCCCGCGCTCGGAGTGCCGCGCATACTCGGGGGGTGACTCCGAACGAGCCGCGGGCGGTCACCTTCAGTGATCGCCCGGACCGGGACGCCGCCGCCTCCTTCGAACAGGGCGTCGGCGTGCCCCTCGCCCATGATGCCGTCGTGCTCGCCGGTGGCGGTGCCCGCCGGCTGGGCGGCGCCGACAAGCCCGGCGTGCGGGTGGGCGGGCGCCCCCTGCTCGACCGGGTGCTCGGGGCCTGCGCCGACGCGGACACCACCGTCGTCGTCGCGGACCCACGGCCGACCGCCCGGCCGGTGCGCTGGACGCGCGAGGACCCGGCCGGAGCGGGTCCCGTGGCCGCACTCGACGCCGGGTTGCGGCACGCCACGGCGAACCTTGTCGTCGTCCTCTCCGCCGACCTGCCGTTCCTCGCGGCGGACACCGTCAGGCGGCTGCTGGCGACCCTGGACGCCGACCGCACCGAGGGCGCACTGCTCACCGACGCCGACGGCCGCGAACAGCCGCTCGTCGCCGCCTACCGCACCTCAGCCCTGCGCCGCGAGCTCTCGGCGCTCGGCGAACAGCACGGCGGTCTCACGGGGCTGCCCCTGCGCCGGCTGACCGCCCGCCTCGATCTCGCCCGCGTCCCCGACCCCGTCGCGTCCTTCGACTGCGACACCTGGGACGACATCGCCGCCGCCAGAGCACGTATCAGGGAGCATGGCCACGTGTTGGATGAATGGATTTCCGCAGTCAAGGACGAGCTGGGCATCGAACTCGACGTCGCCACCGGCGTCCTCCTCGATCTCGCCCGCGACGCCGCCCACGGAGTGGCCCGTCCCGCGGCCCCCCTGACCACCTTCCTCGTCGGCTACGCCGCCGGGCGAGCCGGAGGAGGCCCGGAAGCCGTCGCAGAGGCGACGCGCAAGGCCACCGCCCTGGCCATCCGCTGGGCCGACGAGATCAACACGGCCGATGAGGCCGACGGGACCACCGGCGCTGCCGGGTCCGCCACCGGACAGCCCGACGCGGTTCCCGGCGCCACGCCCGACGCCCGCCCGGACGCCGGATGACCGCCCCCGGCATCCGGGACGGCCAGGACGCCGAGGACCTCGACGTCGAGGAGGTGCTCGCCCTCGTGAAGGACGGCAACCGCTCCGCCCGACCGGCCGCCGGCACCACACCCGACCCGGCGGCCACGCAGAGCGAAGGCCACGGCTCTCAGGCCGCCCCCGCGGCACGCCACCGGAAAGCCACCGCAACCCCCTGGGCCGACGCCCGCGCCCGCGCCGGCCGTGCCGCCCGCTCCCTCGCCGCCCGCCGGACCCCCGTCTCCGTGGCCCTCGAGGACGCCTTGGGCCTCGTCCTCGCCGTCCCCCTCACCGCCCTCACCGACCTGCCCTCCTTCGACACCTCCGCGATGGACGGCTGGGCGGTCGCCGGCCCCGGCCCGTGGGCCGTTCGGGACAGGGGGCTTCTGGCCGGGCAGGCCGAGCCCGCACGCCTCGTCGACGGCGAGGCCGTCGGGATCGCCACCGGCGCCCGTATCCCCCCGGACACGACCGCGGTGCTGCGCAGCGAGCACGGCCGTACCGACGAGAAGGGCCGGCTGCACCCCGGCCGGGACCTCCAACACGGCCAGGACATCCGTCCGCGCGGCCAGGAGTGCCGTAGTGGGGACCAGTTGCTGCCCGGCGGAGCGGTGGTGACGCCGGCCGTCCTCGGGCTCGCCGCGGCCGCCGGATACGACACGCTCACCGCGGTGCCCCGTCCCCGCGTCGAGGTGCTCGTCCTGGGTGACGAACTGCTCACCGAGGGCCGCCCGCACGACGGACTCATCCGTGACGCGCTCGGCCCGATGCTCCCCCCGTGGCTGCGGGCGATGGGCGCCGAGGTGGTGGCCGTGCGCAGGCTCGGTGACGACGCGGAGGCCCTGCACCAGGCTCTCACCGCATCCGCGGCCGACCTGATCGTCACCACCGGCGGGACGGCCGCAGGACCCGTCGACCACGTTCATCCCACCCTGCGCCGCCTCGACGCCGAACTGCTGGTCGACGGGGTCGAGGTGCGTCCGGGGCACCCGATGCTGCTGGCCGGGCTCACGAGGGACCGGTACCTCGTCGGTCTGCCGGGCAACCCGCTGGCGGCCGTCTCCGGGTTGCTCACGCTCGCCGAGCCCTTGCTGCGCACCCTCGCGGGCCGGTCCGCTCCGGAGCCGTACACCCTTCCGCTGCGGGAGGCGGCGCACGGGCACCCGCATGACACCCGGCTCGTCCCGGTCGTCCTGAGAGGCGATCACGCCCTGCCGCTGCACTACAACGGCCCCGCGATGCTGCGAGGCATCGCGGCGGCCGACGCCCTCGCCGTCGTGCCGCCCGGAGGCGCACGAGCCGGTCAGGAGACGGAACTGCTCGATCTTCCGTGGGCCGCGGCCGGGATCGGAGCCTGTTTCACGTGAAACATCCCAAGAGCGCGAGTCATCCGGTTGTTTCACGTGAAACGCCCGGACAGGCCTGCTCCGCCCTGTTTCACGTGAAACACGGGCGCGAGGCGGCCGGGCCGCCAGGCTCCCCTCCCGGCGGCCTCGTCACGCCTGTTCGGGCGCCTTCGCCCGGCTCACCGTGATCACCCGGTCCCCGGCCTGGAGCTGCGTGAAGCGGGGGTCGGCGAAGTCCAGGAGGTCCTTGCCGCGGACGACGGCCACGACCAGGTCCGTGGAGGCGCGCGGTGACTTACCCGCCTCCTGCCTGGTGACAGGGCGCTCGATGAGGTCCAGGCCGCTGCCGAGGGTCATGAGGTCCTCCAGCGTCCTGGCGACGGTCGGGCTGACCATGGAGACGCCCAGAAGCCGGCCTGCGGAGCTGGAGCTGGTCACCACGGTGTCCGCGCCGCTCTGCTTCAGCAGCGGCACGTTCTCGTCCTCCCTCGCCGCGACGGCGATCGTGGCGCGCCGGTTCAGCTGGCGGGCCGTGAGCGTGACCAGGGCGGCGGTGTCGTCGCGTTGCGGGGCCACGATCACCCGTGAGGCGTGGGCGACCTCGGCCTTGAGCAGCGTCTCCGAACGGGTGGCGTCTCCGATCACCGACACCAGACCGTCGTCCCCGGCCGCGTGGGCGGCTTTGCGCTGGACGTCCACCACGACGATCTGTTCCTTGGGGATGCCCTGCCCGACGAGCGTCTCCACCGCGTGACGGCCCTTGGTGCCGTAGCCGACGACCACGACGTGCCGGTGGGTGCGGCTGCGCCAGCGGTGGATGCGGACCTGCTGGCGGGTGCGCTCGGTGAGGACCTCGAGGGTCGTACCGACCAGGATGATCAGGAACAGCACGCGCAGCGGCGTGACGACGAGGATGTTGACCAGCCGGGCCGAGTCGCTGACGGGGGTGATGTCGCCGTAGCCGGTGGTCGAGAGGGTGACGGTGGCGTAATAGGCGGCGTCGAGGAAGTCGACCGAGCCGTCGGAGTTGTCGTTGTAGCCGTCGCGGTCGAGGTAGACGATCAGGGTGGTGACCAGCAGCACCAGCAGGCCCAGGGCGAGACGTCGCAGCACCTGCTGGAGCGGGGGAAGGGCGCTCTGTACGGGCATCGTGATGGAGCGGCCCGCCTCGGCGTCGTCCCGTGCCTCGGCGCGGGAGCGATACCACAGTGACCGGAAGAGAGAGAGTCGTCCCGGTCCCGCCGAGTGTCGTTCGTGGTCTCGCATCGCGTGGCCCCCTGTGGTGGTGTTCCGATCGGTGGGCACCATGGTTCACGGCGGGGTCGCCCCCGTCAGGGCGCGACACCCGTTGCGTACCGAGCTTTCGCCAGCAACCCGGAGGTCCCCTTGCGCGACCACACTGTCGTCGTCGGCTTCGGCACGAAAGGCCGGTCCGCGATCCGGACCGCCTGCGCGTCGGGGCTGCGGAAGGAACAGGTCATCGTGATCGACCCCGGCGCGAAGATGATCGACGTGGCGACGGCCGAGGGGTACGAGGGCGTGGTCGGCGACGGCACCCGCAGTGACGTGCTGCGGCGGGCGGAGGTACAGCGGGCCGGACGAATCATCATTGCGACGGAACGCGACGACACGGCCGTACTCGTGACGCTGACGGCGCGCCAGCTCAATCCGCGGGCGAAGATCGTGGCCGCGGCGCGCGAGGAGGAGAACGCGCCGCTGCTGAAGCAGTCCGGCGCCGACGAGGTCATCACCAGCGCGGGAGCGGCCGGGCGGCTCCTCGGCCTGTCCGTACTCAGTCCCGCGGCGGGCCGGGTGATGGAAGACCTCATGCAGCAGGGCAGTGGCCTCGACCTCGTGGAACGGCCGGTCACCAAGGCCGAGTCGGGTCGCACCCCGCGCGAGACCGAAGACCTGGTGGTGAGCGTCGTCCGCGGTCACCGGGTGCTGGCCTACGACGATCCCGCCGTCGGCGTCCTCCAGTTGACGGACCGTCTCGTCACCATCGTGCGGGTGCCGCCGGAGCCGCCGAAGGCACTGCGTTTCTGAACCGGTCCGCACGCCCTACTTGCGGTTGTAGAGCCGCATCGTCACGGGGCCGAAGACCAGCACGAAGAGTCCCGCCCAGCCCAGGGACCAGGCGACCTCGGCGGCCGGCCAGTCGCCGGCCATCAGCCCGCGCACCGCGGACGCGAGGTGCGTGACCGGGCTGTTGTTGACGAACGCCTGGAGCCAGCCCGGCATGGTCCTCGGGTCGACGAACACGTTGGACAGGAAGGTCAACGGGAAGATCACCATCATGCTGACGCCCATCACGGACTTCTCGGTGCGCAGCATCAGGCCGAACATCGTCCAGATCCACGAGAACGCGAACGAGAAGACGATCAGCAGGGCGACCCCGGCCAGGATCCCGAGAACCCCGCCGTCCGGCCGGTAACCGAGGATCATGCCGACGGTGAGCATCACCACGGACGCGATGGTGTAGCGCAGGGCATCGCCGAGGAGATAGCCGACCATCGTCGAAGGCCGCCAGATCGGCAGTGAGCGGAACCGGTCGAAGACGCCCTTCTCGATGTCCGTGTTCACCGAGACGCCCGTGTACATGGTGATCATCACGACCGACATCACCAGGATGCCGGGCAGCAGGAACTGGATGTACTCCTTCGGCGACCCGGCCAGGGCGCCCCCGAAGAGGTACGTGTACATCAGCACCATCATGATCGGGAACGCTGTGACGTCGAACAGTTGCTCCGGCACGTGCTTGATCTTGAGGACGGCCCGCCAGCCGAAGGTGAGGGAGGCCGACCAGGCACTGGGCCGTGGCGGACGCTCCTCGGCGACCAGCAGTGCCGCGAGGGAGTCGGCGCGGACCGGTGCGAGCTGGGTCTCGTTCGTCGTCGCGGTGCTCATGCGGCCACCTCGTTCTTCACGGCGTCGTCCGCCTGGGTGTCGTGTCCGGTGAGGGCGAGGAACACCTCGTCCAGGCTGGGCTGGCCGAGCGAGAAGTTGTCGACGGTGACACCGGTCCTGGCCAGCTCGCCCAGAGCCCGCGCGGCCTGCTCCGCGGCCGTGTCGCCGGCCGTCGCGGCCAGCCGGGCCGTCAGGGCCACCGGGTCGGCGTCGGGCTGTACCCGCGCGTCCAGCACCCTGGTCAACACCTTGGCCGCCTGCGGACGCTGCTCGGCGTCCCGCAGCCGCAGATGGACGGATCCGGCACCCACGGAAGCCTTCAACTCGCCCTTCGTGCCCTCGGCGATCACCTTGCCGCGGTCGATGACGGCGATGCGGGACGCCAGCTGATCGGCCTCGTCCAGGTACTGCGTGGTCAGCAGCACGGTCGTGCCCTGCGCGACCACCGCCCGCACGATGTCCCACACCTGGTTGCGGCTGCGTGGGTCGAGCCCGGTCGTCGGCTCGTCGAGGAAGAGCAGGTCGGGGGTGCTGAGGATGGACGCGGCGATGTCGATACGGCGGCGCATGCCGCCCGAGTAGTGCTTGACCTGCTTCGATGCCGCGTCGGTGAGCCCGAAGGCTTCCAACAGCTGTCCGGATCGCTCGCGCGCGGCCCTCTTGGCATGCCCGAGGAGCCGGGCCAGCAATACCAGGTTCTCGGCGCCGGTGAGGTCCTCGTCCACGGACGCGTACTGCCCGGTGAGGCTGACCAGGCCGCGTACCGTGTCCGCCTCGTGGACGACGTCGTGGCCGAAGACGTGGGCCTGGCCGCCGTCGGGCCGCAGGAGGGTGGCGAGCATCTTCACCGTGGTCGTCTTGCCGGCGCCGTTCGGGCCCAGGACGCCGTAGACGGTGCCGGTGGGGACGGCGAGGTCCACGCCGTCCACGGCCCTGGTCTCGCCGAACGTCTTCACCAGGCCCGCGGTCTCGATCGCCAGGCCGGCGGTGTGCTGGCTCATCGTGGGGTGTCCTTCCGCGCATGTGGTCTACGCATGGGAAGACCCTCACCGTCGCGCGAACTCATCGGTCGCGCACAGGGTTCTCGCCACGGACCTCACCCACGACGGAGGCGGCTGCGACCAGGGACCGCGGGGTAGCGTCCCTCTCATGCATGCGATCACGATTCCCGAACCTGGTGGTCCCGAGGCGCTGGTGTGGGACGAGGTCCCCGATCCCGCATACGGCGAGGGTGAGGTCCTGGTCGAGGTGGTGGCCAGTGCCGTCAACCGCGCCGACGTCCTCCAGCGGCAGGGCTTCTACAACCCGCCCCTTGGCGCCTCGCCCTACCCCGGCCTGGAGTGCTCCGGCCGGATCGCCGCGCTCGGCCCCGGCGTCTCCGGGTGGGCCGTCGGCGACGAGGTGTGCGCTCTGCTCGCGGGCGGCGGATACGCCGAGAAGGTGGCCGTACCGGCCGGACAGCTGCTGCCGTTGCCCGAGGGCACCGATCTCGTGCGGGCCGCGGCACTGCCGGAGGTGGCCTGCACGGTCTGGTCGAACGTCTTCATGATCTCCCATCTCCGCCCCGGCGAGACGCTGCTGGTGCACGGTGGCTCCAGCGGCATCGGCACCATGGCGATCCAGCTGGCCAAGGCCGTCGGCGCCACGGTCGCCGTGACCGCGGGCAGTGCGCAGAAGCTGGAGCGGTGCGCCGAGCTGGGCGCGGACATCCTGATCAACTACCGCGAGCAGGATTTCGTCGCCGAGATCAAGAAGGCCACCGACGGCGCCGGCGCCGACGTCATCCTCGACAACATGGGCGCCAAGTACCTGGACCGCAACGTCCAGAGCCTCGCCGTCAACGGCCGGCTGGCGATCATCGGCATGCAGGGAGGCGCCAAGGGTGAGCTGAACATCGGCGCGCTCCTCGGCAAGCGCGCCGCGATCAGCGCGACCTCGCTGCGGGCGCGTCCTCTCGGGGAGAAGGCCTCCATCGTCGCAGCGGTACGCGAACATGTCTGGCCCCTGCTCGCCGCCGGTCATGTCCGTCCCGTCGTGGACCGTGAACTGCCGATGAGTGACGCGGCCGCCGCCCACCGGGTCGTCGAGGACAGCGGACACATCGGCAAGGTCCTGCTGGTCACGCACTGACACGACCCCGCTGTCCCGCTAGCCGCGGCGCAGCCGCAGGCCGAGGAAGGCGAGACCGAGGCCCAGGCCGATGAGGACCAGTCCGCTGCCGAGGGGCAGGACCCGCAGCATCCGTCCGACGGGCCGCTCCTCGGCGGAGTCGGCCTGCCGCACGGTCCGCGGCGAGGTGGAGGGGGCGAACCCGGCCTCGCGCGGGGCCTCGTCCGGCGCGGCCGGCTCCTCGGCCGGTCGCTCCCCGAAGCCCTCTTCCTCGCCGGCGTCCGTCTCCTCGTCGAGAACCTCCGGGTCCTCCTCCACGGTCCCCCCGGTGCGGCCGGGCCGCACCCGCCCCTCGCCGGCCCGGCTCCCGGCCCGGTCGGGGCCGCCGGGAGACACGGAGGGCGAGGGGGACGCGGCGTAGGCGGCGGACGAGGCGGCCGCCGACGCGGTGGGGGACGCCGAGGCGGGGGCGTACGGCGGCACCCTGGGATACGACGGGACGCGGTCGTGCCTCGTCCCCTGCGAGGGCGTCGAACCGGTACGTCCGTGCGCCGGACCAGGCCCGTGCGTGGTGCCGGGGCCGTGCGCCGGACCAGGCCCGTGCGTGGTGCCGGTGCCGTGCGCCGGACCAGGCCCGTGCGTGGTGCCGGTGCCGTGCGCCGCACCAGGCCCGTGCGTGGTGCCGGGGCTGTGCGTGGTGCCCCGGTCGTGGGCCGGTCCGCTCTCGTACGCCGTGGAGCCATATGCCGGTACCGCCGCGTCCGCCGACACACCCCCGTAGGGCAGCACGGCCACCAACAACCCCGTCCCCACACCCACCCCGCACAGCCCCCGCCGCCATGGAGTCACGTCCGTGACCTCCTCCTGGTGTTGAGCCATCACAGAATGAGGCCACAAGCCTCACACGACGGAATGATCGCCGCATTCCGGACTGCTCCGGACGGAAAACGGTGGATCACCCTTCACGGGGGGCACCACGGTGATGAGGTGTGGGGGTGCGAGACAATGGCGGCATGGAGATGCCGAGGAACGAACGGTCGCCGGAGAACGCCCAGAAGATCCTGGTCGTGGGCCAGGACGGCATGGCACTCGGCGGCATCGACGCGGAGGACGATTCCCGTGAGATCCCCGTGACCGAGCAGGTCGAGCAGCCGGCGAAGGTCATGCGGATCGGCAGCATGATCAAGCAGCTGCTCGAGGAGGTGCGTGCGGCCCCTCTCGACGAGGCCAGTCGCGTCCGTCTCAAGGAGATCCACGCCAGCTCGGTGAAGGAGCTGGAGGACGGCTTGGCGCCGGAGCTGGTCGAGGAACTGGAGCGGCTCTCCCTGCCGTTCAACGAGGAGTCGACCCCGAGCGACGCGGAGCTGCGGATCGCGCAGGCCCAGTTGGTGGGCTGGCTGGAGGGCCTGTTCCACGGCATCCAGACCACGCTGTTCGCCCAGCAGATGGCCGCGCGGGCCCAGCTGGAGCAGATGCGTCGTGCGCTGCCGCCGGGCGTGGGCGGTCAGGAGGGCTCCGACGACCCGCGCGCGGGCGGCCGTTCGGGGGGCCCCTACTTGTAAGCCGCGTCCGCGAACCCGTACCGACTACCGGAACAGAAGGGCCAGGCGACCGACGCCGGGCCCTTCTCGGTCGTTCGGGGTTTGTCAGGACGGCGGGTTGCCCGTGGAGACGCTCAGCTCGATCTCCGGCATGTCCTTCGGGTCGACGTCCGTCCCGGCGGACGGGAACTGGTTCATGACCGTCCCATCGCCGTAGGTGTTCTCGTCCTGGTCCTTTTCCTTGATGTTCCAACCGGCCGCCTGGAAGCAGGCCTTGACCGAGTCGATGTTCTTGAACTTGAAGTCGGGAAGCCGGATCTTGTCGGGGTCGTTGTACGACTCCTGCGGCTCGGTGCACTCGGACGTGTCGATCGTCTTGGACGTGTCCGGACCGCGGTAACCGGCGGCCTTCGTCGGCGACGAGGAGGTGGTGGCGGGGTCGCCGCCCTTGTCGTCGTCACCGCTGCCGCCGGCCGCGAGGGTCCCGATCAGTGCGCCGACGGTCGCGAGGGCCACGATCGCCGAGCCGACGAGCACTCCCCTGTTGTTCCCGCGGCCGCCGCCCGGCGCTCCCGCGGCCGGGGCCTGCGGGCTCAGGTTGTACGCGGGCGGGGTGTTCGACCCCTGCTGGTGGCCGTACGCCGGAACGGGCGTCTGGTAGCCCTGCTGCGGATAGCCGTAGGAGGGGGCGGGCGTCGAGGGGGTGCCGTACGGGTTGGGCGTCGGAGCCGGCTGGTACGGCGTCTGGACGTTGCCCACGGGGGTCTGGGGGCTCTGGCCGACCGGCGGGAACACCGCGGAGCCGACACCCGAGCCGCTCTGCGAGGGGTTGCCCGGCACGATGCTCGGCGGGGCGGGCTGGAAGGAGGCCGCGACGCGCAGGCACTCGTCGCGCATGGCGACGGCGGTGGGGAAGCGCTCGTTCGGGTTCTTCTTCAGCGCGCGGGCGACGAGCGCGTCGACGGCCGGCGGCAGCGCGCGGTTGATGGAGGAGGGAGCCACCGGCTCCTCCTGCACATGGGCGTAAGCGATCGCGAGTGGCGAGTCGGCGTCGAAGGGCAGCCGCCCGGTCACCAGTTGGAACAGCATGATGCCGACCGAGTACAGGTCGGAGCGGGCGTCCACAGCGCGGCCGAGGGCCTGTTCGGGCGAGAGGTACTGCGGAGTGCCGACGACCATGCCGGTCTGCGTCATCGAGGTGACACCGGACTGCATGGCGCGCGCGATGCCGAAGTCCATCACCTTGACCACGCCACGCTTGGTCATCATCACGTTGCCGGGCTTGATGTCGCGGTGGACCAGGCCCATCTCGTGGCTGATCTCCAGGGCGGCCAGCACGTCCGCGGTGATCTTCAGCGCCTTGTCGGCGGGCATCGCGCCCTGCCGCCGTACGTCCTCGTCGAGCACCGAGCCGAGCGGGCGGCCCTCGATGTACTCCATGACGATGTACGGGGTGGTCATGCCGTCGACATCGTCCTCGCCGGTGTCGAAGACCGAGACGATGTTGGTGTGGGTGAGCTTCGCCACGGCCTGGGCCTCGCGGCGGAAACGCTCGCGGAAAGCCTGTTCGCGGCCGAGTTCGGTGTGGAGCGTCTTGACCGCGACCTGCCGGTCGAGGACAGAGTCGTAGGCGAGGTGCACCGAGGCCATGCCGCCCTCGCCGAGCAAGTCGCGCAGCTGATAGCGGCCGCCGGCGAGCGCCCGCCCCGCGTACCGGCCCTGCGCGCCGTCCTGGCTCATTCTCTGCGTCCCCCGTCAGGCCCTCGGCGCTGCCGCTCGCCGTGGCTTGCTCATTGATCGAAAGTGCTATTCCCGGCCAAGTCTGCCCCAGGGCACCGACACGTCAAGCTCGGTGCCCGTTCCGTGACCGTACGCGAAAGAAGAGTCGCGCAAGCGTTACAGGTGCCGTACTGCCGGTACACAGAATTTGCACGCCGACGCGGACTGCGGGTTTGATGGCCGATCCGTCTCCGACCGATGCCCGGGCTCGTCCCGGACCGGCGGCTTGCGCGGAGGCTGTAGCGTGGCCGACGGAGACCGTGACAACACCGCGCGCACCGCGGGCAGAAACGACGGCGAGGACTGATGGCACCACAGCAGCGCGCTCAGGGCCCGTCCGACCCCGAGGCGACTGGCGGCGGTATGTCAGATGCGCCGGAGATGTGGGGTAACGGCGGACTTGTCGGAGACGGCCGGTACCGGCTGACCGGCAGACTCGGGCGGGGCGGCATGGCGGAGGTGTTCGCCGCCGAGGATGTGCGTCTCGGCCGCACCGTCGCGGTCAAGCTGCTGCGCGCCGACCTCGCCGAGGACCCGGTCTCCAAGGCCCGCTTCACGCGCGAGGCCCAGTCGGTGGCCGGCCTCAACCACCACGCGATCGTCGCCGTGTACGACTCCGGCGAGGACGTCGTCGGCGGCCAGAGCGTGCCGTACATCGTGATGGAGCTGGTCGAGGGGCGGACGATCCGTGACCTGCTCCTCAACGCCGAGGCGCCGGGCCCCGAGCAGGCCCTGATCATCGTCTCGGGGGTGCTGGAGGCGCTCGCCTACTCCCACCAGCACGGCATCGTGCACCGGGACATCAAGCCGGCGAACGTGATCATCACGGACAACGGCGCGGTGAAGGTGATGGACTTCGGCATCGCGCGCGCCCTGCACGGGGCGTCGACGACCATGACGCAGACCGGCATGGTCATGGGTACCCCGCAGTACCTCTCCCCGGAGCAGGCGCTCGGCAAGGCCGTCGACCACCGCTCCGACCTGTACGCCACGGGTTGCCTGCTGTACGAACTGCTCGCGCTGCGGCCGCCGTTCACCGGTGAGACCCCGCTGTCGGTGGTCTACCAGCATGTGCAGGACATCCCGGTGCCGCCGTCGCGGATCTCGGAGGGCGTGTGCCCGCCGGAGCTCGACGGCCTCGTCATGCGTTCCCTCGCCAAGGACCCCGACGACCGGTTCCAGACCGCGGAGGAGATGCGCGGCCTCGTCCAGTACGGGCTCCAGATGCTGTACGACGAGGGCGCGCACACCGGCACCTGGAACACCGGCCTCGTCGAGGCGGGCACCGGCGCCGGTGCCGCCGCGGTGGGCTTCGCGAGCACGAGTGTGCTGCCGCAGGGCGCCGACGGGTCCCACACCTCGCAGATCTCGCAGCCGATCCTGCCGGGGTACGGCAACGGCGACGACGGCGGGTTCGAGGGGCGCGGCAACCGGGGCAACGGCCGCGGCAAGCTGTGGATCCTCGCCGTCCTCGCGGTGATCGCCGTCGCCGCGGGCGTCGCGCTCGCCCTGAACAAACAGGGCGCGAGCGGTGGCGGGAGCGAGACCACGAAGTCGCCGAGCGCCACACCGTCCGCCTCGGCCGACCGGACGAGCCCGCCGCCGAGCGAGAAGGCGACCGACAAGTCGACGGAGGACACCTCCGACGGCAGCACCGGTTCGAACTCCGGGTCCAACTACACGCCCCGGTACACGCCCTCGTACTCGCCCTCGCCGAGCTACAGCAGCGAGCCGTCGGACGAGCCGTCGGATCCGGTGACGAGCGATCCGGTGACGGAGGAGCCGAGCGACCCGGTGTCGAGCGATCCCGGCACGGCGGACGGGGGCACCGGCGACGGCGGGACGTCGCAGGGCGGCACCATCTCCGGCGTCACCAACGGCGGCACCGCCGGCGACGAAGGCTGACCGACGGAACGGCACCACGCACGCGCGCGTGAACCCTTCGACGGGGCTTCCCGCGCGCGTGGTCGTTTCCGAGGCCCGCCTTCCGGGCCCCGTCACTCCGTGAACGCGTCGCACACCGCGTCGTACTCCCGTGTCCACCACACCGCGAGGGCGGACGCGGCCGGGAACTGGGGGTCGGCACGGGTGTCGCCGCGCTCGTAGTGCCAGCGCAGCATCCAGAAGTCGTTCAGGCGCTCCCACCACACCCGGTGCACGGCGGCCGCCAGCTCGCTGGGCGTGGCACCGGCGGCGGGCCGGTACGCGCGCGCGTACGCCCGAGCCCTCGCCAGGTCGAGGGTGCCGTCGGGCCGGAGGAAGAAGATCGCGGCGGCGCGTACGGCCTCCTCCGCGCGGGGCTGCACGCCGAGCCGGTCCCAGTCGACGATCGCGGCGGGGGCCTCCCCGCGGTAGAGCAGGTTGAAGGGGTGGAAGTCACCGTGCACCCAGCCGGCCGGACCGGCGTGCGGAGGGCGCCGGCCGGCGTGCCGCTCCAGCAGGGCGCGGCGTTCCAGAAGCCGGTGACGGGCCAGTTCGTCGAAGGCGTCGCAGGGGCGGTGCCGGCGTACGAGCGCGAGGAGGTCGTCGATCAGGGCGAAGGTGTCGGCGGGGGCGGGGCTCTCGGCGGGAGTGGCGCGTGCCCTCACGTGGGCCGGCATCACGCGCTCCAGGCAGGCGTGGACCACCCCCAGCAGCGTCCCCAGGCGCCCGCACGCGTGGGGGGTGAGCTGGGTGCCGTGGCGGTGCCGGCCGTCGACCCACGGGTGCAGGGCGTAGAAGTGGCCGCCGACGACGGCGACCGTGCGCCCGTCGCGGCCGGGCAGCGGGGGTGCGACCGGGACTCCCAGGTCGGCCAGGCGCTGGGTGGCCCGGTGCTGCCGGACGATCGAGTGCGGGTCGGCGGTGTCGGGGTCGAAGTGGTGTTTGAGGAAGTAGCGGCCGCGGGTGGTGCGCAGCCGGTAACCGCGGTTCAGCAGCCCTTGGTCGACGGGCTCGCACGAGAGCGGGGAACCGGCGGCATAGCGTCGGAGCAGGGCGGCCAGAGGGGGCGCGTGGGGCAAGAGGGGTGGTACACAGGAGCGCGGCACGCGCAGATCGTAGGGCACGCGGCGACGCTGTGAGCTGGGTGTTGTCACACACCGTCACCTGCTGTCACAAGTGATCCCGGACGGTCGTCCTGGGGTGTGCCTCGGCCGCGAAGTGGTCCGGACGGGCGAGGCCCGCCGCGGCTAGGGTCGCGACGCGGGGTGACCGTCCGGTGGCCGACGGCTGGAAGGGGGCGCCGCCGCTCACTGTCCGGGGTGCGGCTCCGAGTGGTGCCAGTGGAAAAACAAGGCGAATTGTCCCTTCGTGTTCGCGGTGGTGCTCCTGCGCGGAAACTCTTCCCGTGACCTGGGTGCGCGGGATAACGTGCCGTTGCTCCGGCCTCCTGCAAGGCTGTGACCAGGCTCCTTCCCGACTTTGCCGATTTACTTGGAAATCCAAGCAAAAACGCAGGTCAGGTGGGGTTGCACAGAAATGTGGCGCACTGGGTAACGTGAGGCTTGCAGGGCGCTCGCCGGGGCACCTGTCGCCTGTTCCGGCCGAGGGCACCCACCCCGTGCACGGGTTTCGGAACAGGTGAGCCGCACTGGCCACCCGGCAACCCCGGGGGCCGGACCGACGGAGGAGCACACGTGACCGTGGAGAGCACTGCCGCGCGCAAGCCGCGACGCAGCGCCGGAGGCAAGGCCGGCGCCACCGGCACCGGGACGGCGGCCGAGGCCACCGACGCGGCGACCAAGGCCACCGGTACCAAGCGCACCACTCGTACCACCCGCGCCGCCGCGCCGAAGGGCACCGCCGAGCCCCAGCTCGTGCAGCTGCTGACGCCCGAGGGCGAGCGCGTGAAGAACGCCGAGTACGACCCGTACGTCGCCGATGTCACGCCCGAGGAGCTGCGCGGCCTCTACCGCGACATGGTGCTCACCCGCCGCTTCGACGCCGAGGCCACCTCCCTCCAGCGCCAGGGCGAGCTGGGCCTGTGGGCCTCCCTGCTCGGCCAGGAGGCCGCCCAGATCGGTTCCGGCCGGGCCCTGCGCGACGACGACTACGTCTTCCCGACCTACCGTGAGCACGGCGTCGCCTGGTGCCGCGGTGTCGACCCGGCGAACCTGCTCGGCATGTTCCGCGGCGTCAACAACGGCGGCTGGGACCCCAACGGCAACAACTTCCACCTGTACACGATCGTCATCGGTTCCCAGACGCTGCACGCCACGGGCTACGCGATGGGCGTGGCCAAGGACGGCGCGGACTCGGCGGTCATCGCCTACTTCGGCGACGGTGCCTCCAGCCAGGGCGACGTGGCCGAGTCGTTCACCTTCTCCGCGGTGTACAACGCGCCGGTGGTGTTCTTCTGCCAGAACAACCAGTGGGCGATCTCCGAGCCGACCGAGAAGCAGACCCGTGTGCCGCTCTACCAGCGCGCCCAGGGCTACGGCTTCCCGGGCGTCCGCGTCGACGGCAACGACGTCCTCGGCTGCCTGGCGGTCACCAAGTGGGCCCTGGAGCGGGCCCGCAGGGGCGAGGGACCGACCCTCGTCGAGGCGTACACGTACCGCATGGGTGCCCACACCACCTCCGACGACCCGACCCGCTACCGCCACGACGACGAGCGGGCGGCCTGGGAGGCGAAGGACCCGATCCTGCGCCTGCGCCGGTACCTGGAGACCTCAAACCACACGGACGAGGCATTCTTCGCGGAACTCGAGGCCGAGAGCGAGGCGTTGGGCAGGCGAGTGCGCGAAGCGGTCCGTTCGATGCCGGACCCGGACCGTTTCGCCATCTTCGAGAACGTGTACGCGGACGGGCATGCGCTCGTCGACGAGGAGCGGGCCCAGTTCGCCGCCTACCAGGCGTCGTTCGCGGACTCTTCCGAGGGGGGTAACTGAGATGGCGGAGAAGATGGCCCTCGCCAAGGCGATCAACGAGTCGCTGCGCAAGGCCCTGGAGTCGGACCCCAAGGTCCTCGTCATGGGTGAGGACGTCGGCAAGCTCGGCGGCGTGTTCCGGGTGACGGACGGCCTTCAGAAGGACTTCGGCGAGTCCCGCGTCATCGACACCCCGCTCGCCGAGTCGGGCATCGTGGGCACGGCGATCGGCCTGGCCCTGCGCGGTTACCGCCCGGTGGTGGAGATCCAGTTCGACGGCTTCGTCTTCCCGGCCTACGACCAGATCGTCACCCAGCTCGCGAAGATGCACGCGCGTGCGCTCGGCAAGATCAAGATGCCGGTCGTCATCCGGATCCCCTACGGCGGCGGCATCGGCGCCGTGGAGCACCACTCGGAGTCCCCCGAGTCGCTCTTCGCGCACGTGGCAGGCCTGAAGGTGGTCTCCCCGTCGAACGCCGACGACGCCTACTGGATGATGCAGCAGGCCATCCAGAGCGACGATCCGGTGATCTTCTTCGAGCCCAAGCGGCGCTACTGGGACAAGGGCGAGGTCGACCCCGAGGCGATCCCCGGCCCCCTGCACAAGGCGCGGGTCGTCCGCGAGGGCACCGACCTGACCCTCGTCGCCTACGGCCCGATGGTGAAGCTCTGCCAGGAGGCCGCCGCCGCGGCCGCCGAGGAGGGCAAGAGCCTGGAGGTCCTGGACCTGCGTTCGGTCTCCCCGCTCGACTTCGACTCCATCCAGGCCTCCGTGGAGAAGACCCGCCGTCTGGTCGTCGTCCATGAGGCGCCGGTCTTCTTCGGTTCGGGCGCGGAGATCGCCGCCCGGATCACGGAGCGCTGCTTCTACCACCTGGAGGCCCCGGTGCTCCGGGTCGGCGGTTACCACGCCCCGTACCCGCCGGCGCGTCTGGAAGAGGAGTACCTGCCGGGCCTGGACCGGGTGCTCGACACCGTCGACCGTGCCCTGGCGTACTGAGGAGAGGGTCGTGACGACGATGACGGAAACGTCCGTACGCGAGTTCAAGATGCCCGACGTGGGCGAGGGACTCACCGAGGCCGAGATCCTCAAGTGGTATGTCCAGCCCGGTGACACGGTGACCGACGGCCAGGTGGTGTGCGAGGTCGAGACGGCCAAGGCCGCCGTCGAACTGCCCATCCCCTACGACGGTGTGGTGCGCGAGCTGCGGTTCCCCGAGGGCACCACGGTCGACGTGGGCATGTCGATCATCGCGGTGGAGGTGTCGGGCGGATCGGCGCCGGCCGCCGCCCCCGCCCCTGCCGCCGCCCCCGCCGTGGAGCAGCAGCCCGAGGAGCCGAAGGCGCAGGGGTCCGGCCGACAGCCGGTCCTCGTCGGTTACGGCGTGGCCGCGTCCTCCACCAAGCGCCGCCCGCGCAAGAGCGCCGAGATCCCGGTCCAGGAGGCGGCGTCCGTCTCCGCCGCCGTCCAGGCGGAACTGAACGGACACGGGACGGTCCCCCCGGCCACCCCCGCTCCCTCCGCGGTCACCGCCGTCCCGTCCGTGGCGGCCGACCGGCCCCGCCCGCTGGCCAAGCCGCCCGTGCGCAAGCTGGCCAAGGACCTGGGGGTGGACCTCGCCTCGGTGGTCCCGTCCGGCCCGGACGGCATCATCACGCGCGAGGACGTTCACGCCGCCGCGGCCCCCGCGCAGGCACCGGACCGGCCGGCGGCACCGCGGCCCACGCCGGCGGCCACCCCGGCGCCGGTCACCACCTCGGCTCCGGCCCCCTCGTACGACACGGCACGCGAGACCCGTATCCCGGTCAAGGGCGTCCGTAAGGCGACGGCGGCGGCGATGGTGGGCTCGGCGTTCACGGCGCCGCATGTCACCGAGTTCGTGACGGTCGACGTCACGCGCACCATGAAGCTCGTCGAGGAGCTGAAGCAGGACAAGGACATGCGGGGCCTGCGGGTGAACCCGCTCCTGCTGATCGCCAAGGCGCTGCTGGTGGCCATCAAGCGCAATCCGGACGTCAACGCCTCCTGGGACGAGGCCGGCCAGGAGATCGTGCGCAAGCACTACGTCAACCTGGGCATCGCGGCCGCGACCCCGCGCGGGCTGATCGTGCCGAACATCAAGGACGCCCACGACAAGACGCTGCCGCAACTGGCCGAGGCGCTGGGCGAGCTGGTGGCGACGGCGCGCGAGGGCAGGACGTCCCCGGCGGCCATGCAGGGGGGCACGGTCACCATCACCAACGTCGGCGTCTTCGGCGTCGACACCGGTACGCCGATCCTCAACCCCGGCGAGTCCGCGATCCTCGCGGTCGGCGCGATCAAGCTCCAGCCGTGGGTCCACAAGGGCAAGGTGAAGCCACGGCAGGTGACCACGCTGGCGCTGAGCTTCGACCACCGCCTGGTCGACGGCGAGCTGGGCTCCAAGGTGCTCGCCGACGTGGCGGCCGTCCTGGAGCAGCCGAAGAGATTGATCACCTGGGGCTGAGTCCACGGCACCCCGTCCGGAGGAGCCGCGTATCGGAGTGAAGCCGACGCGGCCTCTTCCGGAAGGCGAGGCCGGGGAGAGCCGCGTATCCGAGTGACGCGGACGCGGCCTCCCCCGAAACCGCAGGCGAGGCCGGGCGGGTCTGCCGGGGGCCCCACCCGTCTCATCCCCCCGCCGCGCCCCCCGGCCCCCGCATCCAGTGCCCCCCGGTGCTCCACCCCAACAGCCGACGGCCTGTTCCGGAGTCCGCCGAGCCGCCCTCCGCGACCTGGCGCAGTCCGGTGAGTGCCGGGGCCAGTCGGCCCTCGACATGCCCCGGCCGTCGCCGGGCCTCCTCTGGCAGCCAGTTCAGGGTGCGGGTCCGCTCCTCCGGTGGGCAGAGGGACAGGTGGAACAGCATCTGTCGCCAGGCGTAGGCGGCGTCCTTGATGGTGGTCAGGGGCCACGGGTGGCCGTTCATCCGGGCGGTCAGCCGGCACACCGTGCCGAAGCTGCGCCGGGCCAGGTTCTCCCAGCCGGTGGTGGGGACGATGCCGACCCGGTGGACCAGGGTGGCGAGGTTGTGCGTGGTGAGGATCTGCGCCTGCTCGATCACCATGCCGTTCGCGGCCGTGGAGCCGTCGTACCGGTGGCCGGGCGAGGACGCCGCGGCCCGTTCGGCGCACAGCTTCGCGAACCCCGGGGAGGTGCGCGGCCGGAGCTGCCGGGTCTGTGCCCCGGCGACCTCGGTGATCGCCATGTCACGGATCGCGCGGTAGTCGATGGCGTAGTAGCGCTCGTACAGCGAGCCCCCGCCGAGCAGTTCCGCGGCCACACGGGCGGCGGCGAGGAACTTCGGGGTGAACGTGCCCATGAAGATGTCCGCGGCCAGCTCCTCCACCAGGGGAGCGCCCAGCTCGGCCTGGCGGGCCAGCACGGACAGCTCGCGGACCAGCGGGTTGGGCAGCACGGTGGCCGGGAACGCCTGCACGGCCAGCTCGCCCAGCTGCCGCAGCGCGAGGGCGGACTCCGTCCCCGCCTCGGCGTCGGAGCGCTGCCCGGCCACGGCCTTCACCCAGGGCAGCTCCTCCGCCCGCACCTGCCGTTCGAGGTCGAGCAGCAGCAGCGACCGGCGGTAGCGGAAAGCCCGGTATCCGGCGGCGGCCAGGGTGCGCAGGGCCTCGTCCGGGTAGGTCTGCGCGGTGGTGACGGCGACGAGTTGCGGAACCAGTGCGGCCAGCACCTCCGCGGACGGGACGAGACCCTGCTCCACCAGCGTGGCGACGGGCGCGCTCAGCGCGGCCTCGACGGGCCGCCGCAGGGCGGCAGGGATCACGGCGCCCGCGGGCAGTCCGGTCTCCCGGGCCTCCTGCTCGCTCACCGGAACCAGCAGTGGTGCGACCTGCGCGGCCCCCACCTCCTGCGGCAGTCCGGCCAGCCGGCGCAGCACCAGCTGCGCGAGCGCGTGGTGCGAGGGCAGCGCCGTCTGGACGGCCTGCTCCCGGCGCAGCGCCGTCAACCGTGGGGAGCCGGGACGCCCCCGCCGACGCACCATGGACGTGACGGCGTGCCGCAGCAGCCCGGACCGGCGCGCGTCCAGCTTCCGCCCGGCGACGGTCTCCTCCAGCGCGCTCCGCAGGATCGCCAGGTTCTGCTTGGGGTCGAGGTGCTTGGTGCAGTACGTGTGACGGCGGGCCAGGTCGGCGTATCGGCGCAGCAGTTCGCCGCTCCGCTCGCGCCAGTCGGCGCCGGGGGTGCGGCCCGGGACGCGCCCGTCCTCGTCGGCCGTCTCCAGCCAGTGCGAGAGCAGTTCGTCCCCGAACGGCTGCCAGACGGTCAGCGCCTCCCGCTGTGTCTCCACGGCCCGGCTGGGCGTGCGCCGGTCCAGCGTGCCGATGGCCTCGCCGACGGTACGGCGGTGCACGGCACCGGGGTCGGGAGCCGGCAGGTCGGAGGGCCGCGGCGTGAACCGCAGCCGGTCGGCGAACGGGGCGATCTCCTCGACGAGGTCGACGGCCGCGTCCGTCTCCCCGGCCCGGACCAGCCACGCCACCGTGAGCAGGGCGGCCTCCTCGGGCAGGGTCACCTCGTACCGTCCGGTCTCGAGCAGCTCGCCGAGCCGGCCGAGGCCCTCCTCGGACAGCCAGTACGCGAACAGGTCCCGTCGGTTCTCCGGGACGCCCGCCCGGCGCGCGGCCTCGGTCTCCTGGGCGAGCAGGGGTCCGCCGGCGGCCGGTTTCCCGGTGGCGAAGCCGCCGCGCACGACCTCGGGCGTGACCCAGGCGGGCAGGCCCGCGACGGGGGTGCGGGAGCCGATCGTCAGCAGTCCGCCCGTCATGCCCGACAGCACGTCACGCCAGCGCCGCCCCCGTTCCTCCGCGCGGTGGCGGGCCTCGGGGTCCGGGTGGGTCCGGGCGGTCGTGAGCGCCCTGGCCAGTTGGCCGGACGCGTAGCCCGGGTTCGCCTCTACGAGGTGCTGCTGGTCAGCGTCGTGGTTCATAAGCCGGCGTGACGGGCTCTGCCCCCGTGCCCTCCGGGACAGGAGCCCGGTGCTCTGCTGCTGAGCTACACGCCGATGCGCCGACGTGGCGGGTTCCGCCCCCGCGCCCTCCGGGTCCCGAGCCCGGTGCTCTGCTGCTGAGCTACACGTCGTAGGCGACGACGCTAGGTCCCGAACGAGTGTGCGGGCAAACCGGTTTCGGCCGCCGGGCAAGCGAATCGACCTGTCAGGCGCTCGAGGACGAGGCCCGTTCAAGAGCCGCAGCGGGGAGCCGAGGGGGCAGCCCGGGCAGCCCCCGGCACGGGCAGACCCGGCAGCCCCCGGCACGGGCAGACCCGGCAGCCCCCGGCGCGCGCAGCGCGGCAACCGTCCACGCTACGCAGGCACATGCACGGCGGACACCCGGCTGGTGACCAAACGCTCCCGCTCCCGACGAGCCGCGCGCGAACGCAACCGCAGGATCTGGCTGACCCCGAGCGCCTGGAGCACGAACACCGAGGAGAAGGCGATCCGGTAGTCGTCGCCGGTCGCGTCCAGCAGGACCCCGACCGCGAAGAGGGTCGTCATGGAGGCGACGAACCCGCCCATGTTGGTGATCCCGGAGGCGGTGCCCTGTCGCTCCGGCGGATTCGCGGGACGCGCGAAGTCGAAACCGAGCATCGACGCCGGTCCGCAGGCGCCCAGCACCGCGCACAGCACGACGAGCAGCCACATCGGCGCGTGCTCCTGGGGGTAGGCCAGCGTGACCGCCCACAGCAGCGCGGTCGCCCCGACCGTGCCGAGCGCCAGCGGCAACCGCGCTTCGTGGTGCCGGGCGACGACCTGGCCGTAGACGAGTCCGACGGCCATGTTGGACAGGACCACCAGGGTCAGCAGTTCGCCGGCCGTGGCGCGGCTGAGGCCCTGCGCCTCGACCAGGAACGGCATGCCCCACAGCAGCAGGAACACCATCGCGGGGAACTGGGTGGTGAAGTGCACCCACAGCCCCAGCCGCGTCCCCGGCTCCCGCCAGGACTCGGCGATCTGCCGCCGTACGTAGGCGGCGCCCTGGTGCGGGAACGGCTGGGGCTCGTGGCCCTCGGGGTGGTCCTCGAGGAACAGCAGGAGCAGGACGAGTACGACGACTCCGGCGAGGGCGCTGCCCGCGAACGCGGCCGTCCATCCGATGCCGTGCAGCAGCCGGGCCAGGAGCAGGGTGGAGACGAGGTTGCCCGCCATGCCGGCCAGTCCCGCGAGCTGCGCGACGAGGGGTCCGCGGCGGGCGGGGAACCAGCGGGTGCCGAGCCGCAGCACGCTGATGAACGTCATCGCGTCGCCGCAGCCGAGCAGCGCGCGCGAGGCGAGGGCGGTGCCGTACGTGGGGGAGAAGGCGAAGCCTAGTTGTCCGGCGGTGAACAGGACGACGCCGATGGCCAGCACCTTCTTGGTGCCGAGCCGGTCGACCAGCAGGCCCACGGGTATCTGCATGCCGGCGTAGACGAGCAGTTGGAGGATGGAGAAGGTCGACAGGGCCGAGGCGTTCACGTCGAAGCGGTCGGCGGCGTCGAGGCCGGCCACCCCGAGGGACGTACGGAAGATGACGGCGACGAAGTAGACGGAGACGCCGGTCCCCCAAACGGCTGCCGCGCGCCGTCCGCCGGGCGGGTCACCCGGCAGGGTGATGTTGCTCATCGGACCTCACCCCGCGCCAGGTGCGAGAACCAGCCGACGTGCCGGTGGACGATCCGCACGGCCTCCTCGGCGTCCCCGGAGCGCAGAGCCTGGAGGATCTCCTCGTGCTCGGCGAGGGTCTTGGCGATCCGGTCGGGGTGGGAGTGCATCACGGCGACGCCCATCCGCAGCTGGCGGTCGCGCAGCTGGTCGTAGAGCCGGGACAGGATCTCGTTGCCGCCGCTGCGGACGATCTCGGCGTGGAAGCAGCGGTCGGTGACGGCGGCCCCGGCCAGATCACCGGCGGCGGCCTGCGTCTTCTGCTGCTCCAGCAGTTCTTCGAGCCGTCGGAGCAGTCCGGCGGGGGCGGGGACGGCCTTGCGCGCCGCGTGTTCCTCGACCAGCAGCCGGGTCTCGACGACGTCCTTGATCTCCTGGGCGGAGACCGGCAGGACCAGGGCGCCCTTCTTCGGATAGAGCTTGATCAGTCCTTCGGTCTCCAGGCGCAGCAGCGCTTCGCGTACCGGCGTGCGGGAGACTCCGACGGCCTCGGCCAGCTCGCCCTCGGTGAGGAGGGTGCCGCCCTCGTAACGGCGGTCGAGCACACCCTGCTTGACGTGCGTGTAGACGCGGTCGGCTGCGGGGAGCCGCTTGACGGGCGCGGGCGCGACGGAAGGCATGCGGACAGGATAGATACAACACGTACGCAAGGGTGGGACGGGTCCACCATGCGGAACGGGCGGCCGTGCCGCGTGGCGGCGGCCCCTCTACCGGTACCGCGGCGGCCCCTCGCCCGGTGTCGCGGCGGCCCCTCGACCGACCCCTCGGCGGCCCTGGGGTGACGGGGGTGACAGGGGAGGGCCGAGAATTCTCCGCAGCGGGCGCACAACCATCTGTGCTACTTACGTGTCACACACACGCGGCCCCTTCTGCCTTCCCCTCCAACTCGGCCGCATCGCAGGGGCATTCGACGTAATCGGGGTATTTCAGTTGATAACCGCCACCAAGGGCTTCCGGGTTCGCAGAGCCGCCGCCGTGGCCGTGACGGCCGGTGCGATGCTCTCCACGGGAGTTCTCTTCGCGGCACCCGCACAGGCTGTCACGGTGCCCACGATCACCGCCAAGAGCGGCTTCGTGATGAACAACGCCACGGGCGCTTCCCTCTACGCGAAGGGCGCCGACACCAGGAGGCTCACCGCCTCCACGACGAAGATCATGACCGCGAAGGTGGTGCTGTCGCAGGCGAACCTCAACCTGGACGCCAGGGTCACGATCCAGAAGGCGTACAGCGACTACATCATCGCCAACAACTACGCCTCCAACGCCAAGCTGATCGTCGGCGACCGGGTCACCGTCCGTCAGCTGCTCTACGGGCTGATGCTCCCGTCGGGCTGTGACGCGGCGTACGCGCTGGCCGACAAGTTCGGCACGGGCACCACGCGCGCCGCTCGGGTGAATTCGTTCATCGGCAAGATGAACACCACGGCCAAGGCCCTGGGCATGAAGAACACGCACTTCGACTCGTTCGACGGCATCAGCAAGGGCTCCAACTACTCGTCGGCGCGCGACCTGACGCTGCTCGGCCGCAGCGCGATGAAGAGCTCCACCTTCCGCGCCGTGGTCAAGGCCAAGTCGTACACGGCCAGGACGATAACGAAGACCGGCTCCGCGCGCACGATGGCGCCGTGGGTCAACACCAACACACTGCTCGGCTGGAACGGCACGCTCGGCATCAAGACCGGCTCCGGCACCGAGGCCAAGTACTGCCTCGTCTTCGCCGCCACGCTCAACGGCGAGTCGGTGGTGGGTGCTGTCCTCACGTCGTCCTCGGCGGCCAACCGCACCGCGGACGTGCAGAAGCTCATCAAGTACGGCTACGCGAAGATCAGCTGACGCCGGGAACGACACAGGGACGAGTCCGCCGCGATCCTCGCGGCGGACTCGCTCGTTCCCGACACCTGGTCGGCGTCACCGCGTCACCGCGTCACCGCGAAGTTCCGCAGGATCGCCGCCACCAGTTCCGGCTCGCCGTCGGCCTTCACCCGGTCGGCCACCGCCGCCGGCGTGACCCGGCCGCAGGCCAGGCGCACGTACGTCTCCCAGTCGAGGGCGAAGGAGGCGGCGGGCCCGAGCGCGGGGGCGGTCTCCAGGGTGCCGCGGCCCTGGATGTCGACGCGGATCGTGCGCAGGAACTCGACGGGTCCGTGGACGTCGAAGACGATGGCCGAGCTGCGCGGCGCGTCGGCCCTCTCGGCGACGACGGCCGGCAGCGCTTCGAGCAACACGTCGCGGGTGATGTGGGCGCCGGGGGAGTCGAGGTTGCCGGGGCGGCCGAGGGCCGCCCGCAGGTCCTGCTCGTGCACCCACACGGCGAACGCGTGGTTGCGCATCGACTCCTCGAGGGTCAGCTCGGTACCGAGGGGGCCGCGGACCATGGTGTCCGGCTGACGGGTCTCGTTCCGCAGTTGGCGGTTGCGACGGATGATCATGAGTTCCAGCTCGGAGGTCATCTCCGGCGCCGTGTGGTGGCGGCGGACGTCGACCTGCATCTCCATGTAGCGCTGGAAGTCGTTGGTGACGTGGAAGAGGTCGCGCGGGAGCGTGTGGATGGGACGCGGATCGCCGTACATCTCGCTGTCCAGGCCGATGACATGTGAGACGAGGTCGCGGACCGACCAGCCCGGGCACGGTGTCCGCCTGTTCCACTCGCCCTCGACAAGCGGCTGAACCAGCTCGGATATAGCTTCGATGGAGTGGGTCCAGGCGTCGGCGTAGGGCTGGAGGGTGGGATGCAGACTCACGGAACGGGACCCCTCGGCGGTCGGTACACGGGCGGGTGGTGGCGGGTTCGCCAGCGGGAGGCGGCTCTCGGCGGGTGTCTTGGAACTCCCCCAATTCTCGACTGCGCTCGAGGCTGGGGGGACCCCCAAGCTACGCTGCTGTGAGGCACCCCGGCAGTGCTTTCGTGTGACGATCGTAGGCCCGTGTGAACGGCTCGAATGCCAGGACGGTGGTAGTGTGCGCGCCTCTCTGCTCCAGATTGCCGTGGATGAGGGTGAATCGGTCGCATCGCGGCGGGGGCGGGTCGCGTCTCTGGTACGGGACCAGGCCGGTGCCGCCGATCTGGTGGTCCTGCCCGAACTGTGGACGACCGGTGCCTTCGCCTACGAGGAGTTCGCCGCCGAGGCCGAACCGCTGGACGGCCCGACGCACGAGGCGATGGCCAAGGCCGCGAGCGACGCCGGTGTGTGGCTGCACGCGGGCTCGATCCCCGAACGAGACCCTGACGGACCCCTCTACAACACCTCGCTCGTCTTCTCCCCGTCCGGTGAACTGGCCGCCGCCTACCGCAAGATCCACCGCTTCGGCTTCGACAAGGGCGAGGCCGTGCTGATGGGCGCGGGCCGGGACCTGGTGACGGTGCGTCTGCCTGGGACGACCCTGGGCGTGGCCACCTGCTACGACCTCCGTTTCCCCGAACTCTTCCGCGGTCTCGTCGACGCCGGCGCCGAGACCCTGGTCGTCCCCGCGGGCTGGCCGGAGCGCCGCCGGGCGCACTGGACGCTGCTGGCTCAGGCGCGGGCGGTGGAGAACCAGGCGTTCGTGCTCGCGTGTGGAACGGCCGGGAAGCACGCCGGAGTTCCTCAGGCCGGTCACTCGATCGTGATCGATCCGTGGGGCGAGGTGCTGGCCGAGGCCGGACCGGGCGAGGAGGTCCTCACCGTGGACTTCGACCCGGCGAAGGTCGCGACGACGCGGGAGCAGTTCCCGGCCCTGAAGGACCGGGTACTGGGACTTGAACCGCCCCGCCGCTGAGACCCTCGGCTCCCGCGGCCCCTGGGGGGCTTGCCGTCCCCAAGGCCCGCGACCTCCTCTGAGGCCTGCGGCGTCTCGGGCGCCGGGCCGGCCGCCCCTCAGCCCCCGTCCCTCAGTCGGTCCGCCCGTCCCGGTGGGTCCGCCCGTCCCGGTGGGTCCTCCCCGTCGTCGGTCCTCCCCGTCGTCGGTCCTCCCGTCCCAGTCGGTCCTCCCGTCCCAGTCGGTCCTCCCGTCCCAGTCGGTCCTCGCGCCCCTCGGTCAGCCCTCCCGTTCCTTCTCCGCCAGGTGGATCACGCACACGGCGACGGCGATCAGCAGTGCCGGATCGGCGTCGTCCCGGACCACGTCGACCCCGTACGTCTCGCGCACGTGCAGCCGGCGCCGGGAGATGACGGCGAGCAGCTCACCGTCGTACTCGACGGCGAACTCCCGGTCGAGGATCTTGCCGCTGACGTCCAGCTCGGTGCGGCCGTCCGCGAGGGAGACGCGGTAGTGGTTGCGCAGCAGGGACAGTCGTTTGCGGCGGATGGTGGCCAGGGGCTCGCCGTCCCGCTCGATCACCATCGTGTCGCGCAGTGCGAACATCTTCTGGCGGATGTCGATCAGGACCCGCCCATGGGTGTCCTTCAACTCGAAGGTGTCCCGGAGCCGGATCGCCTTGCCGTCGACCAGGAAGACCCTGTTGCCCTGGTCGTCCTCGATCCAGTAGTCGTCTCCGAAGCCGAGAACGCGGTCGCGCACGAGGAATCTCATGGCTCTACGGCTTCCCCGCCGCGCCGCGCGGAACGCCGCCACTAGCCCGTCGGGCCGAGTGTCCCGGCCGGGTGGCACCCTTGTTCCATGACCGACTCCGCGACTCGTCGCGTTCGTGTCCGCGCCCCCGAGCTGGTCGGCAAGGGCGGCTGGCTGAACACGGGCGGTAAGCAGTACAGCCTCGCCGACCTGCGGGGACGCATTCTCGTGCTGGATTTCTGGACGTTCTGCTGCGTGAACTGTCTGCATGTCCTGGACGAGCTGCGGGCGCTGGAGGAGAAGCACCCGGACACCGTGGTCGTCATCGGGGTGCACTCGCCGAAGTTCGTCCACGAGGCGGAGCACGAGGCCGTGGCCGACGCCGTGGAGCGGTACGGCGTGGGGCATCCGGTGCTGGACGATCCGGAGCTGGCCACCTGGAAGCAGTACGCCGTGCGGGCGTGGCCGACGCTGGTGGTGGTCGACCCGGAGGGGTACGTGGTCGCGCAGCACGCCGGTGAGGGACATGTGCATGCCATCGAGCGGCTGGTGACGGAGCTGGAGACGGAGCACGGTGCGAAGGGCACACTGCGGCGCGGTGACGGGCCCTACGTGCCACCGGAGCCGGAGCCGACGGACCTGCGCTTCCCCGGCAAGGCGGTGCTCCTGCCGTCCGGGAACTTCCTGGTCAGCGACACCACAAGGCACCAGCTGGTGGAGCTGGCGGCCGACGGGGAGAGCGTCGTACGGCGGATCGGGTCGGGTGCGCGGGGCTTCGTCGACGGCACGGCGCGGACCGCGGCCTTCAACGAGCCGCAGGGCCTGGCCCTGCTGGACGACGCCTCCGTGGTCGTCGCCGACACCGTCAACCACGCCCTGCGGCGCCTAGACCCGGAGTCGGGCCGCGTCACCACCCTCGCGGGCACCGGCAAGCAGTGGATGCGGGGCGAGCCGGCCGCCGGTCCGGCGCGCGAGGTCGACCTCTCCTCCCCCTGGGACGTCGCCTGGTGGCAGGGCAAGGTGTGGATCGCCATGGCCGGCATCCACCAGCTGTGGACGTACGACCCGGTCCGCACGACGGTCTCCGCCGCCGCCGGCACCACCAACGAGGGGCTGGTGGACGGCCCCGTCGCCGAGGCCTGGTTCGCGCAGCCCTCTGGGCTCGCGGCGACCGCCGACCGGCTCTGGCTGGCCGACTCCGAGACGTCCGCCCTGCGCTGGGTGGACCGGGACGGCGTCGTCCACACCGCTGTCGGCACCGGGCTGTTCGACTTCGGCCACCGTGACGGTGTCGCCGGTGAGGCCCTGCTCCAGCACCCGCTGGGCGTGACCGCGCTGCCGGACGGCTCGGTAGCCGTCTGCGACACCTACAACCACGCCCTACGCCGCTACGACCCGGCGACCGGCGAGGTGACCACGTTGGCGACCGATCTGAGGGAACCCAGTGACGCCGTCCTGGTCGGCGGCGACATCGTGGTCGTCGAGTCGGCCCGGCACCGGCTGACCCGGCTCGGACTGCCGGAGGAGGCGGTGAAGGTCGCCCCCGTCGCCCACCGCACACGGCGCGCCGCCACGGAGGTGGCGCCGGGCAGCCTGCGGCTGGACGTGGTCTTCGACGCGCCGACCGGTCAGAAGCTCGACGCGCGGTACGGCCCCGCCACCCGTCTGCTGGTCTCCGCGACCCCGCCCGAGCTGCTGCTCGCCGGCGAGGGCGCGGACATCGACCTGTCGCGCACGCTGGAGCTGAACCCCGCCGTGCCGGAAGGGGTGTTGCACGTCTCCGCGATGGCCGCGTCCTGCGACGACGACCCGTCGATCGAGTACCCGGCCTGCCATGTCCACCAGCAGGACTGGGGTGTTCCGGTGCGACTCACCGAGAGTGGCGCCGACCGCCTGCCGTTGGTGCTGGCAGGGCTGGACGCCTGACCCCGGGGAGCGGTCACACGCCGTACCCGTCGCTGTATCCGTCGCGGTGGTGGTGGCGTTCCGTCTCGACCACGGTCGTCGAGGTCGGGGGAACCATCACGCGGCGGCGCCGGGCGATGCTGCTGAAGGTCGTCACCCCGATCAAGCCGACGATCATCAGGATGACGCCGACCAGATCGAGGTTGACGCCCTGCATGTGCCAGTCGGTCGCGAACGTGAGAATGGCTCCCACGGCGATGAGGATGATGCACCCGCCGAGGCCCATGAGTGTCGCCTCCCTGCTCGGTGTACCGGTCGTTCCGGTCGCCTCATCCGGGTACCCCGGCGCGCAACTTCCATGCGGGGACGACCCCTTGCCGGTCGGTGACTAGCCCTCCAGGAACGCCACCAGCGCGTTGGCCAGCAGGTACGGGTCGTCCGCGCCGCTCAACTCCCGTGCGCTGTGCATCGACAGGATGGCGACGCCGATGTCGACGGTGCGGATGCCGTGCCGGGCCGCGGTGATCGGGCCGATGGTGGTGCCGCACGGCATGGAGTTGTTGGAGACGAACGACTGGAAGGGCACGCCCGCCTTCTCGCAGGCGGCGGCGAAGACGGCCCGTCCCGAACCGTCCGTGGCGTACCGGTTGTTGACGTTGACCTTGAGGATCGGGCCGCCGTTGACCCGTGGGTGGTGCGTCGGGTCGTGGCGCTCCGCGTAGTTGGGGTGGACCGCGTGCCCGGTGTCGGAGGACAGGCAGACGGTGCCCGCGAAGGCCCTCGCCCGGTCCTCGTACGACCCTCCGCGCGCGAACACCGAACGCTCCAGCACCGTTCCCAGCAGCGGTCCGTCGGCGCCGGTGTCCGACTGGGAGCCGTTCTCCTCGTGGTCGAAGGCGGCGAGTACCGGGATGTACGGCAGGTCCGCGCCGCCCGTCGCGACGGCCGCCAGCGCCGCCGTACCGGCGTGCACGGACAGCAGGTTGTCCATGCGCGGGCCGGCCAGCAGCTCCTCGTCGCGGCCGAGGTAGGCGGGCGGCTCGATGGAGTGCACCATGAGGTCCCAGCCGGTGACCTCGCCGGCGGCCAGCCCGGACTCCTCCTCCAGGAAGGCGATCAGGTCGCCGTCGCGCACATCGCTGCCGAGGCCCCAGATGGGCTGGAGGTGCCGCTGCTTGTCCAGCTTGAGGCCGTCGGTGTTGACCGCCCGGTCCAGGTGGATGGCGAGCTGCGGCACTCGCAGCAGGGGCCGGCCGATGTCGACGAGGTGGGTGGAGCCGTCGCGCAGGGTGAGACGGCCGGCCAGGCCCAGGTCGCGGTCGAGCCAGGAGTTGAGCAGCGGTCCGCCGTAGATCTCCACGGCGACCTGGCGCCAGCCGTGGGCACCGGTGTCGGGCAGCGGCTTGACGCGGAGGTTGGGCGAGTCGGTGTGGGCGCCCACGATCCGGAAGGGGGTGTGCGGCGCGGCGCCCTCGGGGACGTACCAGGCCACGATCGCGCCCCCGCGCAGCACGTACTTTCCGCCGCTCGTCCCTTCCCAGGCGTCCGTCTCGGCGACCTGCCGGAACCCGGCCTTCTCCAGCCGCTCGGCGGCGGTCGCCACGGCGTGGTACGGCGATGGGCTCGCCGTCAGGAAGGACATGAGGTCGTCGGTGTGGCCGCGGTCGAAGCGGGAGGGTGCGCTCATGGGGTTCACCTTAACGACGTACGAGAGCCCGCTCCCGGTCATCGGGGGCGGGCTCTCGTAAGGACGGTGTGGAGGTCGGTGCGGCTGACCGGATGTGTCCTGGAACGCGGCTTCGGACGGGTGCGCTACGCCGCCTCGGCCGTGTCCTGGAAGGCGGCCTCGGCCGTCTTCTAGAACGCGGCCTCGTCCAGCTCCATCAGGTCCAGCTCGACGCCGGTGGCGATCTTGCGGGCCAGCGTGACGCCGGGCAGGACGTTGGCCGCGAAGAACTTCGCCGCGGCGATCTTGCCCGTGTAGAAGGCCACATCCTTGGCGGACACGGCCTTGGCGGAGGCCGCCTCCAGCTTCTCGGCGGCGACCGCGGCGCCCTTGAGCAGCAGGTAGCCGACGATCACGTCACCGGAGGCCATCAGCAGACGGGTCGTGTTGAGGCCCACCTTGTAGATGTTCTTGACGTCCTGCTCGGTGGCCGCGAGGTCGGTCAGCATCAGGCCGACGATGGCCTCCAGCTCGACGGCGGCCTTGGCCAGGTGCTCGCGGGCGCCCGCCAGCTGCTCGCCGCCGGTGCCGAGCGCCAGGAACTTCTTGATGTCCTCGGCGAGGGAGTTCAGCGCGGCGCCCTGGTTGCGGACGATCTTCCGGAAGAAGAAGTCCTGGCCCTGGATCGCGGTCGTGCCCTCGTAGAGGGTGTCGATCTTGGCGTCGCGGATGTACTGCTCGATCGGGTACTCCTGGAGGAACCCGGAGCCGCCGAAGGTCTGCAGCGACTGGGCGAGCTGCTCGTAGCCCTTCTCGGAGCCGTAGCCCTTGACGATCGGCAGGAGCAGGTCGTTCAGCGCGTGCTCGGTCGTGCTGTCCTCGCCGTTCGCCTCCTTGACGGCGATCGCGTCCTGGATCGAGGCGGTGTAGAGGACGAGGGCGCGCATGCCCTCCGCGTACGCCTTCTGCGTGATCAGCGCGCGGCGCACGTCGGGGTGGTGGGTGATGGTCACCTTGGGCGCGGTCTTGTCCATGAAGTTCGCCAGGTCGGGTCCCTGGACGCGCTCCTTGGCGTACTCCAGCGCGTTGAGGTAGCCGGTGGAGAGGGTGGAGATGGCCTTCGTGCCGACCATCATCCGCGCGAACTCGATGATCCGGAACATCTGGCGGATGCCGTCGTGCTTGTCGCCGATCAGCCAGCCCTTGGCGGGGTGCTGGTCGCCGAAGGTCATCTCGCAGGTGTTGGAGGCCTTCAGGCCCATCTTGTGCTCGACGTTGGTGGCGTAGACGCCGTTGCGCTCGCCCAGCTCGCCGGTCTCGAAGTCGAAGAGGTACTTGGGCACGAGGAAGAGGGAGAGGCCCTTGGTGCCCGGACCCGCGCCTTCCGGCCGCGCGAGGACGTAATGGAGGATGTTCTCCGACATGTCGTGCTCGCCGGACGTGATGAAGCGCTTCACGCCCTCGATGTGCCAGGAGCCGTCCTCCTGCTGCACGGCCTTGGTGCGGCCGGCGCCCACGTCCGAGCCGGCGTCCGGCTCGGTGAGGACCATCGTGGAGCCCCACTGCTTGTCCACCGCGATCTTCGCGATGTGCTTCTGCGTCTCGTTGCCCTCGTCGAAGAGGATGCCGGCGAAGGCCGGACCGGAGGAGTACATCCACACGGCCGGGTTGGCACCGAGGATCAGCTCCGCGTACGCCCAGATCAGCGACGGCGGCGCGGTGGTGCCGCCGATCTCCTCGGGCAGGCCGAGGCGCCAGTACTCGGAGTCCATGAAGGCCTGGTAGCTCTTCTTGAAGGACGCGGGGACCGGCGCGGTGTTGGTCTGCGGGTCGAAGACCGGGGGGTTGCGGTCGGCGTCCGTGAAGGACTCCGCCAGCTCGTTCTCCGAGAGGCGGGTCAGCTCCTCGAGGACGCTCTTCGCGGTCTCGGTGTCCATCTCCTCGAAGGGGCCGGTGCCGTACAGCTTGTCGCGCCCGAGTACCTCGAAGAGGTTGAACTCGATGTCGCGGAGATTCGACTTGTAGTGCCCCATGGCGACTGCGCTCCGTAGAGAGAGATCGGCGAGGCACTTGATCCTCGCGCTAGTTCACGTACCGACAAGTAGCTCCGATGATGCTACCCGTCGGTAATAAGGCGCAACCCCCATCCGGCCAAGTGTGAGAAGGGTCTACCCACGGACGGTGGGGCCACCTCTCGGTACGCTTGCGCGCATGTACGGCTACGACCAGAACGTTGGCGCCCAGCAGCAGTACGCCCAGCCGCAGCAGCAGATGCCCGGCGGCCTCGGCGGATACGGTCAGCAGCCGCCTCTGTACCCCGAGCCGTCCCCGCCCTCGCTCGCGGACGCGGTGCGGGCTTTCACCACCGGGCAGATGGCCGCCGAGGACTTCCAGCAGGTCTTCGCCACCTCCAAGGTCTACTGCCCGCGCGGCGACAACCCCGGTTTCCTCGCCCTCCACAACACCCAGCAGCCGGTGATCCCGATGTTCACCACGCTCAAGGAGTTGCGCCGGTACGCGGGCAAGGAGTCCAAGTACTTCGTCATCACCGGCGCCGAGGTGCTCGACCTGCTGCCCACCGGCTACGGCTTCGTCCTCGACATGGAGGGGGAGCACCGGATGGTCTTCGACGCGAAAGCGGTCGAACAGATGGTCGACTTCGCGATGCGCCGGATGTACGGCTGACGCTCCCGTCACGACCGACACGTACGCAAGCCCCTGCATTCAGCGACTCACGCCGCCCAGGCGTGCGGGCCCGGAGGGAATGTCCTCCGGGCCCGCGTCGTTCTGGGTGGCAGAAAGTTCAATGCTCAACTAAACTCGGACGTACGCCGCCCAAGGAGGTACGGACATGCCTGCAGTGACCGTCGAGAACCCGCTGACCCTGCCCCGCGTGGCCGCCCAGGCCGACGCCGTGGCGCGTCCCGTGCTCAGCGTCACGACCGCGCCCAGCGGTTTCGAGGGCGAGGGCTTCCCCGTGCGCCGGGCCTTCGCGGGGATCAACTACCGCCACCTCGACCCGTTCATCATGATGGACCAGATGGGCGAGGTGGAATACGCGCCGGGCGAGCCGAAGGGCACCCCGTGGCACCCGCACCGCGGTTTCGAGACCGTCACCTACATCATCGACGGGATCTTCGACCACCAGGACAGCCAGGGGGGCGGCGGCACCATCACCAACGGCGACACCCAGTGGATGACGGCCGGTTCCGGCCTCCTCCACATCGAGGCGCCGCCGGAGCAGCTGGTGATGTCCGGCGGCCTCTTCCACGGCCTCCAGCTGTGGGTGAACCTGCCGGCCAAGGACAAGATGATGGCCCCGCGCTACCAGGACATCCGCGGTGGAAACGTCCAGCTCCTCACCTCTCCGGACGGCGGCGCGCTGCTGCGCGTCATCGCCGGTGAGCTGGACGGCCACGCCGGGCCCGGCATCACCCACACCCCGATCACGATGATCCACGCGACGCTGGCACCCGGTGCGGAGATCACCCTGCCGTGGCGCGAGGACTTCAACGGTCTCGCGTACGTCATGGCGGGCAAGGGCACCGTCGGCGCGGAGCGCCGCCCGATCCACCTCGGCCAGACCGCCGTCTTCGGAGCGGGCTCCTCCCTCACCGTCCGCGCGGACGAGAGGCAGGACTCCCACACGCCGGACCTGGAGGTCGTGCTCCTCGGCGGACAGCCCATCCGTGAGCCCATGGCCCACTACGGCCCGTTCGTCATGAACACCCGCGAGGAACTCCAGCAGGCGTTCGAGGACTTCCAGAAGGGGCGCCTGGGCACCGTCCCGGCGGTCCACGGGATGTCCGAGGGCGGCCCGCAGGCCTGAGGGTCCGGGTAAGGTCCGGGCACGGCCCGAAGCCGCAGGCTGGTTCTGCGACTTCGGGCCGGTCCTCGTCGGTGCGCCGCTACGGCAGTACGTAGACCGGCGCCCCGCCGGTGGCGCAGCCCGTCTGCCGCATGCAGCCGCGTTCGAGCAGCGTGCGCAGGCAGTCGTGGACGCGAGCGGGGGAGAGCCCGGTGCGCGTGGCGGTGTCCTCCACGCGGTAACTGGCCTCGCCCCGGACGAGTGCGGGCGCTCTCGACTCTGGCGAAGTTGCTGGTGTCGGCTACGTTGCGCAGAGCCGAGCCCACATGCGAGTAGTCCGGGTTTCTGCACACATCCACGGCCGGAAACCAGTGTGTCCCGTCCGGCGTGGTCAGCCTCCGCACCCGTGCGCCTGTGGCCGCGTACACGAAGTCGCTGATCTCGATCGCGTCCTGCTGCCGTGCTGCCGTCGGGTCCGACGCATGCCGTTCTGCTCGTACATCGAGCCTCACCTCCAGCTCGGAAGGTAGGCAGGTCGAGGCCCGACTGATGTGCGAGGAAAGCACGTTCACCCTTTGGTGGATGACGCATCGATTCTGCTGAGCGCCGCGCCCGGATGACGGCGCGTCACCCGAGCGGTCCCGGGCGCACGAGCCGCGGGAGCGTCACGCCGCCCCCGGTTCCTCGGGGACCTCGGCCGCGCCGCCGCCGTCGCCGGACACTTCGCGGCCGCCGCGCTCCGCCGGCTCGTAGAGCTCGAACCAGATGGTCTTGCCCTCGCCGCGCGGGGCCACCCCCCACTCGTCGGCGAGCAGCTCGATCAGGATCAGGCCCCGGCCGGACGAGGCCAGCTCGCCCGGCCGGCGCTTGTGGGGCAGGGCGTCGCTGGTGTCGGTGACCTCGACCCGCATCCGGCGTTCACCGGAGCCGCCGGCCACCTCCGCCACCAGCAACGCGTCGTCATCGGTGTGTACGAGGACGTTCGTCAGCATCTCGGAGACGAGGAGGACGGCCGAGTCGACCTGGTCGTCGCTGGGCCAGTCGTGCAGCAGCTCGCGCAGTTGGGCGCGGGCCTCGGCGATCCGCTCGGGTTCGGCCTGCGCGATCGTCAGCATGGAGCGCCGTACGGTCGGACGGGGCGGTACGGCGGCGCCCAGGCCGCCGCAGTCCGCGCCGCCGTGGCGGCAGACGAGCAGCAGGGCGATGTCGTCCTCGCGGCGGTCGGCCAACGGACCGGTGGTGTGGTGCGAGGACGGCCCGTGCACCGCCTGGACCAGTGCGTCCGCCAGCTCCTCCAGGTCACCCTCGTGTGTCTCCAGGGTCTTGCGGACGCGCCGCCAGCCGGTGTCGAGGTCGTGGCCGCCCGTCTCCAGCAGCCCGTCGGTGCACAGCATGAGCGCCTCGCCGGGCTCCAGGGCGAGGCGGGTGGTGGGGTAGTCGGAGTCCGGGTCGATGCCGAGGGGCAGTCCGCCGGCCGTGGCGTGGACGAGGACCGTGCCGTCGGCCATCCGGATCGCGGGGTCGAGGTGGCCGGCGCGGGCGGCCTTCAGGACCCCGGTGACGGGGTCGACCTCGACGTAGAGGCAGGTCGCGAAGCGCAGGTCGGCGTGGGCGTGGGCGTCCTCGGTGTGGGTGAGGCCGTAGAGGAAGCGGGAGGCGCGGGAGAGGACGGCGTCGGGGCCGTGGCCCTCGGCGGCGTACGCCCGCAGGGCGATGCGGAGCTGGCCCATGAGGCCGGCGGCTCGCACGTCGTGGCCCTGCACGTCCCCGATGACCAGCGCGAACCGTTTGTCGGGCAGCGGGATCATGTCGTACCAGTCGCCGCCGACCTGGAGCCCGCCGCCGGTCGGTATGTAGCGGGCGGCGAGGGTCATGCCGGGGATCTCGGGGCCGAGCGTGGGCAGCATGGAGCGTTGCAGCCCGTCCGTCAGCTCACGCATGGTCTCGGCGGCGCCGGCCCGGGTGAGGGCCTGGGCGAGCATGCGGGCGACGGTGGTGAGCACGGACCGCTCGTCGGGGGTGAACGCGACGGGGTAGGCGAAGGCGGCCATCCAGGCGCCCATGGTGCGTCCGGCGACCGTCAGCGGCAGGAACGCCCAGGAGTGGCGGCCGAACTGCGCGGCCAGGGGCCAGGTGAGGGGGTAGCGGGCCTTGTACTGCTCGGGTGAGGAGATGTAGACGGCCTTGCCGGTGCGGACGACCTCCGCTGCCGGATAGTCCGTCTGGAGGGACATCTGGGTGAAGCGGTCCTCGTCGCCCGGCTGCTGTCCGTGGTGGCCGATGATCGTCAGGCGGTCGCCCTCGACGCCGAAGACGGCGAGCCCGTCCGGTGAGAAGCCGGGCATCGACAGACCGGCCGCGACCCGCAGCACCTCCTCCGTGGACCGGGCCTCCGCCAGGGCCCGGCCCGCGTCCAGCAGGAACGCCTCGCGGGAGCGCCGCCAGTCGCCGGTGACGGCGCTGCGGCCCGCCGGGGTTCCCGGTGAGGGCTCGGTGACCTCCTGGAGGGTGCCGATCAGCTCGTACGCCTTCTTGGCCGGGTCGAAGGACGGTTTGGAGCGGCTGCGGACGACTCGGACGACCCGCCCCCGTTCGTCCATGATCCGGATGCGGACCT
Organism: Streptomyces sp. NPDC033216; assembly: GCF_055577115.1. Classification (NCBI taxonomy): domain Bacteria; kingdom Bacillati; phylum Actinomycetota; class Actinomycetes; order Kitasatosporales; family Streptomycetaceae; genus Streptomyces; species Streptomyces sp. NPDC033216. Next base: position 25,122 of record NZ_JBVIQK010000012.1, on the reverse strand, counting down.
CGGCGAGGGTGCCCTCGGTGACCGCCAACTGGACCACGCCGGTGATCTCGTTCCAGTCGACGGGGTGCAGCCGGGCCCGGGTCTGGGCCTCCGTGAGGACGGTTCCCTCGGCGGGCAGGCCGAGCAGCCGGGCCGCCTCGGCATCCACCGTGACCAGCCCGGTGGCGGTGTCCCAGTGCCACAGACCGGTCGCGAGGGATGCCAAGACATCCCCCACCGCGGGCAGAGGCTCGCCAGTGCGCATTGCCCCACTTTAAGAACATGCGATCGAAGAGTGCCACTGATCGCCGGGCCCGTAAGGGTGGGAGCCGATCATGGGGCGCCCGGTACCCTGGGGGTTGTTTCACGTGAAACACGCCCCCGATCCGCGAAGACTGGATGAACGACGATGCATCGGTACAGGTCCCACACCTGCGGCGAGCTCCGCGCCTCTGACGTCGGCACCGACGTCCGGCTGAGCGGCTGGCTGCACAATCGGCGCGACCTGGGCGGCATCCTCTTCATCGATCTGCGCGATCACTACGGCATCACCCAGCTCGTCGCCCGTCCCGGCACGCCCGCGTACGAGGCCCTCGACAAGCTGACCAAGGAGTCGACGGTCCGCGTCGACGGCAAGGTCGTCTCCCGCGGCGCCGAGAACGTCAACGCGGACCTGCCCACCGGTGAGGTCGAGGTCGAGGTCGGTGAGGTCGAGCTGCTCGGCGCCGCCCAGCCGCTGCCCTTCACGATCAACACCGAGGACGGGGTCAACGAGGAGCGGCGCCTGGAGTACCGCTTCCTCGACCTGCGCCGCGAGCGCATGCACCGCAACATCATGCTGCGTACGGCGGTCATCTCGGCGATCCGTCACAAGATGGTGGCGCTCGGCTTCAACGAGATGGCGACCCCGATCCTGACCGCGACCTCTCCCGAGGGCGCGCGCGACTTCGTGGTCCCCTCCCGCCTCCACCCGGGCCGCTTCTACGCCCTTCCGCAGGCCCCGCAGCAGTTCAAGCAGCTGCTGATGATCTCCGGCTTCGACCGCTACTTCCAGATCGCGCCCTGCTTCCGCGACGAGGACGCCCGCGCGGACCGTTCGCCGGGCGAGTTCTACCAGCTCGACGTCGAGATGAGCTTCGTCGAGCAGGAGGACGTCTTCCAGCCGATCGAGAAGCTCATGACCGAGCTGTTCACGGAGTTCGGCGGCGGCCGCGAGGTCACCTCGCCGTTCCCGCGGATCCCGTTCCGTGAGTCGATGCTGAAGTACGGCTCCGACAAGCCGGATCTGCGCGCCCAGCTGGAGCTGGTCGACATCACCGACATCTTCGAGGGCTCGGAGTTCAAGGCCTTCGCCGGCAAGCACGTGCGCGCGCTGCCGGTGCCGGACGTGTCGGCGCAGCCCCGCAAGTTCTTCGACCAGCTCGGCGACTACGCCGTCTCGCAGGGCGCCAAGGGCCTGGCCTGGGTCCGGGTCGCCGAGGACGGCTCGCTCTCCGGCCCGATCGCCAAGTTCCTCACCGAGGGCAACGTGGCCGAGCTGACCAAGCGGCTCTCGCTGGCCGCCGGTCACGCCGTGTTCTTCGGTGCGGGCGAGTTCGACGAGGTCTCGAAGATCATGGGCGCGGTGCGCGTCGAGGCCGCCAAGCGGTCCGGGCACTTCGAGGAGAACGTCTTCCGGTTCTGCTGGATCGTCGACTTCCCGATGTACGAGAAGGACGAGGAGAGCGGGAAGATCGACTTCTCGCACAACCCGTTCTCGATGCCGCAGGGGGGCATGGACGCCCTGGAGAACCAGGACCCGCTGGACATCCTGGCCTGGCAGTACGACATCGTCTGCAACGGTGTCGAGCTGTCTTCCGGCGCCATCCGGAACCACGAGCCGGACATCATGCTCAAGGCCTTCAACATCGCGGGCTACGACGACGAGACCGTGGAGCGCGAGTTCGCCGGCATGCTGCGCGCCCTCCGCTTCGGCGCCCCGCCGCACGGTGGCATCGCTCCCGGCGTGGACCGCATCGTCATGCTCCTCGCGGACGAGCCGAACATCCGCGAGACGATCGCCTTCCCGCTCAACGGCAACGCCCAGGACCTCATGATGGGCGCGCCGACGGAGCTGGAGGAGGCGCGTCTGCGTGAGCTGCACCTGACGGTGCGCAAGCCGCAGCCGAAGTAGGCAATAGGCAGTGGACGCGAGTGGCCCGGAACCGGCATCGGTTCCGGGCCACTTCTCGTTGCTCGGCCTCACCTTCGGCGAGCTGACGAACCGCGTGCTGTTGGTTGCCGCTCCGTTCCGGTGGCGGCCGGGCCACTCCCGGGAAGGCCCACCGTCACCCCACCGGAACTCGGGAGCCCAGCGCGTGGCCGTACGCCCCGAGGCATCGTGGGGGGCGGGCTCAGATGACCCAGCCGAGCCCGATGCCTCCCAGCAGGACCTGGTCCGGCTGGGTGAGGCCGACGGACGCGGCGGTGAACACGCGGCTGCGGGCGGCCGTGGGACCGCTGGTGAAGCCGGGGAAGGTCCAGACGGCGCCCGTGTGGTCGTTCTCCCCGGCCGCGCCGACGAACAGCTCCGGCCTGCCGTCCCTGTTGACGTCCCCGACGGAGGCGGTCGTACCGAAGCCGTCCTCCGTCTCCGAGACGTCCGGGACGTTGGCCGTGTCCTGGTTGAGGGAGTACGACCCGGTGCCGAGGGCGCCGGTGCGCCGGCCGGGCACGACGGTCACCTGGCCGGCCCGCGCCGTCGTGCCGAGGGTCTCGCCCGGCGCCCCGACCACGATGTCCGCCGCCCCGTCCCGGTTGAGGTCGGCCACCGCGAGAGCGGCTCCGAAAGCGTCGCCCTTCTCGCTCGCGTCGGGCACGCCGGTGGTGTTCTGCGTGAGCTGCTCGGGCACGGCGTCGGGCGCGATGCCGGCCGCCGAGCCGTACCAGACGAGGATCCGGCCGCCCGAGGCGCCGTCCACGCCCGCGGCCTCGGGTTCCTCCGGATCGCCGACCACGAGGTCGCCGTAGCCGTCGCCGTTGACGTCACCGGCGGAGGCGATGTGTCCGTTGCCGCCCGTGAGGCGGGGCGGGAGCTGCCCGCTGTGGTCGTGGTCCTGGGGGTCGATGTAGACGAAGCCGCCGGTCTCCCCGCCCTGGCCGTACGTGATGTTCACGTGCTCGGGGGAGCCGTCACCGTCGAAGTCGCCGAGCGTGACGGAATCGCCCCAGGAGACGTCCGCGGCGACGCCGGTGGCGCCGTAGCCGCCGGTCCGGGTGAAGGGGCCGGTGAAGCGGACGGAACCCGACCAGCCCGCGACCATCACCTCGGTGCGGGCGGCGGACGGCCCGCGGGAGACGGCGAGGTCGAGGCCGTAGTGGTAGGGGGTCATACCGGGGGTCGCCGAGGCGGGCAGGTCGGTGCCGGTGGTGAGCCCGCTCCTGCTGCCCCACAGCACGGTCACCGACCCCGCTTCGAGACCCTTCGCGGTGCTCTCGTACGGCGATCCGACGACCAGGTCGGCGTACCCGTCCCCGTTCAGATCGGCCGTGGCGGTGGCGGCGCCGAAAGAGTCGCCGGCCTCGGACGTGTCCGGTATGCCCGTGCTGTTCTGCGTGACGACCGCACGGCGGCTCGCCGTCAGCCCTTGCTTCGATCCGTACAGCACGACGACGGCTCCGGCCCGCTCCTTCCCCGCCACGTCGGCGCCGGGTGCCGGCAGGACGGCGTCGCGGTAGCCGTCCCCGTTGAAGTCACCGGGTACCGCCCCGTGCACGGCGGCCGCGGGGCCGGCGGGCATCGTGGCCGCCCCCACCAGGCCGGCCACCACGACCACGGCGGTTCTCCAACCGCCCCTGGACACAAGCCGCTTCATACGTTCCTCTCGCAGAGCATCTTCAGAACACACCCTGGTGAGCGCCCCAGGCCGTGCCGACCTCGATCCGGGTGCCGAAGACGCCCCTGCCGGTGCCGGGAAAGCGGTACCGACGTCAGGGCCGGTCTGCCCATGTGTGGTGTTCCCCTCCCCAAGGGGGGCGTTGCTCCGCCCTCCGGCGAACCTTAGAGGGACGGTGGGGACATCGTGAAGGCGTTTGATCGTGTGGCGGAGACGGGGGGACGCGGGCGGCGAGAAAACCTCCCGGCGCACGGCAACCTCTCGCGCGCCGGCGACCACTGACAGGGCGTCATACCGATCTACCCCGTAAGGATCCCCCGTGGCAGCTCCCTCCCACCGCCGGTCCCTCCGCTCGCGCCGTGCCCTCGTCGTCTCCGCCGCCGTCGTGGCCGCGGGTGTCGGCGCCGGTGTCGTCGTGATGAACGCCAACGCCGGGACCGTCGACCTGTACCACCAGACGCTCGCCGCCAAGGACGGCTGGGCGTCCTCCGGTACGGGCACCACCGGTGGCACGAAGGCGGACGCCGCTCACACCTTCACCGTCTCCACCCGCGCCCAGCTCGTGCGGGCGCTCGGTTCCGCGACCGACACCACGCCCCGGATCATCAAGGTCAAGGGCATTATCGACGCCAACACCGACGACGCGGGCAAGAAGCTGACGTGCGCCGACTACGCGGCCGGCACCGGCTACTCGCTGTCGGCCTACCTCAAGGCCTACGACCCGGCCACCTACGGCCGCTCCAAGCTGCCCTCCGGCACCCAGGAGAAGGCGCGCGCCGCCGCGCAGTCCGAGCAGGCCAAGAACATCGTCTTCAGGGTGCCCGCCAACACCACGATCGTGGGCGTCCCCGGCACGAACGCGGGCCTGGACGGCGCCATGCTCCAGGTGCAGAACGTGGACAACGTCATCGTCCGCAACCTGACCTTCGCCGCCACCGAGGACTGCTTCCCGCAGTGGGACCCGACCGACGGCGACGACGGCAACTGGAACTCCAACTACGACTCGGTCACCCTGCGCGGCGCGACCCACGTGTGGGCGGACCACAACACGTTCACCGACGCGCCCCACCTGGACGGCGCCAACCCGAAGTACTACGGCCGCGAGTACCAGATCCACGACGGCGCCCTCGACATCACCAAGGGATCCGACCTGGTGACCGTCTCGCGCAACCAGTTCACCAACCACGACAAGACGATGCTGATCGGCAGCAGCGACACCGACAGCGTCGGCAAGCTGCGCGTCTCCCTCCACCACAACGTGTGGAAGGGCATCGTCCAGCGTGCTCCGCTGGCCCGTATCGGCCAGATCCACATCTACAACAACTACTACGACGTCACGACCCTCAACGGCTACGCGTCGCAGTACAGCATCAACTCCCGCGCGAAGGCCCAGGTCGTCGCGGAGAACAACTACTGGAAGCTCCCGTCCGGCGCGAAGGCCGCCAAGCTCCTCAGCGGCGACGGCACCGGCTCGGTCAAGGGCTCCGGCAACCTCGTCAACGGCACGGTGACCGACCTCGTCGCCGCCTACAACGCCGCCTCGTCGAAGGACCTGAAGACGTCGGTCAACTGGTCCCCGGCCCTCACGACGGGCCTGGAGGCGTCGGCGAAGGACCTGCCGGCCTCGCTGGCGGGGACGACGGGGGCGGGCGTGCTCAAGTAGCACCCGAGACACGCGAGGGCCGGGTGACCACGAGCCCCCGGCCCTCGCGTCCCCATGCCGTGCGGTCTACTGCGCCACGAACTGGGTGAGGATCGCCTGCACCTCGTAGATGTCCACGCCCTTGGTGAACGTCTTCTGGATCGGCGTCGGCGTGCCCGACACCCAGATCTTCAGTTCGGCGTCGAGGTCGAAGGTGCCGGCGGTCTCGACCGCGAAGTGCGTGATGCTGCGGTACGGGACGGAGTGGTACTCCACCTTCTTTCCGGTGATCCCCTGCTTGTCGACCAGCAGCAGCCGCCGGTCGGTGAACAGGATCGTGTCCCGGATCAGCAGATACGCGGCATGCACCCGCTCCCCCTGGCCCAGCAGCCGCGCGTAGTCCTGCTGGGCCGTCGCCGAGTCGATGGTGTGCGCGTTGCCGAACAGCGCCATGAAGGTCCCCCACTGTGTCGTCGGTGTCGCAGTGAGGGACGCGCCGGGATGTCTGACAGTTGCGTGGTCGACTCGTCCGGGTGGTCCTCGTCAGGTGTCGTACGTGCCGTCCCACGGTGCGCCGAAGCCGAGCTGGTCCGGGTACAGCTCGGCCCAGTCCTCGTCATCGTCCCCGTCCTTACGGATCACCAGTCCGAACAGGACGTTCTCGTAGGTGAGCTGGAAGGGGCGGATGGCGATGTCCGTGTAGGAGCGGCGGGGCAGGCTGCGCAGGAGGAGGGCCAGGCGGGCGCGGGCCTGGGTGAGGACCGAGTCGTCGCCGTCGGGGTTGCGCCGCTGCTGCGCCCAGGTGCCCGCACACCAGATGTCCGAGTCCCGGTGGCGGCCCTCGGCGTCGAAGGTGTGCAGCACGGTGTAGAGGCGTTTGTGTTCTTCCCAGCCCTCGTCGAGCCGGAAGCCCTGCGGGAAGGCGTAGGTGACCGATGCGAGGAACTGACCGTGCGCGTACCGACCGATGGACTCGGTGCGGTGCTTCCGCTGGTAGGCGATCGGGATGACCTCGGGGACTGCCATGGCGGAAACCATACGGCTTGGCGGGAACACGACGAAGAGGGGGACCGTTGCGTCCGTTCCTTCCGGCCCTGTCCTGCGCGGCTTCCGCTCCGGGCGCGGGAGGAGGGAGCCGGTCCGCCCCTCCTCCCGCGCGGTGCGTCACTCCTCGACGCCGCCGAAGCGCTCCTTGTACGTGGCCAGGTCCTCGTCCGTGAGCTTGGCGAAGAGGACCGGCGGGACCGTGAACGGGGTGCCGGCCGGTACCGCGGTCAGGGCCTTCGCCTCCGCCTCGGTGACCCAGGTCGCCGTGTCGGAGGTGAGGGAGAACGCCTCACGCATCACCTTCGCCGTCGCCGGGATGAACGGCTCCGACACCACCGCGTACAGGTGGATCAGGTTCATCGCCGTACGCAGCGTCAGCGCCGCGGCGTCCTTGTCGGTCTTGATCTCCAGCCAGGGGGCCTTCTCCTCCAGGTAGGAGTTGCCCGCCGACCACAGCGCGCGCAGCGCGGCGGCCGCCTTGCGGAACTGGAGCGCCTCCATCTGCTCCTCGTACTCGGCGAGGAGACGCGCGATCTCCGTGCCGAGCTTCGTCTCCGCCTCGCCGGGCGCGCTGCCCGCCGGGACCTCCTCGCCGAAGCGCTTCTTCGAGAACGACAGGACGCGGTTGACGAAGTTGCCGAGGGTGTCGGCGAGGTCCTTGTTGACCGTCGCCGTGAAGTGCTCCCAGGTGAAGGACGAGTCGTCCGACTCGGGAGCGTTGGCGATGAGGAAGTAGCGCCAGTAGTCGGCGGGCAGGACGTCCAGCGCCTGGTCGGTGAAGACGCCGCGCTTCTGGGAGGTGGAGAACTTCCCGCCGTAGTACGTCAGCCAGTTGAAGGCCTTGACGTAGTCGACCATCTTCCACGGCTCGCGCACGCCCAGCTCGGTCGCGGGGAACATCACCGTGTGGAACGGGACGTTGTCCTTGGCCATGAACTCGGTGTAGCGCACCGGGTTCTCACCGGAGTCGGCCTCGTACCACCAGGACTTCCAGTCGCGGACCTCGCCGTCGGGCGCCGCGTCCGCCCACTCCTTCGTCGCGCCGATGTACTCGATCGGGGCGTCGAACCAGACGTAGAAGACCTTGCCTTCCGCCGCCAGCTCCGGCCAGGTGTCGGCCGGGACCGGAACGCCCCAGTCCAGGTCACGGGTGATCGCGCGGTCGTGCAGGCCCTCCGTCAGCCACTTGCGGGCGATGGAGGAGGCCAGCTGCGGCCAGTGCGCCTCGTGCCGGGACACCCACTCCTCGACCTCGTGCTGGAGCCTCGACTGGAGGAGGAAGAGGTGCTTGGTCTCGCGGACCTCCAGGTCCGTGGATCCGGAGATCGCGGACCGGGGGTTGATCAGGTCCGTCGGGTCGAGGACGCGGGTGCAGTTCTCGCACTGGTCGCCCCGTGCCTTGTCGTAGCCGCAGTGGGGGCAGGTGCCCTCCACATAGCGGTCCGGGAGGAAACGGCCGTCGGCGGGCGAGTACACCTGGCGGATCGCCCGCTCCTCGATGAAACCGTTCTCGTGGAGGCGGCGGGCGAAGTGCTGGGTGATCTCGACGTTCTGCGGGGAGGAGCTGCGGCCGAAGTAGTCGAACGCCAGCGCGAAACCGTCGTAGACCGCCTTCTGCGCGTCGTGGGCCTGCGCGCAGAACTCCGCCACCGGCAGGCCCCGCTCCTTCGCGGCCAGCTCGGCCGGCGTGCCGTGCTCGTCCGTCGCGCAGATGTACAGGACGTCGTGGCCGCGCTGGCGGAGGTACCGGGAGTACACGTCCGCCGGGAGCATGGACCCCACCATGTTGCCCAGGTGCTTGATTCCGTTGATGTACGGAAGGGCGCTGGTGATGAGGTGTCGAGCCATCGGGGGCTGCTCCCAGGTTGCTATGTACGGAACCTGGAAATCGTAGCCGACACGGGTACGCCGCCCGCTTCCCTTTTCACGGGGTGAGAAGCGGGCGGCGGTGGGATGACATGGGGGCTCCCCCGCGCCTACGGGCGCCAGGTGGCCAGTACGCCCTCGTACAGCTCCTGGTCCGTCAGCTCCCGAGGGGTGGGGCCCGCGTGGAAGAACGCCGTGTTGCCGGTCTTCAGCTTGCGGAGGTAGTCGAACGCCTTGTTGTCGTGCTCACCGAAGGCGACGAAGGAGAAGAAGAGGGTGGGGTGTTTCTCCGCCGCGTCCGCGAGGGACTGGGTGGCGGGGGTCTTGGCGTCCGGGGCGCCGTCCGTCTGGAAGACCACCAGGGCCGGGGACCCGGGGGACGCGGCGTGCTGCTCGTGGTGCGCCACGACCGCCTCGACGGCGGCGTGGTAGCTCGTACGGCCCATGCGGCCCAGCCCCGCGTGCAGGTCGTCGATCTTGTTCTCGGGGTCGGTGAGAGTGAGGTCGGCGGTGCCGTCCAGCTCGGTCGAGAAGAAGACGACGTGGACCGTGGGGGGCTGGTTCCGGGAGAGGTGTGCGGCGAGGGCCAGGGTCTGGTCGGCCAGAGCCTGGACGGAGCCGTCCTTGTAGTACGCGCGCATGGACGCGGAGCGGTCCAGGACGAGGTAGACGTCCGCGCGGGCGTCGGCGAGGTTCAGCTTGGTGAGGGTGGCCGCGGCTGCCCGGTGGGCGGTGGTGAGGTGGGACGGGGTGGGGAGGGGGAGTGGCTCCGCCGGGTCGGTGGCTTTCGCCTCGGCGGCGGGCTCCGCCGTGTCGGTGGCTTTCGCCTCGGCTTCGCCTTCGGCGGGGTCGTCCCCACCCGCACCGCCCGTGCGGGATTCGTCGTCGTCCGCGGGTGACCCCTGCGGGGCGTCCTCGCCGTCGGCGGCCGCGGGCTCCGTGGGCTCCGCCGGCTCCGCCTCCGGCGTCAGCTCCTCCGCCTCGAGCTCCTGGACAGTCTCCGGCTCCTCGATGACCGGCTCGGCCGCGGCCTCGGTCGGCTCCTCGGCGACGGGCTCCGCGGACGGCGTGGGCGTTTCCGTGGCGGGTTCCTCCGCCTCCGCAGCGGCCTTCTCCGTGAGGGGTTCCACCTCCGCCGTGGCGGGCTCCGTGACGGTCTCCTCCGCCTCGGCCTCCGGTGCGGGCGTCTCCGTGACGGTCTCCTCCGCCTCCGCCCCAGCCTCGGCCTCCGGTGCGGGCTCCGTGACGGTCTCCTCGGCCTCCGGTGCGGGCGTCTCCGTGACGGTCTCCTCCGCCTCCGCTGCCGGGGCCTTCTCCGTGGCGGGTTCCACCTCTGCCGTGGCCGGCTCCGTGACGGGCTTCGCCGCCTCGGCCTCCGGTGCGGGCGTCTCCGTGACGGTCTCCTCCGCCTCCGCCCCAGCCTCCGCCTCCGGTGCGGGCGTCTCCGTGACGGTCTCCTCCGCCTCCTCCTCCGCCTCCGGTGCGGGCGTCTCCGTGACGGTCTCCTCCGCCTCCGCCTCCTCCTCCGCCTCCGGTGCGGGCGTCTCCGTGACGGTCTCTTCCGCCTCCGTTGCCGGGGCCTTCTCCGTGGCGGGTTCCTCCGCCTCCGCCGTGGCCGGCTCCGTGAGGGGTTCCGTCTCTGCTGCCGGTGTCTCCGGGACGGGAGGGGTCGGCTCCTCCGTGGTCGCCGGGTCCTTCGAGGTGACCGGCTGTTCCTTCTCCGTCTTCGGCGGATCCACCGGGGCCGGGGCCCGCGGCGTCTGCGGGACGGTGATGTTGTCGAAGGCCGCTGCCACCAGTTCGTGTTCTTCGGCTGCCGTGCGGGGCTCCGGTACCTGAGCCGTCGGCTCGGACGCGGGCTGCTCGGACGGGGAGGCGGGGACGACCGCTGTGGGGGTCGTCGGTTCGGTCGGCTGCGGCTCGGGGTGGTTCGTGGGTTCCGTCTGCGAAGGAATCCGCGCCGCACCCTCCGCCTCTGCGGTCCGCCCCTTGCGTGAACGGCCGAACGCGTTCCGCAGGAGAGTGAGAATGCCCATGTGCGCAACCCTTCGCGTGAGTTGTTCCCGTCAATCCCTGGCCAGGACGGACACGTAAGGTTAGCGGCCCCTGGGGGTGATCTTCGGCAGGGGTGAGTGGGCGTACGGCGGGTGTGTCAACACCGCCTTGCGGCGCCGCGAACACCTCTGTGGCAGCCGGGGATTCACCCGCCGTTCACTCAGCGTCAGCGCCTCCGCACATACGTACCCCTACCGTCACGCTCATACCAAGGGCACACAAGGGGAGATCAAGGTGCGCAAGCTGTTGCCGCTGCTCGGAACGCCGTCCCAGTCGCATCCGGGCGGACGATCCGCCATGACCTGCCGTTTCCGGTGTGGTGACGCCTGCTTCCACGAGGTGCCCAACACCAGTGACAACGAGTACGTCGGTGATGTCATCGCGGGAGCCCTCAGCCGCCGCTCGATGATGCGCGCCGCCGCCGTCGTCACCGTGGCGGGGGCCGCGGGTGCCGCCGGTGTCGCCGGGGCGCGTCCGGCGACCGCCGATTCGGCCGCGGCCGGCCACGGAAAGCCGTCGAAGCCCTCCGGCGGCGCGCGCGGGCTGCGCTACGGCAGCGTCCCGCCGAACACCGTGGACGCCGTCGTCGTACCGGACGGATACACCCAGAACGTCGTGATCCGCTGGGGTGAGCCCATTCTGCGCGGTGCGCCCGCCTTCGACCCGGAGAACCAGACCGCGGCCGCCCAGGCGGGTCAGTTCGGGTACAACAACGACTTCCTCGCCCTGCTGCCGCTGCCGGGCGAGCGCAACCGGCAGTTGCTCGTCGCGAACCACGAGTACACCGACGAGGTGCTCATGTTCCGCGGCTACGACGCCGCCCGTCCCACCCGGCAGCAGGTCGAGGTCGCCTGGGCCGCGCACGGCCTGTCCGCGGTGGTGGTGGAGGGGGACCGCAGGACCGGCAGGCTCGTCGCCGTTCCGCGGCACCACCTGAACCGGCGGGTCACCGCCACCACCGAGTTCCGGCTGACCGGGCCCGCCGCCGGGTCCGATCTGCTGAAGACCTCCGCCGACCCGACCGGCACCACGGTGTACGGCACGCTCAACAACTGTTCCGGCGGCACCACCCCGTGGGGTACGACGCTGCACGGCGAGGAGAACTTCAACCAGTACTTCGCCAACAGCGGCCGGGCGACGGACAAGCGCTACGGGATCGGGACCGGCGCCACCGAGCGCAAGTGGGAACGCTTCGACAAGCGTTTCGACGTCGCCCAGGAGCCGAACGAGGTCCACCGCTTCGGGTACGTCGTCGAGTTCGACCCGTACGACCCGGCGTCCACGCCCCGCAAGCACACCGCGCTCGGGCGGTTCAAGCACGAGGCGGCGACCGTCCGGCTCACGCACGACGGCCGTCCCGTCGTCTACTCCGGTGACGACGAGCGCTTCGACTACTTCTACAAGTTCGTCGGCAGCAAGCGGATGAGGCACGGCAGCGGCCGGTCGGTGCGCGAGCACAACCTCTCGCTGCTCGACGAGGGGACGCTTTACGTCGCCAGGCTGACCGGCGACTCCCCCGCGATCGAGATCGACGGCACGGGCAAGCTGCCGGCCGACGGCGAGTTCGACGGTGGCGGCGAGTGGATCCCGCTGGCGACCGCCACCGCCAAGGGCGCCGTGTCGCACGTCGAGGGCATGACCGCCGAGGAGGTGTTCGTCTTCACGCGGCTCGCCGGGGACAAGGTCGGCGCGACGAAGATGGACCGTCCCGAGGACATCGAGCCCAACCCGGTCACCGGCAAGGTGTACGTGGCCCTCACCAACAACAGCAACCGCGGTGTCGGCGCCAACGCCAAGGCGGACGAGGCCAACCCGCGCAACGCCAACAAGCACGGGCACGTCCTGGAGCTGACCGAGCGCTGGAACCGGCCGGAGTCGACGAGGTTCGCCTGGTCGCTGTTCCTGGTGGCCGGTGACCCGGCGGACCCGGCGACGTACTTCGCGGGCTTCCCGAAGGACGCCGTCAGCCCGATCTCCTGCCCGGACAACGTGGCCTTCGACCCCTACGGCAACCTGTGGATCTCCACGGACGGCTCGCAGCTCGGCTCGCACGACGGTCTGTTCGGGGTCGCCACCCGCGGCCCGCGGCGCGGTGAGCTGAAGCAGTTCCTGACGGTGCCGACCGGCGCCGAGACCTGCGGTCCGCTCATCCAGGAGCGGCGCGTGCTGGTCGCCGTGCAGCACCCGGGCGAGCTGGACGGCGCCTCGGTCGAGAACCCGAGGAGCACCTGGCCCGACGGTCCCGGCAGGATCGTCCGCCCGGCGGTCGTCTCGGTGTGGCGCGAGGACGGGGCGGACATCGGCGTCTGAGGCCCCCGCCCGTGACGGGTCACGGCCGGTGCGGCGAGGCGATCGTCCTCGCCGCCGCCACCTCCTGGCGGAGGGGTTCCAGCACGCTGTCCGGCGGTCCTGTGAGGTCCGTGCGGACGGGGTGGAGGACGTCGGTCTCCCGCAGGCCGTCCGACAGCTCCCGCAGCTGCCGGACGACGTGGGTGATCTCCACGTCGGACGGCGGCTCGGCTCCGTGCTTCACGCGGACCCGGGCCGCCGTCGTCGCGTCCACGATCCGTTCGACGGCGACGACCAGCGGCCACCAGGCGGCGGCACGGGCCCCCGTGGGCGGCGGTTCGGTGAGGGCGCGCTGGAACTCCGTACGGATGACGGACAGGTCGCGGTAGAGGCGGCGGCGCATCCGGGCGCGGGCCGGGGGGTCGATGTGGCTGCCGAACGCGGCCTCCGCGTAGCGGGCCGTGTCGGCGACGGCGTCGGCGAGGCGGTCGCCCACACGTGTGTGCCAGGACTCCGGCCACAGCAGGTAGCCGGCGACCAGGGCGATCGCGCAGCCGATGAGCGAGTCCACCAGGCGGGGCAGGAGCAGGGCCGTGCCCTGGTGGTTGAGGACGTCGGAGAGGAGCAGGATCACGGGGGTGATCGCCGCGGTCTGGTAGCCGTAGCCGCGCGGGGTGAGGGCGGGGATCAGCGGGGCCAGCAGCAGCATCACCGGTACGTCCCAGCCGCCGCGCGGGACCTGTGAGAGCACCGCCGCCGCGACGACCAGCCCGGCGACCGTGCCGAGGGCGCGCAGCAGGGCGCGGGAGAAGACGGAGCCGAAGTCGGGTTTGAGGACGAAGGTGATGGTCAGGGCGACCCAGTAGGAGCGGGGCACGGGGACGAGCGACACGAGGACCTGGGCGAGGCCGACGCACAGCGCGAGGCGCAGGCCGTAGCGCCAGGACGCGGCGGAGAGGATGACGTCGTGGGCCGCGCGGGCGGCGCGGACGCGGAGCGCGGCGGGGTGCCCGAGCCGGTCGACGGGGGCAGGGGGGTCCTCCCGCTCGGGCGACGGGAGTGGGGAAGGGCCGACGTCGGGGGCGGCGACGACGTCGGCGGCGTGGCGCAGGGCGTGGTCGACGGCGCGGCCGGTCTCCTCGGTGGGCGTGGGCAGGCCGAGGCCTATGGGTCCGGTGAAGCCGGTTTCCACGGCCTGCGCGAGATGCCGTACGGCCGCGGGGACCTCGGGCGGGAGGGGCCGACCGGCGAGGTGGGCGGCGGGGGCGGCCTCGACGACCGGGGTGATCGCGTTCAACTGGGCGAGCAGTCGAGTCAGTTCGGGGCTGCGGCCGTGGTGACGGGCGCGGTGGGCGAGGACGAGGTCGTACGACTGGTTCAGGGACTGCGTGACGGCGTACCGGGCGTCCTCGTAGGCGCCGGGGGTGGCGTCGCCGGAGGCGGCGAGGAGGCCGGCGACGGCGCGGTAGGTGCCGGCTACGGCGGCGCGTTCGGGGACGCCGGAGCGCAGTGGCCAGGCCAGCAGGGCGAGGAGGAGGACCAAGAGGCCGCCGCCGGTCATCAGGACGGGCGCGAGCCACCAGGCGCCGGGCATGGTCAGGCCGGCTCCGACGACCGTGTTGAGGAGCAGCAGCAGCCCGGACACGGAGGCGACGGCGCCGATCGTCGAGATCATCCCGGAGACGAGCGCGACGGCGGTGACGGCGGCCACCGCGATCCAGCCGTGGCCGTACACGGCCGCGCCGAGGGTGATGCCGACGGCCCCGAACGCCTGCGGGATCGCGATGTTGAGGATGCGCAGCCGGTAGGCGTCGGCGGTGTCGCCGATGACGCCGGACAGGGCGCCCATGGAGGCGAGCGCCCCGTACGCGGGCTGTCCGACGGCCAGTCCGATCAGCAGGGGGAGTGTCATGGCGAGGGCGGCGCGGGCGACGGCCGGTTTGTTGACGGGGGCGCGCTGGGGCCGCAGGTTCCGCACCAGCCAGTCGGGAGGGGTGAGGCCGATGGGAAGCTCGCTGGACATGGGTTCATTATCGGCGAGCGCCGCCGGACCCTCCGGGGCCGGTGGAGGGTGACGTCGACGAGCAGGGAGTGGTGGCCGGTGCCGGGGAGGCCGAGGAGGCGGGCGCGGCTCGCGGAGCACTCGTCGGAGACGAGGACGTGGTCGAGCCGCGCCACCCGCCGTGTCAGCCCCCGTCCACCCGCCTCAGGAACTCCCCCAGCGCCGCGTTGAACTCCCGCGGGCTTTCCAGGTTCGGCAGGTGGCCGCAGTGGTCGATCACGCGCAGGGTCGAGTCGGGGAGGAGGGCGTGCAGGGTTTCCGCGTCGTGGACGGGGGTGAACTCGTCGTCCGCGCCGACGACGACGAGGGCGGGGACGGTGACGCGGCGCAGGAGCGGACGGTAGTCGGGGCGTTCGGCCCGGCCACGGAGGGCCGCCGCGGCGCCCTCGGGGGGCGTGGACGTCATCATGCGGTGGACGTGGGCCTTGACGGCGGGCGGGGCGTGCGGGGCGACCATCTTGAGGAGGACCTCGTCGGCGTAACCGCCCATGCCCTCGGTCAGGAGGCGGTCGGCGAGGGTGGTGCGGGCGGTCCGGCCGGCGGGGGTCTCCGGTTCGGCGAAGGTGTCCGCGAGGACCAGGCCCCGGACACGTTCGCCGAGGCGGGCGTGGCACTCCATCGCGATCTGCCCGCCCATCGACAGTCCGGCCAGCACGAAGGTGTCCACCGACAGGTCGTCGAGGAGGTTCTCGACGTCCTCGGCGAGGCGGGAGAGGAGGGTGGTGCCGGGGGTGACCGGAGACGCGCCGTAGCCGCGCAGGTCGGGGGCGATGACGCGGCGTGTGGGGGCGAAGGCCTCCAGTTGCGGGGCCCACATCGTGTGGTCGAAGGGGTGGCCGTGGACGAGGACCAGGGGGATACGTCCGGCGGTATCCATGCCCTTGTCCTCATATGAGAGGAAGGGTGCCATGTGTCGACCCTAGGTCCGCCCAACTCCTCGGTGCAATAAGATCTTTGCCCTCGGTGCAATATCGAGGGACGGGGGCCGTCGTGCACGACTACCGGGTGATCGCGGATCGCGTCGCCGACGACATCGCGTGCGGGCGGCTCGTGCCGGGGCAACGGCTGCCGCCGCAGCGCCGGTTCGCCCGCGCGCACCGGATCGCACCGTCGACGGCCGGGCGCGTCTACGCCGAACTCGTGCGGCGCGGACTGGTGGTGGGCGAGGTCGGGCGCGGCACCTTCGTGCGGGCGGCACCGCCCGTCCCCCAGGGGCGGGCCCTGGTCGAACCGGCCACGGCCTCGCCGGTCAACCTCGAACTCAACTACCCGACCGTGCCAGGCCAGTCGGAACTTCTCGCGCCCGGACTGGCGTCGCTGCTGCGGGCCGACGTGCTGGCCGAGGCGATGCGTACCGCCGCGGCCGACGGGACCGCCGCCGTCCGCGCCGCCGCGGCCCGGCTGCTCACCGTCCCCGGCTGGCGCCCCGAGCCGGCACAGGTCCTCTGCACGGGCAACGCCCGCCAGGCCATCGCCGCCGCGCTCGCCTCCCTGGTCCGGCCGGGTGGCCGCGTCGGCGTGGAGGAGTTGACGTATCCGCTGGTCAAGGAGATCGCCGGCCGGCTGGGCATCGTGCTCGTGCCGATCGGCGGCGACGGCGAGGGGCTGCGGCCGGAGGCCCTGCGCGCCGCGCACCGGGCCGCTCCCCTCTCCGCACTGTACGTCCAGCCCGCCCTGCACAACCCGACCTCGCTGACGACGACCGAGCGCCGCGTGCGCGAACTCGCCGCTACAGCGGTGGACCTGGGGCTGCCCGTCGTCGAGGACCGCGTCTGGTCCTTCCTCCGGCCGGACGCCGCCCCGCTCGCCGCCCACGCCCCCGGTCTCGCCCACGTCGTCGACGGCCTGTCCAAGCGGGTCGCGCCGGGACTGACGGCCGGCTTCCTCGTCGTGCCGCCGGACCGGGTGGAGGCGGTGGCCGCCGCCGTGCGGTCCGGGGGGTGGAGTGCGGGGAGGTTCGCGCTGGAGGCGGCCGTGCGGTGGGCCGGGGACGGGACCGTGGAGCGGTTGGTGGCGGCGAAGCGGGCGGACGCCGTCCGGCGGCAGCGGATCCTCGTAGCCCATCTGGGCGCGTTCGCCGTACGGACCGACCCGCACTCCTGTTTCGCCTGGTGGGAGCTGCCCGCGCCGTGGCGGGCGGACACTTTCACGGCCGCCGCCGCCGCACACGGCATCGCCGTCACCCCCGGCACCGCTTTCACCGTCGGCCCGCACCGCACCCCGGACGCGGTCAGACTCGGCCTGGCGTCCCCGACGGAGGGGGAGTTGGAGCGGGCGCTGCGCCGACTGGCCCGGCTGGCAGGGGAGTCGGATCCGACCGGCGGCGGCGGACCAGGCGGCCCACCCGCACGTACCGCGTGAGCCACACCCCCGCCGCCACCGCCAGGCCGACGCCCAGCAGGAACCAGGACGCGGTGCGCAGGGTGGCCGTGAGGGCGTCGTAGACGGCGGCCGCGGCGGGGCGGCGGGACGGGTCGGGGAGGTCCGTGAGGGTGAGGTGGCGGGCGAGGACGATGGCGAGGCCGAGGAACGCGCCGCCCAGGGCCGTGCCGAGGGCCGCCGCGGTGAGGGCGCGGCGGCGGCAGGCCGCGACGGCGATCCCGGACACGGCGAGGACGACGGCGGCGAGGGGCAGCCAGAAACCGGCGAGGTCGAGCACGTGGTATCCCTTCCGGAGGGTGGTCAGCTCAGCGGCCGGGAGCAGTGCGACGCGGGTGGGCGCGAGCGGTACCCGGTCGGCGAACGGCACCTGGTCGGCGATCATCCGGGCGCGTACGCGGGCGGCCACCGGGGCCAGGTCGACGGTGACCTCGCGGCGACGCTCGTCGCGCAGGGCCGACATCAGGGCGGTGTGCGCGGCCGCGTTGCCCGCGTCCCACGCGGTGCGGTAGGCGCGGGTGCGGGTGAAGGAGCGCAGCGCGTCCCGCACGAAAGTGGTCGTCTCGGGCCCCAGCGGGGCGCGTTCGGCGGACGCCCTGCGCAGGATGCCGTCGCCGACCGTGTCGACCACGGCGTCCCGTACGGCCGGGTCGGAGGCGAGCGGCGCCATGGTGGCGACGTACCGGCCGGTGTCCGTGAGGCCGTGAGCCGCCCAGGCCGCCACTGCGCCGAACGGCGTCAGGAGGCAGGACAGGGCGATCAGGGCGGCCGACACGGCGGTCCGCAGGCCTCGGGACACGTCTCCAGGCAAGTGCGTACGGACCGGAGGCGCGAGCGGGGACGGCCAGTCGGGTGGCCGGCCGGCCGGAGCTGCGGATTCCGTCCTCAGGTGGAGCGTTCATCCGAACGGGTGTCTCATGGGTCTGGGGAGAAGGAGGCGATCATGCGCACCACTCCGGCCCTGCGGACTCCCGCCACGCGGACACCGGCCACGCGGACTTCCGCCACGCGGACACCTGCCCTGCGGACACCCGTCAAGCGGACACCGGCCACGCGGACTTCCGCCACGCGGACACCTGCCCTGCGGACACCCGTCAAGCGGACACCGGCCCTGTGGACCGCCGCCGCGGCCCTGTTCGCCGGTGGCACGCTCGCCTTCACGGCGCTCGGTACCACGGCGTCGGCGGCCGCGCCGACCTCCACCGAAGCCTCGGCACAAGGTGGCGACGTCGTGCTGGGCACCATCACCTCCCGCACCGACCTGACGCTGCGGCAGGCGCCCACCACGCACGCACCCTCCGCCGGCACGCTCGCGCCGGGCAGTCGGGACCGGGTGGAGTGCCGGGTGCTGGGGCAGAGCTTCAACGGCGACGCGCACTGGTACCGGCTCGTCGGCGCGCGGGCCTGGGCGAGCGCCGCCTTCGTGCACACCGGCGGCCAGCGGGTGCCCGACTGCGTCGACCCCTGCCCGCGCTGGAAGGACGGCGACCGGACCGGCCGGCACCAGGCCCGGGAGGGCGAGCCTAGGAGCCTCACCGGGTCCGGCACCGCCGGCTTCGGCTTCACTTTCTCGGGCTCCTGGAGCTTCAGCGCCACCGGAACCTCCTCGGACGGCCGGGAGTGGGTCCCGCCCGTCCGGTGAGTGGAGGGATGAGGGAAGCCGTGGGCCCCGGCGAGAACCGCCGGGGCCCACGCACGGCAGGGGACGGGAGCTACCCGATGCGGTGTCCCCGCGCGTCCTCGTGCGTGTAGTAGCGGTAGAACATCGCCGCGAAGAAGCCCGCCGCGACCACCAGCGAGACACCCGCGGAGTACAGCGCGCTCGCTCCGCTCTGGTTGATGAGGAAACCGATCGCGCAGCCGGCGAAAACGGCCCACAGCAGGGCGTGCGCTTCGCGCCGCAGGCGCGGGGCCACGGCGCGGACGGCGACGTACAGCGCGATGAACGCGAGCGCGGCCACGAAGCCGAACAGGATGTTCCAGCCGGTGATCGGCCCGGCGCTGCGCCGGTTCGCCGCGGCCCAGTAGCCGTAGACGAGCCCGAGCGCCACCGGCACCGCCCACTTCATGACCAGGTGGGTCCGTTCGCCGAAGACGTCGGGCGGGTCGCCCGCACGGGACCCGGAGGTGATGCCCGGTGTCCGCCTGCCCGGTGTGGGTTCCGCATGAGCCATGGGAGCACTCCTCTCTCCTCGCCCCCCGCTTCCAGGGCACACCGGGGCAGGGTGGGTGGCAAGTCGGTGGGACGCGGTCCGCGCGCGTGGCGGGCCGGGATGCGGACGGTGCGCGAGCGTGTTTCGCTGAAGCGGTGAGCGACCGAGGGGGCCAGGGGCTGCTCGCCCGGTATCCGCGCGCCCGGCGCCGGGACGTGCTGGAGCGGCAGAAACTGCTCCAGGTCCGCGGCCACAGCGTCACCTGGCTGGTGCCGCTGCTGACGCTGGTCGCCATCGCCGTCGTCGACTTCAACACCAGCGGAGAGTTCCGCGTCGTCTCCTGGTGCGTGTTCGTCGCCGCGCTCGCCGCCGCGCTGTGCGGGGTGTGGACGACGGCCCTCTTCGCCGTGCTGGCGGTCGTCACCTACGTCGCTGCGGACGCCGCCTGGCCCTACCAGTACCGGGAGGGCCCGGCCGACCTCGTCCTCGTCCTGGTCGGCGGGGTCCTCTCCGTCCTGGCAGCCGGGGTCCGGGTACGCGGAGAGCGGCGGATGCTGCACATGCGGCACATCGCCGAGACCACCCGCCGTACGGTGCTGCGCCCGCTGCCGTCCGGCTGGGGCGACCTCGACCACGCCGCGGTCTACCTGGCCGCCGACGCCGACGCGCGCGTGGGCGGCGACTTCTACGACATCCAACCCGGACCGCACGGCACCCGCGTCCTCCTCGGCGACGTACAGGGCAAGGGGCTGGGCGCGGTGGAGGCGGCGGCCGCGCTCCTCGGCACCTTCCGGGAGGCCGCCTACCACGAGGCGGACCTCGCGACGGTCGCCGAACGGCTGGAGATCCGCATGCGGCGCCACCGCGTCCACACCGTCGCCCTCGGCCGCGCGGACGGGGACCGTTTCGCCACGGCAGTCCTGCTGGGGTTCCCCGAGGGGGAGCAGGCCGTGGTCGAGGTCGTCCTGTTCGGGCACGAGGCGCCGCTCGCCGCCGGTCCCGGCGGGGTACGGCCGCTGCCGCACGGCGGCGGACTCCCCCTCGGCCTCGCCGAACTCGCCCCCGGCGGCCTCCCGCCGGTGCTGCGCGCCGCCGTCGCCCCCGAGGAGACGCTGCTGCTCGTCACCGACGGTGTCACCGAGGCGCGGGACCGCACCGGCGCCTTCTATCCGCTCGCCGAGGACGTCGCCGAAGGCCTCGCCCGCGACCCGCGCACCGCCGTACCCGGCCGCCTGGTCTCCTACGTACGCGACCGCACCCTGCGGCACTGCGGCGGCCACCTCATCGACGACACGACGATCTTCGCGGTACGGAGGCGGTGGGCGGGGAGCACGGAGGGCGAGCCGGCCACGGACGGCGCGAAGGCCCCGTAGGGGGACGTTTGCGGACCTGGGGCCCCCGTTCGCGGCGGCAGCGGTTACCGTGCTGACGTACGTGATCGACAGGGGGAGGGACCATGCCCGGAACCGTGCTGCTCCTCGCGGCCTCACCCGTGGGCAAGGGGTGCCTGGTGGACGCGGCGTCCGTGCTCCCCGTGCTCGCGGCCGTGCCGCCCGCCGTCCTGGCCGGCACCGACACGGCGAACGTCGTCGAACTCGCCGACCCGCTGGAGCCGCAGGCCGTGCTGACCCGGCTGCGGGCCGCCGCGGCGGCGCCCGGACCGCTGACCGTGTTCGTCACCGGTCAGATCCAGCTCGACCGCAAGCAGCGGCTGCCGCATCTGGCGCTGGCCCGTACGACGCCGTCGACCGTCCGCTACACCGGCTTCCCCTGGCACTGGTTCCGCGAGGAGCTGCGGCTGCGGGCGGCCGGGACGACGACGCTGCTGCTCGACCTGCACGCGGACGCCGAGGCGTGGGGGTGGCTGCGCGGCCGGGGGCTGGAGTGCGGGTCGGGGGTCGCCGTCTACGGGAGGGTCGCGCCTCCGGTGGGGCGGCGGAGGCTGGCCGCGCCCACGTACATGAAGGCGGTGGCGACCGTGCTGCGCAGTGGGGGGCGGCCGGGGCTGGAGCAGTTGCATCAGATGGCGTTGGCGCGGATCGCGGGGGAGGGAGAGGTGGGGGATCTGGTGCTGTGGGGGCCGGGATCGGGATCGGGTCCGGGTGCAATGCCGGGTGCGGGTGCGGGTGCGGGTCCGGGTCCCGGCGTGGGCGCGGGTCCCGGCGTGGGTGCCCCAGGGGGTTTCGCCCCTGCCGCCCCTGCCCTTCCCGTCCCCGGGGGCGCTGCCCCCGGACCCCCGCTTCCGGCCGTGCAGGGGCCTCGACCGCAAGCTCCCTCGAAGGGGGTGCGCCAGGAGGGGTTGGTGGGTGACCCCCACGCCGGCATCACGGCGGCCGTCCAAGCCGGTGATCACTCCGCCGCCGACGCTCTCGCGGCCCGCTGGGAGCAGGCCGCGCTCGTCGCGCACGGGGCCGGGTCGGAGGAGGCCCTGCACTGGTCCGAGGTGCGGGCGGATCTGGCGATGTTCGCGGGGGACGCCGAGCGCAGTTGCCGTACGTGGATGGCGGTCGCGGTGGCCCGGCTGGCCGCGGGGCAGCCGCCCGACGCGGTGCCGGTCGAGGCGGCCGTGGACCGGGCCCACCACCAGTGGGGGCGCATCACGGACCGGAGCCGGGCCCGCGATCTCGGCCCCGCGCTCGCGGATCTGCGCGTCCGGGTGCCGGGCCGCCGGCAGGGTGCCCTCGACCACGTCCGCGAGCAGCTCCGCCAGCTCCAGACGCAGGGCTAGGGCCTCTTCGTTCGGATCAGGCCGGATCGCGCCGGATCAGCCGGATCAAGGGCGGTGCCGGGGCCCGCATGCCAGCGTGATCGCGGCCCTCAGGGCCTGTCCTCCTCGCCTCCGGGTGCCGGACACTCCTGTCAGTGTCCGTCGCCTCTCACCTGCCGGCCCGCTCCACGCCGGTCGACAGGTGGGGGGTGTCCGTGGCGCGGGCCGGGACCGCGTTGGCGGCGGTGATCAGGGCCGCCACCGCGATGACGGCCGCCGCCACGGCTCGCGCGTACCGCTGGGAGGGGCGCCCGTAGGGTGCGGATGTGCGTTCCTGCACGGCGACCTCGCAACGTCGGCGGCGACAGCGGACACAGAGCGACGGCGGACAAAAAGCGACAACAACAGGCGCCCGTTACGTCAACCGTGTATTAAGCATGCTTAACACGCCGTTTAACCTAGAGGCTGCGCGAGCCGAACGGCAAGAGGCTCAGGGGGAGTTGGGGTGATTCGGGCCGTGGGTGAGCGGGACGAACCGGAGGTCATCGGACGCCGGGTGCAGCGCATGCGGGTCGAACAGGGTCTCACCCAACGCCAGTTGGCGGAGCCGACCTACACCCCCGCCTATGTCTCGACCCTGGAGGCCGGCCGGGTGCGGCCCTCCGACGAGGCCCTCAGGCACATCGCGGATCGGCTCGGCGTCGACTTCGAGGAGCTGGCCACCGGCCGCTCCGCGCGGCTCGTCACCGATCTGCGGCTGCGCCTCACCGAGGCCCAGCGGGCCCTGGCCACCGGGGAGGCGGAGCATGCGGCACGGCAGTACGCGGAACTGCTCGCGGAGGCCGAGGAGCACGGCCTCGTGGAGGAGCAGGCCACCGCGCTGCTGGGGCTCGGGGAGTGCGGGATCGACACCGGCGAGCTGGAGACGGCCCGTCGGCACTTCGAGCGGGCGGAGCGGTGCCTGGCGCACGCGCCGCTCCCGGCCAGGGTCCCCGCCCTGCGCGGCCGGGCCGTCGCCCACTACCTCGCGGGAGAACTCCGGTACGCCGTCTACCTGCTGGAAACCACCCTCGACGAGCTGAACCGCGGCGGTCTGCACGACCCCGACGCGCTGCTGCTGCTGTACGCCTCCGTCATCGGCCCCTACATGGACATGGGTGCCCAGGCCCGCGCCGCCCAGGCCGCCGAGTTCGCCCTCGCCCTCGCGCCCCAGGTGGGCGATCCGGCTCTCGTCGCCCGGATGCACCGCTCGGTGGCCCGTACCCTCCTCGCCGAGGGCCGTCTCGCCGAGGCCGACGCCTCCCTCGCCAAGGCGGCCGAGCTGTACCGCCAGCTCCACCTGCGCACGGAACTCGCCAACTGCCACTGGATGCGCGGCTACGTCTACGCCCAGAACGACCAACTGGAGCATGCCGAGGACGAGTTGAAGCAGGCGCAGGCCATGCTCTCGGCTCAGCGCGCCGCCCTCTACATCAGCCAGGTCGCCGTCGAGCTGGCCGACGTCCTGCACCGCCGCGGCAAGTCCGAGGAGGCCGCGGCCCTGCTGCACGAGGTGCTCGGCGACCTCTCCTCGGAGCGCGGCGCCGTGCACGCGGCCGGTGCGCACCGCCTCCTCGGCATCATCGCCGAGGACGCCCGCGACACCGACTCCGCCGAGGAGCACTACGTCCGCGCCCTGAGCCTCCTGGAACGCGCGGGGGCCGCCGGTGACCTCGCCGACCTGTGCCGTCTCCTCGGCGACCTGCTGCGCCGCACCGGCCGGGTGGAGGCGGCCCTGGACGCCTACCGCACGGGCCTGGGACACCGTACGGCCCCGGGTACGACCACACTGGGCCCGGCGCCCGCGCAGCCACCGCTGTAGCGCCCTGCGCGGCGGGCCCTTCCCCCGTTCCCGGCCGTCACAGGCCGCTCTCCGCCGAAGCCGGGCTCGCGCACAGCCGCCTTCCCGCACAGCGGGCCGACCGGCGGGGCGCGGCCTGGCCGCCGGTCCTCGACGCGGTGACTGACGCGCTGGCCGTCCCGCGGGTGGACCGGCCCGCGGATCCGTTCGAGAAGGCCTGGGCCCGGCCGGTTTCCGGTCCCCGCGAGGGCGGTACCCGGCGGGCCAGGAAGGGACCCGGAAGGGACGGACCCGACATCCGCGGACGGAGGTGATCACCATGACCGACCGGAACCGCGAACGGGTCGCCCAGGTGATCGCCCAGGAGGTGCGCGGCGTCGAACCCCGGGACGTACCGGAGCGGCTGTGCGCCGCGGCGGTACGGCTGCTGCCGGTGATCGGCGCCAGCGTGTCGCTGCGCGGCGAGGGGATGCCGGTCCCGCTGAGCGCGAGCAGTGAGCGGGCCGCGCGTCTGATGGAGATACAGGCCACGCTGGGCGACGGGCCCTGCCTGTGGGCGGCCGAGACCGGCGCGCCGGTGTTCGCGGCCGACCTCACGGCCGGCCGGGACGCGTCCCGCTGGCCGGTGTTCGCCCAGCAGGCGGCCGCCGCCGGGGTCCGGGCGGTGTACGCCCTGCCCCTGGGCGACCGCGCGGTGTGCGTGGGCACCCTGGACCTCTACCGGGACGTCCCCGGCGAGCTGGCCGCCGACGAGGTCCGCACGGCGTGGCTGGTGGCGGACGTGCTGACGGTGGCCCTCATGGCCCTGCCCCACGACGAGGGCGCCGGCCGGTACGGCGACGGCATCTGGCTGAGCCCTCTGGCCACCGGCCACGACGGCGTGCACCAGGCGGTCGGCATGGTCATGGCCCAACGGGGAGTGCACCCCGACGAGGCCCTCGCCCTCCTCCGGGCCCACGCCTTCGTGGAGGGCCGCACGGTCACGGACGTGGCCCAGGAGATCGTCGACGGCACGACCCGCTTCGACCCGGACTGAAGAGAGCCCTTCCGGACGTCCCCGGCCACCACGGCCGGGCCCGACCCGCCGCCGATCACCCGCCGGGGCACGCGTCCGGACAGGCTGGGCGGGGTGGGGGGGGGGGGGGGGGGGGGGGGGGGGGGGGGGGGGGGGGAAAAAGAACCCACGGACGCTACTGAGGAGGAGGAGAAAGTGGTTGGTTTTGACCTC
>NZ_JBVIQK010000011.1:0-261606 GCF_055577115.1 Streptomyces sp. NPDC033216 | reverse complement strand
GAACGCCTCGGCGTCTCCCAGATGCACGTCTCCCGGCTGATCTCCCGTCTCCTGGCCCACCTGCGCGAAGGCATGCTCAGCACCGCCTGACGGCCACCACCCGCCCCGCCCACGGTACGAAGCACCGGTGACCCGGCGGGCGGGGATGCGGGTCCCCTGAGCCGAGCCGAGCCGTGCGGAGGGGCACGTCCGACAGGAACCGGCTGCGGCCCTCCGGGTCGCAGCCGGTTCCCGCGTTCACGCGGAGGGTCGTGCGGGGTCCTGCGCGGCACGGAAGACTCGGCGGGCGGCCGCGAGGCGCATCTCCTCGAGCATCACGCTCTGGCGGTCCGCGCGTTCCAGGAGGGAGTCCAGGTGTTCGGCGTAGAGCCGATCGTCGGTTTCCGCCAGGGCGCGCAGGAGGCGCCAGCAGCCTGCTTTCCCCTCCACGGCCAGGCGCATGGACTCCAGTTCCAGGACGTCGCTGAGGGGGGACCGGGAGAAGAGGTGGCCGTTGGGCTTGAGGCGGCCGGCCTTCTCGGCGAGCCAGCCGAGGGCGATCTTCGAGTGGGCGGTGGCCACGTCGAGGTCGGCCATGATCTGTACCAGGGAGTCCCGGTCCTGCTCGGCCTGCTTGGCCAGTTCGACCAGCGAGGTGTTCTCCTGGTGGCCCTGCTGGGCCTGCGCGGCCCGCCGGAAGAGTTCCAGGCCCGCGGTCGCGCCCGACAGGTGATCGTTGAGGTAGATCGCCAGCAGCTCGGCGCTCTCCGAGGGCCCCTTCGCCGTCGACGCGGTGTTCGCGTTCGCCGCCTGTCCGGCGCCGTCTTCCTCCTCGTGGGCCGCGGAGAGCATCTCGCGGCCCACGGTGCTGCCGAGTTCCGCCCAGCTCTTCTCGAACTTGGCCAGTCCCTCACGTTCGAGGGTGTCGGTGACATCCGCGAAGTCGACGCCGACGCGGCCCAGCGCCTGGAAGTGGGCGGCAGCCTCGGTGTAGTCGCCGGACGCCGGTGTGCGGGCCTGGACGACGCCGTGGTCGGCGAACGCGGCGAGTGTGGTGCCGGGCATGGTGTTGACGGTGCCCGCGATCACGAGTTCGCTGACGTACATGGTGTCGGGGTACGCCGGGTCCTTGACACCGGTGGATGCCCACAGGGGACGCTGCGGAAGGGCACCCGCCGCGGCCAGACTCCGCCAACGCGGCTCGGCGGTCATCCGCTCGTACGCCTGATGGGCCAGTCGAGCGTTGGCGATCGCGGCCTTGCCCTTGAGGGCGCGGGCCTCGGGGGTGCCGATGGCGTCGAGGCGCCGGTCGACCTCCGTGTCGACCCGCGAGACGAAGAACGAAGCCACCGAATGGATGCCGGCCAGGTCGTGTCCGGCGTCCCGGGCCTGCTCCAGGCCCGTCAGATAGGCGTCCATCACCGCGCGGTAGCGGTCCAGCGAGAAGATCAGCGTGACATTCACACTGATCCCCTGGGCGATGACGGCGGTGATCGCCCGCAATCCCTCGTGGGTGGCTGGGATCTTGACGTAGAGGTTCGGTTCGCCGACCGTCGCCCACAGGTCGCGTGCCTGCGCGATGGTCGCGTCGGTATCCCTGGCCAGTCGGGGGTCGACCTCGATCGACACCCGCCCGTCCAGGCCGCCGGTCCGCCGGTGGACCGGGCCGAACGTCCGGCAGCCGGCGCGTACGTCGTCGGTGGTGACGGCGAAGACGGCCTCGTCGACGCTCCTGCCCTCGCCGCGCAGTCGGCGCAGCTGCTCCGTGTAGCGGTCTCCCTTGGACAGCGCGGAGGCGAAGATCGTCGGGTTCGTCGTCACCCCCACCACGTGTTTCTCCGCGATCAGCTTCTCCAACCCCCCGCCCGCGAGGAGTTCACGCGACAGGTCGTCCAGCCACACCGACACCCCGGCGGCTGACAGTTCGGCGAGCGGATCGGACGCGGTGGCAGCGGACATGTGAACCTCCGGGAGGATATGGGGACCGAAGTCGGCGGCGGGCCGGTCCGGACCACGCGGCGACGACGTGGGACGAGTTGCACGGGCCACCGTGAGGCAGCCGCCGTGTGCCGGGTTCCCGGACAGGTGACGCCGGCCCGACGGCGGTACGCGCGGCGACTTCCTCGCTGCTCACCGACTGTCTCCTGGGGACCGTCGCCGGCCCGGGACATCGGGCCGGGCCGTCAGCCCCGGTCACCGGTGCCCCCGTCGGTGGGGGCGGAAGTGCGCTGGTGGCCGCCGGGACGCGGTGCCTGGCGGGTGTCGCGGACGCTGTCACGGGCGGCTTCGGCGACGGCCTGCGGCGTGATGCCGAACTCGGCGTACAGGCGCTGGTAGTCGGCGGAGGCGCCGTAGTGCTCCAGGCTCACGATCCGTCCGGCGTCACCGACCACCTCGCGCCAGCCCTGCCCGACCGCGGCCTCGACGCTGACCCGGGCGCGCACGTCCGGCGGCAGCACCTGGTCCTGGTAGGCAGGCGGCTGGGCGGCGAACCACTCCCGGCAGGGCATCGACACGACGCGCACCGCGAGTCCGTCGGCCGTCAGCAGCTCACGGGCGTCCAGAGCGATCTGGACCTCGGAGCCCGTCGCGATCAGGATGACGTCCGGGGCGGCGCCGTCCGCCGCGTCGGCGAGGACGTAACCGCCTCGGGCCGCCTCCCGCGCGGGGGCGTACTCTCCGCCGTCGCGGTCCAGGACGGGCAAGTTCTGCCGGGTGAGGACCAGCCCGGCGGGCCGGTCCGTGTGTTCCAGGACGGTACGCCAGCAGGCGGCTGTCTCGTTCGCGTCCGCGGGGCGCACCACGTCGAGGCCGGGAATGGCACGCAGGGCGGCCAGGTGTTCCACGGGCTGGTGGGTGGGGCCGTCCTCGCCCAGGCCGATGGAGTCATGGGTCCAGACGTAGACGGCGGGCAGCTTCATCAGCGCGGCGAGCCGTACGGCGGGGCGCATGTAGTCGGAGAACGTCAGGAACGTGCCGCCGTAGGGGCGGGTCAGGCTCTGGAGGGCGATGCCGTTGAGGATGGCGCCCATCGCGTGCTCACGGATACCGAAGTGCAGGGTGCGGCCGTACGGGCCGCCCTTCCACTCCTTGGTCTGCCGGTCGGCGGGAACGAAGGAAGGCTCGCCGCTCATGGTGGTGTTGTTGCTCTCGGCCAGGTCCGCCGAGCCGCCCCACAGCTCCGGCAGCACCGGCGCCAGCGCGGTCAGGACCTGGCCGGACGCCTTGCGGGTGGCCATGCCCTTCGGGTCGGCCGGGAACGTCGGCAGCGCGTCGGCCCAGCCATCGGGCATCTCCTGCGCCTGGAGCCGGTCGAGCAGGGCGGCGCGGTCCGGGTTCGCCTCGCGCCACGCCGCGAAACCGCGCTCCCACTCGGCGTGCGCTTCGCGGCCCCGGCCGGCCACCGCGCGGGTCCGGCTCAACACGTCGTCCTCGACGGTGAACAGCTGCTCCAGGTCGAAGCCGAGCACCCGCTTGGTGGCGGCGACCTCGTCGTCGCCGAGCGCCGAGCCGTGCGCCTTGCCCGTGTTCTGCTTGTTCGGAGCCGGCCAGCCGATCAGCGTGCGCAGCATGATCAGCGACGGGCGGTCGGTCTGGCGCCTGGCCTCCTCGATCGCGGCCAGCACCGCGTCGACGTCCTCGACGTACGAGCCGGTGCGGGTCCAGTCCACGGTCTGCACGTGCCAGCCGTAGGCGGCGTACCGGGCGGGAACGTCCTCACTGAAGGAGACGTCGGTGTCGTCCTCGATGGAGATGTGGTTGGAGTCGTAGAACGTGATCAGGTTGCCCAGCTCCTGGTGGCCGGCCAGCGAGGCGGCCTCGGAGGTGACGCCCTCCATCATGTCGCCGTCCGACGCGACCACGTAGACGTGGTGGTCGAAGGGGCTGTCGCCCGGCGCGGCGTCGGGATCCAGCAGGCCGCGCTCGCGGCGGGCGGCCATCGCCATGCCCACCGCGCTCGCCAGACCCTGGCCCAGCGGGCCGGTGGTGATCTCCACACCGCGGGTGTGCCGGTACTCCGGGTGGCCGGGAGTGGCCGAGCCCCAGGTCCGGTACGCCTCCAGGTCGGACAGCTCCAGCCCGTACCCGGACAGGTAGAGCTGGATGTAGAGGGTAAGGCTGGAGTGTCCGCAGGAGAGCACGAAACGGTCCCGCCCCAGCCACTGGTCGTCGCTCGGGTCGTGCCGCATCACGTTCTGGAACAGCAGGTACGCCAGCGGGGCCAGGCTCATCGCCGTTCCGGGATGGCCGTTGCCGACCTTCTGCACCGCGTCGGCCGCCAGCAGCCGCGCGGTGTCGACGGCCCGCACGTCCACCGCGTCCCAACCGACCCGGTCCGCCACCGGTACCGGTACCGACCTGTTTCGCCGGCTGCCCGACTGCTCACTTGCCATGCCCATTGCTCCTCACGCGAACCGGTGGGTGAACCTACGGGCCACGAGCCCCGTGGTCGGAGCCGGATTCCGGCTCCGACCCGGACGGGGCCAGTGGCACTGATCTGCTCCGGGGGCGTCGTCGACCGCCTCGCGGACGCCGCGGGAACCGAGTCGGCCCCGGTACGCCCCGCAACGAAGAATCGGCCCGGATCCGGCCGGGCGAGCACTCCGTGGTGCCGGCCGTTCGGCCCGGCAAGGGCCCGCCTGCCCTGTGCCGGCTCAGGCGGGCCGTGTGCGAGACGTGTCCCGAGGGACAGCGTTCCCGCGTCCCCGTTCTCCGCTTCCTGGCGAGCGGGCTCCCCGGCTGCCGTCGTAGGGGTCTCGACTTCCGGATTTGGCCAGTCCTCGGCTGATCGTGTATCCGACGGTCAGGATCACGATGTACAGCAGGCGATCAGGACCGCGACGACGGCGGCGAGGTAGACGAAGACTCCGTGGTCTTCAGCGCCGACTTCGTCTCGGCGGACAGCCTGCGGGTGGAATCAGCGGTGCGTCACCGCCCGCGCGGTGGGCCGGGTTGCCGACCGGGCTCCTCGTGTCCATGTGTCTGGGTCCTCTTGTGTCTGCGAAGCACCTGATGCACTCCGCGGGGCACCGCCAGAAGATCAACCTGCCCGCTCCGAGTACCCGTGGGTACGGAAGTAAACAGCGCATCAGTACTTGACCATGACATATCAGACAGGTGTCTGGCCGACCGCAAGGCCGGGAGCAGACCCGTTCGGGGTGTCGGCCAAGAGTCACCGGCTGCTCGTGCCCGTGATCGCCGAGGGGGGACGGGGGACGGGTTCACACCGCAGACGCCGCCGAGGAGGAGAGCCGCGGCGACGGCGGTCGCGGCGACCGGCGCGGAAAGATTTCCGGCTCCGGGGCGACGGCGGCGGCCAGGGCTGTTCCGACCCGTCCTCGGACGGCTGTCACAGAGCCAGGAGGTCAGTTGTCGGAAAGCGCGTCTTCGACCGTCTCGCGCACCGGCAGCACGGATGTCAGGCGGGTGAGCTCCAGGATGCGTCTGACCTCCGGTTGAAGACCCGTCAACGCGAAACGGCGCCCCGCGTCCGAACGGCGGCGGTGGATCTCGACGAAGGCGCCCAGAGCACTGGAGTCGCAGAAGTCCACACGGGTCAGATCGAGGATCAGCACCGGGACGTCCTGCATCTCCTTGGTGGCGAGGTGCCCCAGCAGTTGGGGTGCGGTGTGTTAGTCGATGGGGCCGTCCACGGCGACGACCGCGTGTCGTGGACCGCGGTGCGAGGCGAGGGTCAGCGTGGGGCCCGCGGGAAGCAGGCTGTGGGGATCGGCCGATGGTGGGGTGTCGGCGGGCTCGTGCCCCTCGCGGCCGGACGGGGTCATCGGGGGCGGCTCTCCTGTGTGAGGGGCGAACGGGCCGGCCGGTCGTCCCGGTTCCGGTCGGGCAGCGGATCGAGGCAGCTCATCACGAGGTCTTGACCTCCGCCCACACCACTTTTCCTCCGTCGATCCCGCGGGTGCCCCAGCGCGTCGCGATGGCGTCCACCAAGAATATGCCCCGGTGCCCGAACTGCCCGGGATGGGAGACGATCGGACGAGGTTCCTCGGGACTGCTGTCCGTGACCTCCAGGACGACGCGTTCACCGGCCCGCCGCAACTCGACGCGCAGCGGTGTCCTGGCGTGGCGTACGGCGTTGGCGACCATCTCGTCGGCGATCAGCATCATGTCGTTCACCAGATGGGCGAGGTCCCACTCGCGCATGACCTCCGACACCAGCCGGCGTGCGTCCGGGACCGCCCCGGAGACCGGGGCGTAGTCACGTACGACCAGCGCCACCGCACCGTCCGCGAGCGGTATGAGATCCACCCGGTCACCGCCGACGCCGCGGTCACGGGTGGCGGGCAGGTACCGCGATGTGCTGGCGATCCCCGCCACGCGCGGCAAGTCGGCAGCAGGTGGCGCTGCAACTCCATGGCCGCTTCCCGCTCGTGGCGGTACGTCTGCGCGTTCTGAAGGGCCACGGCGGTCTGCGCGGCGAGGCCGGTGACCAGGCGCTCGTGCCGCTCGGTGGAGACACGCCGCCCCGCCGGCCTCTTTCCGCAGGTGGACACCACACCGGGCTATCTCGCTGAGACCGAAAGCGGACAGATCGAACCGGGCGTCCTGCTCTGCGTCGCACCTCGATACCCGAAGACGGTAGGCCATGGCCTCGACAGATTAGGCCCCGGCCGATGCCGGTCCGCCCCGGCGGCGGTGCCGTCCCGACGCCCGGCCGCTCCGTACGGGTGCGGTACGCCACGGCAGGTCAGTGGTGGAGTGCGGCGAGAGCGTCGTCGGTGGTGGGGTGGAGGACGAACACCTGGTCCAGTCCGACGGTCTGGAAGACGCGGGTGAGATCGTGGCTGAGTCCGGCCAGGCTGAGGGAACTGCCGGCGGCCCCGGTGCGGTGGTAGGCGGTGACGAGCACGGTGATGCCCGTGGAGTCGCAGTACGTGAGACCGGAGAGGTCGATCACCAGGGGGGCGCTGGGCGCGAGAGGGATGCTCTCCAGCGCCCGGGTGAGCTGCGGGGCGGTGTGATGGTCGAGTTCGCCCGTCACCTTCAGCAGGACGGGGCCGGCCTCGTGGATCTGCTGGCCGACGGTCAGGGTGGGCTCGGTCACCGGTTCTCCTGAGGGGGTGATGCGGGTGGTACGGGTACGGACAGGGCGAGCAGGGCGGTGTCGTCGCCGACGCCCGGACCCAGGCTGCCGAGGAGGCCGTCCACAGTGTGCAGCAACTGGTCGGCCGACGACCCGCCGGTGGTCGTGAGATGCCTGATGAGACGTTCTTGGCCCAGTACGGCGCCGTCGGGTGTGCGCGCCTCGACCAGGCCGTCGGTGTACAGCAGCAAAGCCTCGCCCGGACCGAGGCGGGTGGTGGCCGGCACGAACCGCGGCTCCGGCAGCAGGCCGATGAGCTGGCCGCCCATCGTGGAGATCGGCTCCACGGTCCCGTCGGCACGAAGGACGAGAGCGGGGGGATGGCCACCACCGGCCAGCGTGATCGTGAAGGAGTGTTCCCCGACCGGTTCCAACACGCCGAACAGGGCGGTGCAGTGACGGGGAGCGCCACCTTGTTGCTCCCCTTTGAGGACGGTGTCGAGGTTGCTCAGGACGGTGCAGGGGTCCGGGTCGTAGATGGCGGCGGCCCGCAGGGTGTAGCGGGTGAGGGAGGTGAGGGCTGCGGCACCGGCGCCCTTGCCGCACACGTCGCCGATGAAGAAGGCCCACCGGCCGTCGTCCAGCGGGAACAGATCGTAGAAGTCGCCACCGACCTCGTCCGGGGAGGCGGTGTGGTAGGCGGCGGCCGTGAGGAGGCCGGGCACCGCGGGCAGGGCCGGGGGCAGCAGGGTGCGTTGCAGGGTGCGGGCCAGACGTTCGGCGTCGGCACGCCGCGCGCGCTCGGCGGCCACGGTACGCAGAGCGGACAGACGCAGATCGAGGTCTTCCATGACCAGGGCCGCCAGGTCGTGCAGAGCGTCGAGCTGGTCACCGGTGGGCCGGCGCGGGCGGGTGTCCCACACGTTGACGGTACCCAGACGCTGTCCGTCGGCGGTGGTGATCGGCGCGGCGGCGTGGAACCGGATCCCGGGTTCACCACATACCAGTGGGTGATCCGCGGTGCGCGGATCGGTGAGGGCGTCGGTGACCACGTACGGACGCGGTTGCAGGACGGCCGAGAGGGACAGCCCCGGCAGGCCCACCGTCTCGGCCCCGTGGGGCACGCCCTGGGCGGCCCCGAGCCGCACCCGGTCGGCGTCCACGATCGCCACGCCGGCCATGGGGGCGTCGAAGATCCGGGCCGCCAGGGAGACGATTCTGGCGAAAGCGTGATCGGAGGAGGTGTCCGCCAGCGCGTACCGGTGGACGGACACGCCTCTGTCCTCGTCGGGGGACAGGTCGAGGAGGCGTGCCGACGCACTCGAAGTCATTGCCGCCGTCCCCCGCGTGAGTCGCCCTCTGGGTCGTGCCCGGTGCTGCTGCCCCGGCTGGTCGGCCTATCCTACGAAGCGATCGGTCCCGACGTGGGCAGGACGGTTGCGGTACCGGCGGGAAAGTGCCAGGCAGACACCGTTCGCGTCGGCCTGCCCGCCCGGTGGGTACGTCGCCCTGCCGAGGACGCGGTACGAGGGTCGGCCATGCCGCGGTCCCGCGGTGGCCAGGGTTGGACAGTGTGGACGAAGGGGTCACCTGTGGGGCGTTCTGCGGATGCCGAGCACCGGCCGTCGGCCGGTGCGGCCGATGTGTTCGCCGCCGACGCGGAGGTCGGCGGGGACCTCGCGGCGGTGGACTGGTCCGCGACCCCGCTCGGGCCGCCGGACGGCTGGCCGCAGAGTTTGCGGACCGCCGTCAGCATCCTGCTCTCGTCACGCTTTCCCATGTGGATGGCATGGGGGACCGACCTGACGTTCTTCTGCAACGCGGCCTACCGCCGGGACACCCTGGGCCAGAAGTACCCCTGGGCCCTGGGCCGCCCCGCGAGCCAGGTGTGGACGGAGATCTGGGACGACATCGGCCCGCGCATCGACGCCGTACTGGCCACCGGCGACGCCACCTGGGACGAGGCGCTGCTGCTGTTCCTCGAGAGGTCGGGGTATCCCGAGGAGAGCTACCACACCTTCTCCTACAGCCCGCTGCGGGACGACTGCGGGGCGGTGGTCGGGATGCTGTGCGTGGTCAGCGAGGAGACCGAGCGGGTCATCGGCGAACGGCGGATGGCGACGCTTCGTGACCTCGGGTCGGACCCCAGCGTCGTACGGACCGAGGAGGAGATGCTCGCCTTCGCCGGTCAGCAGCTCGGCCGCAATCCGCGTGACCTGCCGTTCACCCTGACGTACCTCTTCCAGCCGGACGGCACCGCGCGACTGGCGGCGTCCACCGGGCTGTCCGCCGGACACCCGGCGGCGCCCGACACCCTGCCGGCGAACGCCGAGGACGCCCCGTGGCCGACCGCCGCGCCGGCCCGGGGAGAGTCCGCGGTCCTGACCCTCGACGGCGCCCCGTTCACCGCGCTGCCCGCCGGGGAGTGGCCGGAGCCGCCCACCCGGGCCCTGGTCGTGCCCATGCTGCAACAGGGGAGCGCGCCCTACGGGTTCCTGGTGGCCGGCCTGAACCGGTACCGCCCCCTGGGCGCGGGCTACCGCGGTTTCGTCGAGCTGGTCGCCGGACACATCGCCGCCGGGATCGCCAGCG
Source organism: Streptomyces sp. NPDC033216 (assembly GCF_055577115.1). NCBI lineage: Bacteria > Bacillati > Actinomycetota > Actinomycetes > Kitasatosporales > Streptomycetaceae > Streptomyces > Streptomyces sp. NPDC033216. Next base: position 251,990 of record NZ_JBVIQK010000011.1, on the reverse strand, counting down.
CGCGCAGCTACCAGGCCCAGCAGCGGCGGGCCGAGGAGCTGGCGGAGCTGGACCGGGCGAAGACCACGTTCTTCTCGAACATCAGCCACGAGTTCCGCACCCCGCTCACGCTGATCATGGGGCCGGTGGAAGAGCTCCGCGCGCGGTTCGACGGCGCCGACCCCCGGGTGCGCGAGGAGCTGGAGGCCATCCACCGCAACGGTCTCCGACTGGGCAAACTCGTCAACAGTCTGCTGGACTTCTCCCGCATCGAAGCCGGGCGGATGCAGGCCAGGTACGAGCCGGTGGACCTGTCGGCGGTCACGGCGGAGCTGGCCAGTGTCTTCCGCTCGGCCGTGGACAAGGCCGGACTCGCCTTCGAGGTCGACTGCCCCGCGCTGGACGAGCCGGTGTACATCGACCGGGGCATGTGGGAGAAGGTGGTCCTCAACCTGCTCAGCAACGCGCTGAAGTTCACCTTCGAGGGTTCCCTCCGCGTCGCGGTCCGAGCCGAGGGCGACCACGCGGTGGTCACGGTCGCCGACACCGGCATAGGGGTGCCCGCGACGGAGATGCCGAGGCTCTTCGAACGCTTCCACCGCATCGAGACGGCCCGCTCCCGCTCCAACGAGGGCAGCGGCATCGGCCTCGCCCTGGTCAAGGAGCTGGTAGGCCTGCACGGCGGCACGATCAACGCCGACAGCGCCGTGGGCCGGGGCACCCGCTTCACCATCCGGCTGCCCTTCGGCTCCGGGCACCTGCCCGCCGACGCCCTCACGTCGGCCCCGTCCGCCGGGGCGGTCTCGGCCACGGCCGAGCCGTACGTCCTGGAGGCACTGCGCTGGCTGCCCACCGGCACGTCCGGGCCGGACATGCCCATGGTGCCGACGTCCGACGGCGCAGTGCCCTACACCTCCGGACCCGTCGTACCGGCTCGGGTGTTGATCGCCGACGACAACGCCGACATGCGCGAGTACCTCACCCGCATCCTGCGCGGCGCCGGATATCACGTGCAAGCGGTCGTCGACGGTCGCCAAGCCCTGCGAGCCGTCCGCGCCGACGCCCCGGATCTCGTGGTCAGCGACGTCATGATGCCCGAGCTCGACGGACTGTCCCTGGTGCGGGAGCTTCGCGCGGATTCGCGTACCGCGGCCGTGCCCGTGCTGCTGCTCTCCGCCCGAGCCGGTCAGGAGGCCTCCATCGAGGGCCTTCAGGCCGGTGCCGACGACTATCTCGTCAAGCCGTTCGCGGCGGCCGAACTGCTGGCGCGGGTGCGGGCCAACGTGGAACTGTCCCGCCTGCGCACCCATCACGCCCGCTGGCGCACCGCGCTGGTCGACTCGCTGCAAGAGGCGTTCTTCGTCTGCGACGAGGGCGGCGCGGTCGTCGAGATCAACGCGGCGTTCACCGGCATCCTGGGTTACGGCCCCGAGGAGCTGCCCTACGCGCCGATCCACCCGTGGTGGCCGGACGCCGACAGCGACCCGGACGCTCACCGCCAGACCCACGAGGCGTTCACCGGTCTGATGGGGGAGGGGCACGGTCGCTACACCGTTCCCGTCACCCACCGCGACGGGCATCGGCTGTGGATCGATGCCGCCTTCAACCAGGTACAGGACCCCGACACCGGGCAGCGCGTGATCGTGGGCACCTTCCGTGACGTCACCGCCGAGCACTACGCCGTCCAGCGCGACAGCGCCCTCGCGGCGCTGAGCCTGCGGGTCTCCCAGGCCACGAGTCTGCCCGAGGCGCTGACCGGTGCCCTGAGCGAACTGAAGGAACTGTGGCGGGCCCGGCAGGTCCTGGCCGTCGTCTTCGGCCATCGGGCGGAGCCGGTACTGACCGCCACGGACGCCGCACCGCACTGGCAGGAGTTGCCCGCCGACCGGCGCGAGGCACTGGTCGCGCTCCGCGAGCGGCCCCTGCTGACTCCGGTCACCGACCACACCGGTGCGGGCATCACCGTGGAACACCCCGACGGCCCGATGGTGCTGTGGGTGGACCTGGGCCAGAACCGGCCCTTCACCGACGAGGACAGACTGCTGTTGTCGCTGCTGGCGGGGCACCTGGCCCAGGGCCTGGTCCGTGTCCACCAGATCGACCAGCAGCGTGAGACCGCCATCGCCCTTCAGCGGGCCATCCTGGGCCCCTCCCACCTGCCCGACGGCTTCGCCGTCCGCTACGAACCGGCCACCCAGCCCCTGGAAGTGGGCGGTGACTGGTACGACACCGTCGCCCTGCCCGACGGGCGGATCGGCATCGTGGTGGGAGACTGCGTCGGCAGGGGACTGGAAGCGGCCACCGTCATGGGACAGTTGCGCAGCGCCTGCCGTGCCCTGCTCCTCCAGGACGCCAGCCCCGCCCAGACCCTGATGGCCCTGGACCACTTCGCCGCCGGCGTTCCCGGCGCCCTGTGCACCACCGTGTTCTGCGGTGTCCTCGACCCGGAGACCGGCCGTCTGACCTACTCCAGCGCCGGCCACCCGCCGGGCATTCTCGCGTACCGCGACGGCACCACCCACCTCCTGGAGGACGGGCGGTCCCTCCCGCTGGCGGTGCGCCCCGGCAGACCGCGCCCCGAGGGAGAGTGCACCATCCCCGCCCGCGCCACCCTGCTGCTGTACACCGACGGCCTCGTCGAGCGCCGTCGACGCCCGCTGAGCGAGGGCATCGACCAGGCCGGTGAAGCCGTCCAGGACGGCAGGGAAGCCGCCGTCGACGATCTCGCGACCCACGTGATGACCCGCCTGGCTCCCGAGAACGGCTACGACGACGACGTCGCCCTGTTGCTGTACCGGCACCCCGCGCCGCTGGAGATGACCTTCCCTGCCGAGTCGTCGCAGCTCGCGCCGGTCCGCAAGGCGCTGCGCACCTGGCTGGAACGGTGTCAGCTGCCCCCGCAGACGGCGCAGAACGTCCTGGTCGCTGTCGGTGAAGCCTGCGCCAACGCCATCGAACACGGTCACCGCCACGCGCCCGGCGACCCTGTCCGGCTGCGCGCCGAGGCGTATGTCGACGACGTACGCCTGACCGTCGCCGACACCGGTCGGTGGAAGACCCCGCAACCCGAGGCCAACGCTCACCGCGGCCGCGGCATGACCCTGATGAAAGCGCTGATGCACCAGGTCACCGTCACCTCCGGCGCCGCCGGGACCACCGTCGACATGCACACGAGGATCGCGTGATGACCACTCCGCTCACCCTGACCCCCGGCCGGCGGCCCGACGGCACGGCGCTGCTGACGGCTGTCGGCGAGATCGACATGACGAACACCGACGCCCTGGCCGAGGCCCTGGACACCGTGCACGGCCCGGTCGTCCTCGACCTCACCGGCGTCGAATACCTGGACAGCGCCGGTCTCAACGTGCTGTTCTTCCGCGCCGACCGCGTCGAACTCGTGGCCACTCCCCTGCTCGCCCCCGTGCTGACGATCTCGGGACTCACCGACCTCACCACCGTCCACGGTCTGTAGCAGAGCCCCTCGTGCACCGATCGGGCGGTTCGCTCGCCGTGGTCGGCGTGCCGACCCGTCCGCACCGGTGAGCACCGCCCACCGACCGGGCGCACGCTCGCCGACGCCGGAGTGAACGAACTCTTTCCGGCGGGCATCCCACGGCCGCCGACCCGGTGCGAGGCCGGGTCGGCGGGGCCGTCCTCCGTCCGGACGGCCCCGTATGCCGCTCGTGTCGCGTTCCGTGCCCGGGCCGGCGGACGGAAGCAGGACCAGCCGAACCGCGCATGATCCGTGGCGCCCGCACCGCGGACCCCGGCCTTCGCCGTCCGGCAGGCGAGCCCCCGCCCGCCGCGGCGCTCGTCGAAGGTCCTGCCGAACGGGGGTGTTCCGGGGCCCGCCGCCCGAGGACGCGTCCGGGCGGCTGCCGACCCCCGTGCCCGGCCTCGACGCCCGGCCGCGACCGGAACACCGAGGGCCGTGCCGCCGGGCTGTGGCTCAGGCGTCGATGATGACGGGGATGATGAGCGGCTTGCGGCGGTGCGTGCGGAACGCCCAGTTCGCCACGGCGCGGGCGATGAGCTGTTCGAGTTGACGCGCGTCCCCGACGCCTTCCTCGGCCGCGGTGGCCAGGGTCTTCTCGATGACCGGGACGACCGGCTCGAAGGTGGTGTCGTCGTGGACGAAGCCGCGAGCCAGGAAGTCGGGGGCCTCGGCGAGGGCGCCGGTGTCCGCGTCGACGATCGCCACCACCGTGACGACGCCTTCCTCCGCGAGGGTGAGGCGGTCCTTGAGGGACGCTTCGGTGGCACCGCCGACTTCCATGCCGTCCACGTAGACGTTGCCGGCGGGAACCTTGCCGGTGATGGACGCGCGCCCGTCGACGAGGTCGACGACGACGCCGTCCTCGGCGATGACGACCCGGTCGGGGTCGACGCCGGTACGGATGGCGAGGTCGGCGTTGGCCCGCAGGTGGCGCCATTCGCCGTGCACGGGCATGACGTTGCGGGGCTTGACGACGTTGTAGCAGTAGACGAGTTCGCCGGCGCTGGCGTGCCCGGAGACGTGCACCTTGGCGTTGCCCTTGTGGACCACGTGGGCGCCCCACCGGGTGAGTCCGTTGATCACCCGGTAGATGGCGTTCTCGTTGCCGGGGATGAGGGAGCTGGCGAGCAGGACGGTGTCGCCCTTGCCGATGCGGATCATGTGGTCGCGGTTGGCCATGCGTGACAGCGCGGCCATCGGTTCGCCCTGGGAGCCGGTGCAGACCAGAGTGATCTTGTGATCCGGGAGCTTCTCCAGCTCCTTCGTGCTCACGACCAGACCGGAGGGGACCTTCAGATAACCGAGGTCACGGGCGATGCCCATGTTGCGCACCATCGACCGGCCGACGAAGGCGACCTTGCGGCCGTGCTGGTGGGCGGCGTCCAGGACCTGCTGGATGCGGTGCACATGGCTGGCGAAGCTGGAGACGATGACCCGCCGCGGCGCGGTGCGCATCACCTGCTCGATCGCCGGGTTCAGCTCACGCTCGGACGTGGTGAAGCCGGGCACCTCGGCATTGGTGGAGTCGGTGAGGAACAGGTCCACACCCTCCTCGCCGAGCCGGGCGAAGGCGCGCAGGTCGGTGATGCGGTCGTCGAGGGGGAACTGGTCCATCTTGAAGTCGCCGGTGTGCAGCACCATCCCGGCCCTGGTGCGGATCGCGACCGCGAGGCTGTCCGGGATGGAGTGGTTGACCGCAACGAACTCGCAGTCGAAGGGCCCGAAGCCGCGCCGGTCGCCCTCCCGCACCCGCACCGTGCGCGGCCGGATGCCGTGTTCCTTGAGCTTTGCCTCCAGGAACGCCAGCGTCAGCTTGGAGCCGACCACGGGAATGTCCGAGCGCTCGCGCAGCAGGTAGGGCACACCGCCGATGTGGTCCTCGTGTCCGTGGGTCAGCACCACGGCCACGATGTCGTCCAGCCGGTCCCGGATCGAGGTGAAGTCCGGCAGGATCACGTCCACGCCGGGCTGGTTCTCCTCGGGGAACAGCACGCCGCAGTCGACGATGAGCAGCTTGCCCGCGTGCTCGAAGACGGTCATGTTGCGGCCGATCTCGCCCAGGCCGCCCAGGGCGATGACCCGCAGCCCTCCCTCAGGAAGAGGCGGCGCGGCTTTCAGTTCGGGGTGCGGATGACTCATACCTTGACGTTACCCGGAGAGTGGGAGGGGTTGATCCATTGCCTGTGTGATCTGCCTTCCCCACGGAGCGGGGCATCGGCGCCGGCTGCCCCCGGAGCGATCGGCTGACGCCGGCGGCCGGGACGGGAGTGCGGGCGGCACCACCGTCCGTGGGAAGCCGCTCGGGGCCGGGCTCCCGGCCGGGCTGGTCACTGTGAATGCGCCGTCGAGGACGGCGACGCGGCGGCGGATGCCCGGCAGGCCGGAGCCGCCTGCTCGTCACGCCGCCGGTGTCCTCGTCCCGGAAGACCGTCCGCAGCCGGGCAGTCAGGCGCGAGAGACGAAACGGGGCCCGGCGTCCGCCGCTGTGCCCGGCCATGCTGGTCAACGGTTCCGCCACCGCGAGGTACGCGGCCGCCTCCACCGCCGCCGGGTACCGCGGTCCTCCCTCATGGCCGCCCGGGATCGCCACGGCCACTTCCAGCCCGTTGCCGACCGCCGGCGCCCGCGCGGCGCCGACCCGGCCGCGGTCGGAGAGGATCGGCGGGTGAAGGCCGCCGCCACGGGCCGTAGCACCGCGTGGTGGCCTGGATCAGGAGAAGGCCGGTCCCTGGTTCGTGCCCCACTCCTGTTCGGGGGCACTCGCCCGGGCGGGCCCTCACCGTCAGGCGGGGGACGGTTCCGAGCGGAGCGTCTCCCAGTGGATCGTGCGGTCGCACCAGCGGTGCAGGAGGGTGCGGTCGTGGCCGACGGCGAGCAGGCCGGCGCCGGTGCTCCGGCGGTAGTCCTCGACCACCGTGACCAACGCGGCGGTGGTGGAGGCGTCGAGCATGGCGGTCATCTCGTCGCAGATCAGCCAGCGCGGTCGCAGGATGAGGGCTCGGGCCAGGCAGGCGCGCTGGAGTTGGCCGTCGCTGACCTCGTGCGGGCGCCGGACGATGAGGTCCGGGGTCAGGCCGACCGTCGCGGCGAGTTCGGTCACCCGCTCGGAAGGTGCGTCGCGGCGGCCGGTGGCGCGCAGTGGTTCGGCGATCAGGTCGGTGAGCCGTAGCCGGGGATCCGCGGAGAGTCTGGGCTGCTGGAAGACGACGCCGAAGGCGGTGCGGAGTTCACGCGGGGCGCGATGGCGCCAACGGCGTACCGGCGTGCCGTCGAGGAGGACGGTTCCCGAGTCGGGGCGGTGCAGGAGAGCGGCGACGCGGGCGAGCGTGGACTTGCCGCAGCCGCTGGGGCCGAGCAGGCCGACGGCTTCACCCAGCGCGACCTCCAGGGAAGCGCCGCGCACCACGGGGGTGTGTCTGTCGTATCCGGCGGTGATGGCACGCAGTTCAAGCACGGGCGTCCTCCGGTACGTGCGGGTGGTGGCAGGCGACCGTGTCGGCCAGGCGAGGCAGTGCGGCGCAGGTGTCGGTGGCACGGTCGCAGCGGGGCGCGAAGGCGCAGCCGTCGGGGAGGTCGCCGAGTTCGGGGGGCATGCCGGGGATGGGGGCGAAGGAACGGTCGGGGAGGGCCTGGAGGAGGCCGTGGCTGTAGGGATGGCGGGGGCCGGGCGCGCCGAAGAAGGCGGCCGCGTCGGTGACTTCGACGATGCGGCCCGCGTACATGACTGCCACGCGGTCGGCGATGCGCTCCGCCGCGGACAGGTCGTGGGTGATCATCAGCAGGGCCCGGTCGGCGTCGTCGATGTGGCGCCGTAGTTCGTCCACCGTGTGCTCCACCAGGTCGCGGTCGAGTCCGGTGGTCGGTTCGTCGGCCAGCAGGAGAGGGGCGTCGCCGACGAGGGCGAGGGCCGTCGCGGCGCGCTGGGCGAGGCCGCCGGAGAGCTCGTGCGGATGGCGGTCGAGGTGGTCCCCGGGGAACGCCGTGCGTTCGGCGGAGGCTTCGGCGGCGGTACGCACGGCCTTGCGGCCCCGTACGCCGGTCAGCGCTGCGACGGTTTCCTCCAGTTGGGAGCGGATGGTGCGGACGGGCGTCAGGTGTGCGGCAGGGCTCTGCGGGATGAGGCCGATCCGGCGGCCCCGTACGGTGCGGGCGAGGGTGCGTTCGTCGGCGGTGAGCAGGTCGAGGTCGCCGAGGCGGGCCTCGCCGGCGGTCTGGGCGTTGGCGGGGAGCAGGCCCAGGAGGGCTGAGGCGAGGACGGACTTGCCGCAGCCGCTCTCGCCGATCAGGGCGAGGCACTCGCCGGGTGCCACGTCGAAGCGTGCGTCGGTGACGGCGGCGATGCGGCGTCCGCCGGGCATCAGGAAGCGCACCGACAGCCCGCGCACCGACAGCACGGGAGGCCGCGTGGTCGGTCGGTGGGGTGCTTGCCCGGTCACAGCATCAGCTCCGATCGGCGGCGCGGGTTGATCCGTTCCCGCCAGGCTCCGGCGAGTCCGGCGATGGCGAGGGTGGGGACGATGATGAAGAGGCCGGGGAACAGGGTGGGCCACCACTGGCCGGCGAGCAGCGAGCCCCGCGCGCTCTGGATGAGGGTGCCGAGGCTCGCCGTGTGGGTGGGCAGGCCCAGGCCGAGGAAGGACAGGGCCGATTCGTGCCACATGGCGTGCGGCACCATCAGCACGGCGGCGAGCGCCGCCTGGGGCAGCACGCCGGGCAGCAGGTGCCGTACCGCGATCCGCCACCGCGAGGCGCCGCCGGAGACGGCGGCGTCGATGTACGGGAGGGAACGCAGGGAGAGGACCTCGGCGCGGACGATCCGGGCGGTGGACAGCCAATGGGTGAGCGCGACCGAGACCACCACCGGCCACACGCCCGGCCGGAACATCGCGACGACGAAGATGCCGAGCAGCAGGTGGGGTACCGAGGAGACGGTGTCGACGACCCGCATGAGGGCGCGGTCGGCCCAGCCGCCCAGGGCGCCGGCGGTGGCACCTACGGCCGTGCCGATCACGGTCGCGGTGAGCGCGGCGGCCATGCCGACGAGCAGGGAGACCCGCAGGCCGTAGACGCAGCGCAGCAGCAGGTCCCGGCCGACGTCGTCGGTGCCGAAGGGGTGTGCCCAGGAGGGCGGCAGGAGCTTGGCGGACAGGTCGACGGCCTGCTGGTCGAGTTGGGCCAGCGGGGGGACGACGAGGACGGCGAGGGCGACCACGGTCACCAGCGCGGCCGAGGTTCGCACCCGCAGGGTGCGGGTGGAGCGGCGGTTCGTGCCGGGGGAGCGCCATGCGGTCCCGGACGGCTTCTCGGTATCGACGGTGGCCTCAGCCATGGGAGTCACATTTCACTGAGCTTCACCCTCGGGTCGAACAGTCCGTAGAGCAGGTCGGCGGCCAGGTTGCCGATGAGGACGGCGGCGGTGGCCAGCGTGGTGAGGGCGGCGAGCAGCGGGAAGTCGACGGCGGTGGCCGCTTCGACGGTGGCCGCCGCGATGCCGGGCCAGCTGAAGACGCTCTCCACCAGCAGCGCGCCGGTGATGAGTTCGGGGATGCGGGAGCCGATCAGAGTGAGGACCGGCAGGAGACCGGAGCGCAGGGCGTGTCCGAGCAGGACGGTTCGTTCGCTGAGGCCCCGTGCGCGTGCGCCGCGAACGGGGTCCTCCGCCAGGGCGTCGCCGACCCCCTGCCGTACGTACAGGGTGAACCAGGGGATCTGGGAGACGGCGAGCACGCCGGCGGGCAGGACGAGGTGGCTCGCGACCTGCCCCGGGGTGACCTGCTCGCTGGCGGTGTCGGTGAGGCCGCCCGCCGGGAGGACGTCCAGGCGGAGGGCGAACAGCCAGATGGCCAGTAGGGCGATCCAGAAGACCGGTGCCGCCTCCAGGGTGTAGGCGAGCGAGCTGACGGCCCGGTCGAGCCACGAGCCGGGGCGGCGGGCGGCCACCACCCCCAGCAGGGTGCCGGTCAGCACCGCTGCGACGAAGGCGACCGCGCACAACAGCGAGGACCACACCAGGCGTTCGCCGATCACCTGCGCCACCGGCTGCCGCAGCACGCCGGACTGGCCCAGGTCGCCGCCGAGAGCGGAGGTCAGCCACTCCCACCAGCGGGCGGTGAAGGGCTCGTCCGCGCCGAGGTTGTCCCGTAGCCGGTCCAGGGTCTCCTGGTCGGCGCCGAGGGCGGCCGTGCCCGCGTACGCCTTGACGGGGTCGAAGGGGGAGGCGGCGGCGATGGCGAAGACGCCGAAGGTGACGACGAGGAGGACGGGAACGGCGAACAGCAACCGCCGTCCCGCCAGGCGTGCCATCGCTCCCCAGGGCAGGGAGGTGACGGTCACTTCTTCGGCCGCCAGTCCTCGATGTTCCACCAGGGGCCGCTGGCGAAGCCGTGCTCGTGCGGCTCGAGCTGTGTGGTCAGCCCGTCCCAGTGGTCGGCGAGCACGTAGAGGTGGTCGATGTGGGTGAGGAACGTGTAGCCGGGGTCCTCCACGAGGGCACGCTGGAGCGTGTCGTAGGCGGTCTTTCGGGTCGCCGGGTCGGAGCTGCGGCGGCCGGTGTCGAGTGCCTTGTCCACGGTCGGGTTGTCGTAGCGGGCCATGTTGTTGAAGCCGTCGCCGGCGAGGGAGGAGTGCAGCAGGGTGTAGAGGCCGAAGTCGGGGTCGCCGGTGCTGCCGAAGCCCGCGAGGACCGCGTCGTTCCTCATCCGTGGCTCGATGACCTCCCAGGTCGCGCTCTCCACCGTCACGTCGATGCCGGCCTTCATGGCGTCGGAGGCGTAGGCGAGGGCGTGGTCCTGGCGGACCTTGTCGCCCGAGGGGTAGAGCAGGGTGAACGCCGCCCGCTGACCGGCTCTGGCGCGGATGCCGTCCTCGCCGGCCTCCCATCCCGCCTGGTCGAGGATCCGCCTGGCCTTGCCGAGGTCCTGGTCGCGCTCCATGCCCTTCGTGAACCAGGGTTCGCCGACGGGCAGCGGCCCGTACGCCGGTCGGCCCGCGCCGTCGAGGATCTTGTCGACCATGGTCTCGCGGTCCACGGCGGCGTCGAGCGCCTGCCGCACGGCACGGTCTCCGGTGACCTCGTTCGCGGTGGGAAGGGTGACGGCGCGGAAGTCGTAGGACTCGGCGTCGTACGTCGTCATGTCGTGGTCGTTGTCGAAGGTGGCGGCGAGGTTGGGCGGGAGGACCGCGCCGTCCAGGTCGCCCGAGCGCAGCCGGGTGGCGCGCACGTCGTCGTCCGCGATGACGGCCATGGTGAGCGTCTTCACCTTCGGTGTGCCGCCCCAGTAGTGCGGGTTGGCCTTGAAGGTGAGCTTCTCGCCCTTGCTCCACGCGGAGAGGACGTAAGGGCCGGTGCCGACCGGCTGCGTGTTGAACGAGCCGGTGTTGGGGTCCTGCCCGCCGGCCATGTGCTCGGGGACGATGGGCAGCACCGTGCGCCCGGCGAACGGCGCGTAGGGGTACTTCAGCGTGAAGACGACCTTGTCGTCACCGCTCGCCCGGACCTCCTTGACGGCGTCCAGCTCGCTGCGGGAGGCGTTGTTGGTCTTCTCGTCGAGGACGGTCCGGTAGGTGAAGACCACGTCGTCGGCCGTCAGCGGCTCGCCGTCGCTGAACTTCACGCCGTCGCGCAGGGTGTACGTGTAGGTGAGCCCGCCGCCGCCGACGGCGGGGAGCGCTTCGGCGAGGGCGGGTCTGAGTCCCAGGTCGGCGTCACGGGCGAGCAGGCCGTCGAAGATCTTGGAGTTGCCGTCCTTGCCGTAGCCGAGCAGTGGGCTGAGGGTGTCCGGCTCGGAGGCCACGCCGATCACGACGGAGTCGGCGGCCCCGCCGTCGCTCCCGGCGTCACCGGGTGCGGAGCAGGCGGTGCCACCGGACACCACAACCGCCGCCACCACGGCGGCACTTCGTATTCGACGGGTCGTCATGAACCTCACACCCCTGTTGCTCGTGAATCGTTGTCGCATGTCATGTGCGTCGGGAGGATCACCCAGGCGCATGGCGCATCGGTCCGCCGCGGCGGTCGGCGGGCTTGCCGCGCGGCTGTGGCGCACCGGCAGGGCCGTCGCGATCAGGGGGCCCTGCCGGGTGGATCTGTCTCGCCGGGGAACGGCCCGACGTCCGGCCGGTGCGCAAGCGGCGTGCGGGGATGTTCACAGGGGCAGGGCGGCAGCCGTACGGGCCGGATGGCGCGGACCGAGGAAGACGGCGACCCCGTCGCCCCGCGGGGAGGGGTGGGTGACCTGGGTCCAGCCCTGGCCGCGGTAGAAGGCGACGGCCCGGGGTGCCCGGACCGAGGTGAGCAGCCAGCTACGGCCTTCCGGGGCGTCGGCGGTGACGGCCTGAAGCAGCGCGGCGGCCAGGCCGGTGCCCTTGGTGGCGGGACGGACGGCCAGTTCGTCGATCTCGCGCGCGCCGCACAGCCACTGCCGAGTGCGCTCGGGGCCGAGGCCCGCGGCGGCCCGGGGGTAGCGGCGGTCCGTGGGGAAGGGGGTGCAGGTGGTCCAGGCCGTGGCGAAGCCGGCCACGTCCGATCCCGTCAGGGCGAGCGCGGCGGTGAAGCCCGGCCGGTGCACGTCTCCGGCGAGGCGGCCCACGAACTCGACCGCCTGCTGCTCGTCCTCGTTCCAGGGCGGGGCACAGAAGGCGTCGGCATACACGGACCGCAGCGCGGTGGCGTGCGTGAGCAGGTCCTCGCCCGTGAAGAGGCGGATGTCCGTCAGCATGAGGCCGGCCGCGCCGTGGTTGCCGACGCCGGGGGAAGAGGCGCCGACCGGCCGGTCGACGGATCCGGTGGCGCGGCTTCGGCCCCGGTCCGGACGAGGACGTTCCCGACGGCCGCGATCACCGCGCCGTCTTCCGCGTACAGCCGTGGCCCGGCCCCGTCCGGTGCCCGCCCGGTCACCGGCCGTACGGCGTGCAGGTGCGCGCGGGCGGCGCTCTCGGGAGCCACGCCGCCGTGGCGGGAGTGCCGGTCCCCGCTCGACGCCCTCGCGTGGCCGGGCAGCCGGCCGCCCGCGCTCCGCCCTGCGCCGGTCCCGTCGCAGGACGGCTCGGCGCCGAGCACGATCGGAGACCTCACGCGACCACCCTTCTCTGCATTCCACTGGCTGTTGCAATAAGTGTGCAACAAGAGGGAGGTGTTGTGTACCCGGGGCTGACGAGTTGTCGGGCGACAGCCTTCTGCCCGTGTCAGCTCGATCTCACTCCGGCCCGGACGCCGCGGCAGGTCCTCAGGGGAGCCGGTCCGGCGCCTGTGCGTTCAGAACCCCGTTACAGGACGGGCCGCGGAGGACGTCGTCGGCCGGCGCGCCGGCGCAGCCCTTCCATGAAGGCGCGGGTCGCGGGCACGAGCCGCCCTCACCGGCGGATTCCCGGTCTCCGGGAGGCGGCGTCCGCCCAGGTCCACCCGAAGGATCGTCAACGCACCGCGTCCGCACCCCCCGTGCGTTCCCGGTGGCGCGGCACCAGGGCCACCGCCAGGGCCGGGACAGCGGCGAGGACGAGCCAGGGAACGGCGGCCGGGAGACCGAGGTCGAGCAGGGACCCCGTGGCCGCGCTGCCGACGAGGACGATCAGGCCGGAGACGGAGGACAGCGCGCCGATGTAGAGGCCGATCCGGCCCTCCTCGGCGAGGTCGGGCACCCACGCGCGGGCGGCGGGGACCACCAGCATCTGCCCGAGGGTGAGCAGGACGACGAAGCACGCGGCGGGCAGCAGGCCCGAGGCGCCGGTCCGGTCGGCCGGGCGGGCCACGGCCACGACCGCGAATCCGGCGGCGATGAGCAGCAGCCCGGCGGTCATGGAGTGACGCAGGTCGAGCCGGTCGCCCGCCCAGCGGGTGACCGGGAGCTGGGCGAAGACGACCAGCAGGGAGGAGAGGGCGAACAGCCAGGACAGGGGCGCCTGGGAGCCCGCGGCGCGCTGCACCTCGTCCGGCAGGGCGAGGTAGAGCTGGTTGTAGGCGAGCAGGTAGCTGCCGTAGGCGCAGCACAGGGCGAGGAAGCGGCGGTTGCGCAGCAGCGCGAGCATCCCGCCCCGCTCCCTGGTGCGGACCCGGCCGGGGATGTGCTGCGGCATCAGCCGCGCGTGTCCGGCGAGGATGAGGACGAAGACCGCGGCCCCGGCAAGGCAGGCGGTGCGGAAGTCCACGGCGAGCAGCAGCGCGCCGAGGAGCGGGCCGACGAAGGCGCCGGCCTGACCGGCCACGGTGAACATGGCCAGGACTCGGGTACGCGGGCCGTTGCCCTCCTCCTCCCAGGCCACCGCCTGCCGGGCGACCTCGGACTCCACGGCCGGGGAGAACAGCGCGGCCGCGAAGCCGATCACCAGTACGGCGCCGGTCACGGCCGGCGCCGCCTGCGCGTACCCCAGCCAGGCGAACCCGGCGATCCGCAGCGCGCAGCCGGCCAGGACGACTGGGCGCACCCCGTACCGGTCGACGAGCCAGCCGCCGACCACGAACAGGCCCTGCTGACTGAAGGTGCGCAGGCCGAGGACGAAGCCGACCAGCCAGCCCGCCATGCCGATCGCGGTGCCGAGGTGCTCGGCGAGGAACGGCAGGACGGCGTAGAAGCCGATGTTGAAGGCGAGCTGGGTCCCGATCAGCAGCCGCAGCAGCGGTGACAGGTCCTTCCAGAGTCTCCGGGCCCGCTCGGGCGGGGCCTTGGGCGTCCGGCTCGGGGATGTTCCGTCCTTGGGCCCTCGGGGTGTTCCGTCCTTGGGCGTACGGCCGGTTCGCTGGGCCGGGGCGCGGGAGATGCGAGGATCGGTCATGGGGTCCGTGTGGGTGAGGTGGGCACGGGGACGGGTGCCAGGAGGGCGTACGGGCGGGTCGGCTGCCGTTCCGGTTCGGGCACGGCCCTCTCGGCCTCGTCGGGCGTGCCGGACGGGATCCCCGGCCGCTTCCGTCGCCGGGGCGGCCGTACGCCGCCCGCGGCGGTCACCGCGAGAGCGCCGAGCAGGGCCAGCACGGCGGCGGGGAAGAGGACCGCCCACGGGGCGCGTTCGGCGTACGGCTGGTTCTCGGCGAGCAGCAGACCCCACTCGGGGGAGGGCGGCTGGGCACCCAGTCCGAGGAAGCCGAGCGCGGCCAGGGACAGGGCGACGCCGGGCAGCCGGACCAGGGCGTGCCGGGTGACCGGTGGCAGGACGGCGGGCAGCAGTTCGTGCCGGAGCAGGTACCAGCGGCCGGCGCCGAGGGCTCGGGTGGCGGTCAGGTGGGTGGTGGCGCGCTCCTGTCGGAGCAGGGCTGAGGTGTGGGTGGCCAGCGGGGACCAGGCGACGAGGCCCACGGCCAACGCCGGGGTCCACGGGCTGCTGCCCGCGATTCCGGTGACGAGGAGGCCGGCCAGCACGGCGGGTACGGCGGTGACGGTCTCGACGAGCGGGGCGGACAGGCGGTGCAGCAGTCCCAGCAGTACCCCGGCCACGAGTGCGGCCACACTCACGGCGAGGGCGACGGCGAGGGTGTTCAGCGCCCCGTGCGCGATGCGGGCCAGCAGGTCGCGGCCGAGCGCGTCGGTGCCGAAGGGGTGCGCGGCGGACGGGGCCTGGAGTCTGGCTCCGGTGTTCAGGGCGAGCGGGTCGCGGGGCAGACCGAGGCCGACGACCGCGAGAAGCAGCGACCCGTGGAGCAGGGGGAGGATCCGGGGCGCCGGCGGGGTGGGCCGGTGCAGGGAGTGCAGGGCGCCGTCCCGCAGGGCGGGCCCGATCAGCCACCGCGTCGCGAGCCGGGCGAGGACCCCGGCGGCCGCCGCGAGGAGCACGAGGGCGAGCGTGCCGGTCTGTAGGACGGGCAGGTCCTGGGCGAGGGCGGCGCGCAGTGTGAGCCGGCCGAGGCCCGGGATGTCGAAGATCTGCTCGACGGCGACCGAACCGCCGGTCAGGCCGACCACGAACAAGCCCGCGTTGGGCAGGAGTCCGGGCACACACCGTCGCAGCGCCTGCCGGGCCACGGTCCTCGGCGGAAGGCCGCGTGCGGCGGCGGCCAGCGCCCACGGTTCGGCGAACGCGCCGGGCAGCACATCGTCCAGCATCCGCCCCAGCACCGCCCCGGCGGGCAGCCCGAGGGCGAGACAGGGCAGTACGGTCCACTGCGGCCCGTACCAGCCGAGCGCCGGTAGCCAGCCCAGCTGCACCCCGATCACCGAGGCCAGCACGGACGCGAGAAGGAACTCGGGCAGCGCGGCCAGGACGGCCGTCGCGGTGCCGCCCGGCGTGCGGTCGCCGAGACGGCGCCGCGAGCCGAGCCACAGGGTGCGGGCGCACACCGCCGCGGCCGTGGCTACGGCGACCGCCAGGGCCCCGGCCATCAGCAGCAGGGAGACGCCGAGGGCCTGCGCGGTGGCGGGCAGCACCTCGGTGCCGGAGATCCACGACGTGCCCACGTCCCCGTGCAGCAGCCCGCCGAGCCACTTCCCGAGCAGCGGCAGCGGGCCGTCGTCCAGGCCGATCTGGTCCCGGACGGCCCGCAGCGTCTCGGGTGTCGGGTCACGCTCGGCCGAGCGGGCCTTGAGGACGGTCACCGCGGGGTCGGTCCGGGACAGCCACGGCAGCAGGCCGATGCCGCACACCAGGGCGGCCGTGAGCACGGCCCGCCACAGCAGCGTGAGGCCGCCGCCCCGCGCGACGGCGCGCAGGACGGCGACGGTGCCCTTGGTCAAGGGTTCGTCCGAGCTGTTCAGCGCCGAGTCCCCGTACCCGCGAAGGTGCGCTCGTACGGGTCGAGCAGTGCGCCTTGCACGGACGTGCCGATGCCCGTCGCGACCTTCAGATGCACCAGCGGAACAACGGCGTCGGTGCCGAGAACGGCGGCCTCCGCCCTCATCGCGGCGACCTGCCGCTCGACCGTGTCGGACTCGGCCTGGGCGGCGGCGACGAGCTTGTCGATGTTCTCGTCGCACAGGAGCGACAGGTTGAAGGAGCCTTCGCACGTGTAGTCGCTGGCGAGGACGGAGACCGGGTCGCCCGTGTCCGTCATCATGTTGCGGGAGGCGACGGCGGCGTCGAACTTCCCGGCCAGCAGGTCGCTTTCGAGGCGCGCGTACGTACGCACCTCCAACTTCACCGTGAAGCCGGCCTTCTGAAGCCGCTGCTGGAGCACCTGGGCGGCCTCCGGCAGTTCGGGCCGGTCGTTGTAGGTGGCGATGGTGATGCTCTCGCCGTCGGGGTCGGTGGCCTCGGCCCGGCCGGTCGGCTCGACGCGCTTGCCCGACGCCCAGGTGAGGGCGGGGCCGTAGAGGCCCTTGGCCGGTTCGGCGTATCCCTCGTACACGTCCTCGGCGATGACGGAGGTGTCGACGGCCTCGCGCGCGGCGGCCCGCAGTCCCGCGTCGGTGAAGGCGCCGGACTTGGTGTTGAGGTGCAGGCTGAGGTTGCGGGCGGTGTCGACCTCCTTGACGGTCTCCTTGCCCAGGGAGGCGAGTTGGGCGACGGGGAGGGCCTCGGCGATGTCGACGTCGCCGGTGCGCAGGGCGTTGGCGCGGGCGGTGCCGTCGGAGACGAACTTCGCGTCGATCCCGGATGCCTGGGCGCGTCCGCCCCAGTAGTCGTCGAACCGGTCCAGCGTGGCCGCCGTGTCGCCGGTGGTCCTGGTGAGTTCGAACGGACCGGTGGCGGTGCCGACCGTGTTCACGGTGCCCTTCTTCCCGTACGCCTTCGGGGAGAACACCGAGAGGGACGGGTTGGACAGCCGCAGCGGCAGGACGGGGTCGGCCTCGCCGGTGCTCACGCGCACCCGGTTCTCGCCCACGGGTTCGGCCGTCAGCCGCACGCCGGAGATCGCGGAGGGGGCGGGGTCGGCCTCGCCGGCGGCGGTGAGGGCGGCGGCGACGGCCTTCGCGGTGACGGCCTCGCCGTCCTGGAACGTTGCGTCCCGCAGGGTGAACACCCAGCTCTTGCCGCCGTTCTCGTTGCTCCACGACTCGGCGAGCGCGGGGGCCGCGGTGCCGTTGGCGTCCAGCTTCGTCAGCCCCTCGGCGACGCCCAGCCGGGACAGGGCGAAGGCGTCATACCCGTACGGGGAGTAGTTCTCGGTCGGAGCGAAGGCGAGAGCGACACGCAGGCGCCCGCCGTCGGCGGATCCGGTGGAGCCCGAGGACGACGAGTTGTCGCCGGAGGAGGCGAAGCAGCCCGAGAGCAGCGGGGTGAGCAGCAGGCCGGCTGTGAGCCGACGGCGGGGGTTTCTCATGGTCCTCGTCGTTCGTGGTCTGGTTCTGTGTGCGGTCTCCAGGTCTGACACCGGATGTGAAGTATATGAATGTCATTTTCATTTAAACAAGTGGGATCTCGAAGTGGACGACGCCACTCCCGCCGCCGGGCACTTCCTCCCGCTCGTCGCAGACCTCCTTGCCCAGGGTCTGCCACAGGCCCATCGCGCCGGGTGAGCGCGGGTACGTGTGGAGGTACACGGCCTGGTAGCCGCCGTCCGCCTTCGCGAAGTCCAGCAGTCCTGCCACCAGTTGCCGGGCCAGTCCGCGGCGCCGGTGCTCGGGGCGGACGTACACCCGTCGCAACTGCGCGGTCTCACCGGAGGGATACCGCTCGGCCA
Source organism: Streptomyces sp. NPDC033216 (assembly GCF_055577115.1). Lineage (NCBI taxonomy): Bacteria > Bacillati > Actinomycetota > Actinomycetes > Kitasatosporales > Streptomycetaceae > Streptomyces > Streptomyces sp. NPDC033216. Next base: position 233,973 of record NZ_JBVIQK010000011.1, on the reverse strand, counting down.
GCCGACGCGGGTTCGGCGGATGCGCGGGCCCCCGCGCGTCGAGCGCGGCCGTGGCCGCCACCGTCCCGTCCCGCTCGTCGACCGCGACGAGCAGGGTGTGCCGCGGCGGTACGAGATAGAACGTTGCCGGATCGATGATGTCGGCGTGCCAGTGCGGCACGTACCCGGTGCCGAAGTCGCGGTACACGGTGTCGAGCATCACGCCCCGCGCCCCGCCGAGATCCGCCGTCGTGGCTTCCCTGATGCTGTAGTCGCGCATTTGCGCATCATAGGCAACAACAGATTGTCGTCTCGTGACCGCGGCCTGATCGCAGACCAGGGCGAGGCGGAGACGTCGTCGCCGCCGGCCGTGTGGCGGACGCCGGTCCCGGCGCGCGACCGCGAGCGCGCTCCGTGCCCTTGCCCGCTTCGTCGCGGGGCCCGAAAGGCCTCGCCGACCTGACGGCTGGTCGTGGCGCCACCGTCGCCCGGCGCCGAGCGCCGCGCTCAGCCGTCGCGAGCTGTGCCGTTGCGGCCTCGTGGCACGATGTGGTCCGCCTGCACGCAGGCCCCCGCCACAGGGGCTTCCGCGAGAGATGAGAGGGTCTGACGGGTGAGCGAGACACCACCGAACACCCTGCAACACCGCTTTGACGGGCCAGAAGACGCACCTGTCCTGATCCTGGGTCCTTCCCTGGGCACCACATGGCACATGTGGGACCGGCAGGTTCCCGAACTGGCCCAGCAGTGGCGGGTCTTCCGGTTCGACCTGCCCGGTCACGGCGGGGCCCCGGCCTATCCGGCGGGCTCCGTGAGCGACCTCGCCGAGCGGCTTCTCGCCACGCTCGACGCGCTCGGCGTGCAGCGCTTCGGCTACGCGGGCTGCGCGCTCGGTGGCGCTGTCGGTGCGGAACTGGCGCTGCGTCACCCCGAACGGGTCGCCTCGCTCGCGCTGATCGCGGCCTCGCCGCGGTTCGGCACGGCGGACGAGTTCCGGCAGAGGGGCGTCATCGTCCGCACGAACGGCCTCGACCCCATCGCCCGCACCTCGCCCGACCGCTGGTTCACCAGCGGCTTCGCCGCCGCCCAGCCCGCGATCACCGAGTGGGCCGTGCAGATGGTGCGCACCACCGACCCCGGCTGCTACATCGCGTCCTGCGAGGCACTCGCCTCGTTCGACGTGCGGGCCGAACTCGGCATGGTCGGTGTGCCGACGCTCGTCCTCGTCGGCTCGGACGACCAGGTCACCGGCCCGGCCGAGGCCCGCACGCTGGTCGCGGGCATCCCGGACGCCCGCCTCGCCGTCGTCCCCGGCGCCTCCCACCTGGTGCCGGTCGAGCAGCCCGCCGCCGTCACCGACCTCCTGGTCCGCCACTTCTCCACGGCCTGGCAGCCCGCCCACGAACACAGCACGGGCCAGACCGCCGTCCCCGGCGTCTCCCTCAGGCCGGTGCGGACAGTGCCCCCGCAGGCGGGGCCGATCGCCGAGATCGCGCCCGCTCCGGCGGCCGCGCCGCCGCAGGCCGTGGGCCGCCCCGACCCGTACGACGCCGGGCTGAAGGTGCGCCGCGAGGTCCTCGGGGACGCCCATGTGGACTGGGCGCTGGCGCAGGCCGACGACTTCTCGGGCGACTTCCAGGAACTGGTCACCCGTTATGCCTGGGGCGAGATCTGGGACCGCCCCGGCCTCGACCGGCGCTCGCGCTCCTGCGTCACGCTCACCGCGCTGGTGGCCGGCGGGCACCTCGACGACCTGGCTTTCCACACCCGCGCCGCACTGCGCAACGGTCTCACCCCGGACGAGATCAAGGAGGTGCTGCTCCAGGCGGCGGTCTACTGCGGCGTACCGGCGGCGAACAGCGCGTTCCGGGTGGCGCAGCACATCATCCGGGAGGAGACCACGCCCCCCGGGTGAGCCGCGTGCCCGGCGGAGGCAGGATGGGTCCATGACGCCCCCGACCCCCGAGACGCCCATGACTGCCATGAAGCTCACGAAGAAGTCGCACGCCTGTGTCCGCCTGGAGAAGGACGGCCGCACCCTCGTCCTCGACCCGGGCGCGTTCACCGAGGCGGACGCCGCGCTCGGCGCGGACGCGATCCTCGTCACGCACGAGCACCCCGACCACTTCAGTGAGGAGCGGCTGCGGGCCGCCCTCGAGGCCGACCCGGCCACCGAGATCTGGACCCTCGGGGTGGTCGCGGAGAAGATCGCGAGTGCCTTCCCGGGCCGCGTCCACACCGTCGGACACGGCGACGCGTTCACCGCGGCGGGCTTCGACGTCCAGGTCCACGGCGAACTGCACGCCGTGATCCACCCGGACCTGCCGCGTGTCACCAACATCGGCTTCCTCGTCGACGGCGGCCGCGTCTTCCACCCCGGGGACGCCCTCACCGTGCCCGACCACCCGGTGGAGACCCTCCTCGCCCCGGTCCAGGCCCCCTGGAACAAGATCGCCGAGGTCATCGAGTACGTCAGGGAGGTGAAGCCGCGGCGGGTCTACGACATCCACGACGCCCTCCTCACCGACCTCGCCCGCCCGATCTACGACACCCACCTGGGCAATCTGGGCGGTGCGGACCACCAACGGCTGGCCTCGGGGGCGTGGGCCCAGATCTGAGCGTGGGTGTTGTCGGACCCTCCGGGTAGGTTGTCGGTCATGCGCATCGCGACCTGGAACGTGAACTCGATCACCGCCCGCCTGCCGAGGCTCCTGGCCTGGCTGGAGAGCAGCGGCACCGACGTGCTCTGCCTCCAGGAGGCCAAGGTCGCGGAGGCGCAGTTCCCGTTCGACCAGCTGCGCGAGCTGGGCTACGAGGCGGCGGTCCACGCCACCGGACGGTGGAACGGCGTGGCGGTGATCTCCCGAGTCGGTATCGAGGACGTGGTCAAGGGCCTGCCCGGCGATCCCGGGTTCGACGGTGCCCCCGAGCCCCGCGCGATCTCCGCGACCTGCGGCCCCGTCCGCGTCTGGTCGGTCTACGTGCCGAACGGCCGCGAGGTCGACCACCCGCACTACGCCTACAAGCTCCAGTGGTTCGAGGCCCTCGAGGCCGCCGTCGCCGGTGACGCCGCGGGCAGCCGCCCCTTCGCCGTGCTGGGCGACTACAACGTGGCGCCGACCGACGACGACGTCCACGACGTGGCCGCCTTCGAGGGCCTCACCCATGTCACCCCCGCCGAGCGCGCCGCCCTCGCCTCCCTGCGCGGGGTGGGGCTCTCCGACATCGTCCCGCGCCCCCTGAAGTACGAGCAGCCCTTCACGTACTGGGACTACCGTCAGCTCTGCTTCCCCAAGAACCGCGGCATGCGCATCGACCTGGTCTACGGGAACGCGCCCTTCGCCAAGGCGGTGAAGGACGCCTACGTCGACCGCGAGGAGCGCAAGGGCAAGGGTGCCTCGGATCACGCCCCGGTCGTCGTCGACCTCGACGTGTAGGCCCGAGGACCGCTCCTGTCCGTCCGATCCCGTCTTCCGCACGCGGTGACGGTGGTCCGGACACCGGGACGGTGGCGAAGCCGTCGCCTGCCGGTCGATGCGCCGCGAACGGCGGGGGAGGGGAGGCCGGCCGCCCGCGCGCCTGTGGTGCGCGCGCCGGTGTGAATGTCACGCTGGGCTTATGAACATCCCTTTCCTGGGCAGCAGGCGCAAGAAGCACGCCGAGGCGACGCTGACCGCCGCGGACCCCGAAGGGGTCGCCGAACTGCTGTCCGAGTGCGAGCTGCTGCGCACCCTGGCGGAGCGGGAGGGCATCCGGCTCGACGACACACCGGCCTCTCTGGAAGCACTCGACCAGTTGCTGCCGCGCTGGCGCGACGACGAGGAGATCCTGCCGTGGCTGGGCAACGATGCCGGCCTCTACCTCGGCACGGTCGTCGTGCGCACCGTCCCCGGTGCCGCCTGGGAGGTCTGGCCCGGCGGCCAGCCCGTCGTGCGCCTCGCGTCGGGCCGGGAGTTCGACGTGGTGACGGCCGGGCAGGAGTGGGCCGTGAACGGCGTTCCGGAGCTGTCTCAGCACTACGGCGAGGTGGCGGAGGTCTGAGACCGAGGCCCAAAGGCCGAGGGCGGGTCCGGTATGGGAGTAAATACGGCTAATGCACAACGGGTGCGTGTCGCCACTTCAGGCCGGTTCCACCTGGATAGTTTGCGGCAGCACGGGACAGCCGAGAGTGAGTAGGGCTGCGCATGGCCGTCGATCCGTTGATCGAGCTGCGTGACGTCAACAAGTACTTCGGGGAGCTGCATGTCCTCCAGGACATCGACCTCACGGTCGCCAGGGGGGAGGTGGTCGTGGTCATCGGCCCTTCGGGGTCGGGCAAGTCGACGCTCTGCCGGGCGATCAACCGGCTGGAACCCATCGGCTCCGGCACCATCCTGCTGGACGGCAGGCCGCTGCCGGAGGAGGGCAAGGAACTGGCCCGGCTGCGCGCCGATGTCGGCATGGTGTTCCAGTCGTTCAACCTCTTCGCGCACAAGACCGTCCTCCAGAACGTGATGCTGGGCCAGGTGAAGGTCCGCCGAACGGACAAGGCCGAGGCCGAGGAGAAGGCGCGTGCCCTGCTCGACCGGGTGGGCGTGGCCGACCAGGCCGACAAGTACCCCGCGCAGCTCTCCGGCGGCCAGCAGCAGCGCGTCGCCATCGCCCGGGCCCTCGCCATGGAGCCCAAGGTGATGCTGTTCGACGAGCCGACCTCCGCCCTGGACCCGGAGATGATCAACGAAGTGCTGGAGGTCATGCGGCAGCTCGCCCGGGACGGCATGACCATGATCGTCGTCACCCACGAGATGGGCTTCGCGCGCTCGGCCGCCAACCGCGTGGTGTTCATGGCCGACGGCCGCATCGTCGAGGACCGCAGCCCCGACGAGTTCTTCACCGATCCGCGCAGCGACCGGGCCAAGGATTTCCTCTCCAAGATCCTCAAGCACTAGTCCGGTGCATGCCAGCCATTGCCTCTGAGCGGACCTCGTCTAGGATGGGCCGTTCATCTGGGCCACAGGGGCAGCAGTTCACAGGAGCCATACCCGCCCGGCGGCGGCCGGAGATCACTGTTCGCGCAGCGGGATCGACACGTATGACGGGTCGTTCGCCGGCGAGGAGAAGGTCAGCCGCGCGCCGGTCGGGTTGTGCTCGATGTAGAGCGGGTCGACCGTGTCGACGACCACAGCCAGCCGGTGCCCTGCCGGGACGTCGTAGGCCGTGGAGAACAGCTCCAGGTCGACGCCGAACGGCCTTCCCGGCGCGCGCCCGTGAAAGGTGTGGGGCGCGGTGGTGACCAGCTTGCCCAAGCCGAGCGTCCCCACGTCGTAGAGGTGGGCGACGAGGGTGCCGCTCTCCGCGGTCGGTGTCACGGTGGTGTGCAACCTCGCCGTGCCGCGCACCCGTTGGACCTCGGTGTACCTCTCCGACTGCCATACGGCGGCCCAGCGGCGGGGGAGCAGGGGGATCGAGGCCACCGGGGGGAGCCGGGCGATCTGGTCGAGGACGCTCGACAGGAAGACGATCCCGCCGTTCGCTCCCGAGTCGACGTTCGCACGGATGGTGGTCGGGCCCGCGAGGTTCACCTTGCGGGTGGTGGCGGCAACCGACTTCCAGTCCGGATAACCCTCGTAACCCCCTGTGGAACGGGACCTGAGCCGCACCGGCTGTTCGCGGTCGACGCCGTTGTCCACGCCCCTGAGGTGGTGGTCGAACCAGCGCACCGTGTCGGACCACACGTCGTTGGGCAGCCCGAACAGGCCGGTGAGTTCGGCCGTCGCGTGGTCGCCGGGCCGGAACAGCAGCCGCTTCGGGCCGGTCAGCTTCTCGTAGAAGTCGGCGTACTGGTTGGGCGGAAACACGCTGTCGCCCCAGGTGTTGGCGAGCATCACCGCCGCGCCGTTCGCGTTGAGCCGGTTCAGAAAGGTCGCCGGAGAACGTTTCTCCCCCCAGGCGATCAAATCCTGTTCCTTGGACAGGTCGGCGGAGTAGAAGTCGTCGAAGGCCCGGCGGGTCTCGGCGCTGTGGCGGCCGGTGACGGTGCCCGTGGCGTCCAGAAGGGCGGCCGCCTGGACGTGTTCGGTGCGGCCGGAGTAGATCGAGCCGGTCAGGTCCGCCCAGCCGCTGAGTGCAGCGACCGCCTTGATGCGCGGGTCGTGGGCGGCGGCGAGCAGGCTGATACCGGCGCCGTAGGAGACGCCGCCGATGCCGATGTGGCGGGGGTCGGCGGCGGTGTGCGCGAGCGCCCAGTCGACCACCGCGGACGCGTCGGCCACATCGGCCGGGCCCGCCACCTCTATCTCGCCGCCGGACTGCCAGAAGCCGCGCACGTTGTACGTGAGCACGACGTAGCCCGACTCGGCGAGCCTGTGGGCCTGGGCGAGGTACTCGCCCTGGGGGAAGGCCCAGCTCGTGGGGAGCACGACCAGCGGGTGGCCGTCGGTGGCGTCGGCTCCCACGGGTGCGACCACGTTCGCCTTGAGGACGGTGCCGTCGGCGCCCCGGATGTCGACGAAACGGATGCTGCTCGTGGCGGCCTGCGCGGCGGGGGCGAGGCCGAGGAGGCCACCGGCGAGAAGGGCCGCGGAGACGGCGCCCACGGCGGTCGTGCGCAGGCCCGTGCGGTGGTGTCCCACGGTCACTCCTCACTCGTTGTCAGTGCAAAGTGACCCGACGGTAACCTCTCGCCTCGACCGCGAGTAACCCGCCCGTGAGTTACGTGCCAGTAACGATCGTCGAGCGGGAGCGGCAGGCGGTGTGCGCGGACTCAGGACGCACGGTGCGAGGTGCGGGTGGAGCCGGCCTGCGCGGGCAGCGGCGCCTGGGCCGCCCGCGTCACGTCGGCGACCAGTTCCACCACGTCCGGGCCGTACGCATGGGAGTTGACGACCTTCAGCAGCAGCACGAAGGAGTTGTTCCCGTACTTGCGGTACAGGCGCTCGTGGTTGCGGGCCAGATAGCGGGTGGCGGCCTGGTTGGTGATCGCGCGCTGCCCGCAGAACAGGAACACCGGCCGCGCCTCTCGGCGTTGGGCGGCGGTGAGCCGGGCGAGCAGTACGTACTCGGTGACGCCCGCCTCCAGGCGGTGGCGCTCGGCGCCGATCTGGAACGCGCCCCGGTCCGGGCCCGGTTCGGCATCGACGTCGACCCGCACGCCGGGCAGCATCGCCGACATGTGCGCCGTCATCCGCCGGCTGGAGGCGGGACCGCCGACGCAGAACTCGGTGCGCTCGCCGAACCCCTGCTGGGCCGTGTCCTGGGTGACCACCTGGATGTTGGCGCCGCAGTCCTTGATCAGCGCGGACAGCTCCAGGAGCGCGAAGACGTCGAAGCGGTGGACCGCCGGTTCCGAGGTCGCCGGGTCCCGGTTGACGACGAGCAGGCACTCCGAGTTGTCCGGCAGTCCGAAGAAGGCCTGCTTGCGCCGTAGCCTCCGCCGCCAGAGGTAGGTGCGGGCCACCCAGCCCAGCGCGGCACTGATGCCGGCCGCGACCACACCCAGCACGAGGTTGCGCACGTCGTCATTCATGGGCGTGCACAGTAGTGGGGTCCCATGGCCGGAACGTACCCGTGTTCGATGTATGCCAGTCGTACGACACGCCCCGGAAGGGGGCTGTCGGGGGGCGGGTGTTGTGGTTACGCTGCGCGGACGTTCCCGGACTGGAGGTACGGATGCGCCGCTCTGTCGCGCGGAAACTGTCGGCCCTGGCGGTCTCCGCCGCCGTGGTCTCGGTAGGAGCGGCGGCGCCACCCGCCGACGCTCAGAGAACGGCCGCCGAGAAGGTACCCCTCGCCGTCGGCTACGGCGGCGCCGTGTCCAGCGTCGACGCGGACGCCTCCGCGGCCGGTATCGAGATCCTGCGCAAGGGCGGCAACGCGGTCGACGCGGCCGTCGCCACCGCTGCCGCCCTCGGCGTCACCGAGCCGTACTCCTCGGGAATCGGCGGAGGCGGGTACTTCGTCTACTACGACGCCAGGTCCCGTACGGTGCGCACGATCGACGGCCGCGAGACCGCGCCCCTGACCGCCGACGCCGACCTCTTCGTCGAGAACGGCAAGCCCCTCGCCTTCGCCGACGCCGTAAGCAGCGGCCTCGGCGTCGGCACCCCCGGCACGCCCGCCACCTGGGCGACCGCCCTCGACCGGTGGGGCAGCAGGAAGCTCGGCGCGGTGCTCAAGCCCGCCCAGCGACTGGCCCGCGACGGCTTCACCGTGGACGCCACCTTCCGCAGCCAGACCGCCGCCAACGAGACCCGTTTCCGCTACTTCCCCGACACCGCCGAGCTGTTCCTGCCCGGCGGGCAGCTCCCGGCCGTCGGCTCGACCTTCAAGAACCCCGATCTCGCCCGCACCTACGCCGAACTGGCCCGCAAGGGGGTCGGCGCGCTCTACCGGGGCGACATCGCCGAGGACATCGTCGACACCGTCAACAAGCCGCCCGTGGACCCGGCCTCGGGCTGGAACGCCCGGCCCGGCGAGCTGTCCGCGAAGGACCTGGCCGCCTACCGCGCCAAACTCCAGGCGCCCACCCGGACCGCCTACCGCGGCCTCGGCGTGTACTCCATCGCCCCCTCCTCCTCCGGCGGCACGACCGTCGGCGAGGCCCTCAACATCCTGGAGCGGACCGACCTGTCCAAGGCGAGCCGGGCCCAGTACCTGCACCGGTTCATCGAGGCCAGCCGCATCGCGTTCGCCGACCGCGGGCGCTGGGTCGGCGACCCGGCTTTCGAGGACGTACCGACGCAGGAACTGCTGTCGCAGCGGTACGCCGACTCGCGGGAGTGCCTGATCAGGGACGACGCGGTGCTGACCAGCCCGGTCCCGCCCGGCGACCCGCGCCGTCCGGCGGCCTGCGCCACGGCGGGCACGGCGGCACCGACGACGTACGAGGGCGAGAACACCACGCACCTGACCGTCGCCGACAAGTGGGGGAACGTCGTCTCCTACACGCTCACCATCGAGCAGACCGGCGGCAGCGGCATCACCGTCCCCGGCCGGGGGTTCATCCTCAACAACGAGCTGACGGACTTCTCCTTCGCCCCGGCCGATCCGGCCGTGCACGACCCGAACCTGCCCGGTCCGGGCAAGCGGCCGCGCTCGTCGATCGCGCCGACCATCGTCCTGGACCGGCACAACCAGCCGGTGGTCGCCCTCGGTTCACCCGGCGGCGCCACCATCATCACCACCGTGCTCCAGACCCTCACCGGGTTCCTCGACCGCGGGCTGCCCCTCGTGGAAGCGATCGCCGCGCCCCGCGCCAGCCAGCGCAACGCCGCCCGGACGGAACTCGAACCAGGCCTCTACGGCAGCGACCTGGCCCGGCAACTCGAGTCGATCGGGCACTCGTTCCGCCTGAACCCGGAGATCGGCGCCGTGACGGGAGTACAGCGGCTGCCGAACGGAAAGTGGCTCGCCGCGGCCGAGACCGTGCGGCGGGGCGGCGGCTCGGCGCGGGTGGTGCTGCCGGCGCCGTAGGGCGCCGGCCGCCTCACAGGCCGGGAGCGGGTGGCTCGTCGCGGCTCGTGCGGAACGCGAGCCGCCCGTCCGCGACGTCGACCGTCACGCGGGCGCCCTCCTTAATCCGTCCGTCGAGCAGCAGCCGCGACAGCTGGTTGTCGACCTCGCGCTGGATGGTGCGGCGCAGCGGACGGGCGCCGTACTCGGGCTGGTATCCGCGTTCGGCGAGCCAGTCGACGGCGGCGTCGGAGAACTGCACGGCGATGCCCTGCGCATGCACCAGCCGACGGGTCCCCTCCAGCAACAGATCGGTGATCCGGCGCAGTTGATCACCGCTGAGCTGGCGGAAGACGACGATCTCGTCGATGCGGTTGAGGAACTCGGGCCGGAAGTGCTCGCGCAGCGGGCGCAGGATCTGCTCCCGGCGCGCCTCCTCGTCGGCCTCGGCGCCGCCCGCCCCGAAACCGATTCCCGCGCCGCGCCGAGTGATCGCCTCCGAGCCCAGGTTGCTGGTCATCACGATCACCGTGTTGGTGAAGTCGACCGTGCGGCCCTGCGCGTCGGTCAGCCGCCCGTCGTCGAGGACCTGGAGCAGGACGTTGAAGACATCCGGATGCGCCTTCTCCACCTCGTCGAGCAGCAGCAGCGAGTACGGGTGGCGGCGGACCGCCTCGGTGAGCTGGCCGGCCTCCTCGTGGCCGACGTAGCCGGGCGGGGCGCCCACCAGGCGGCTGACGGTGTGCCGCTCCTGGTACTCGCTCATGTCCAGGCGGACCATGCGCTCCTCGCTGCCGAACAGCGCCTCGGCGAGTGTGCGGGCCAGTTCGGTCTTGCCGACGCCGGTCGGGCCGAGGAAGAGGAAGCTGCCGATCGGCCGGTCCGGGCTCGACAGTCCGGCACGCGAGCGCAGCACCGCGTCCGAGACGACCCGTACGGCCTCGTCCTGGCCGACGACGCGCTCGTGCAGATGCTGCTCCAGCCCCAGCAGCCGGTCCTTCTCCTCCTGGGTGAGGCGTGCGACGGGGATGCCGGTCTGCCGGGAGACGACCTCGGCGATGGCCTCGGCGGTGACCTCCAGATGCTGGCCCTCGTCGGCCTCGCCGCCCCCGGCCGCGATCCGCTGCTTCAACTCCACGATGCGGTCACGCAGCTGGGTGGCGTGCTCGTACTGCTCGTCGGCCACCGCCTGGTCCTTGTCGCGGGCGAGCTGCTCGACCTCGCGCTCCATCGCGCGCACGTCCGTGCCCTTCGTGCGGGCACCGAGCCGCACCCGGGCACCGGACTGGTCGATCAGGTCGATGGCCTTGTCGGGCAGCCGCCGGTCGGTGAGGTACCGGTCGGACAGCTCCACGGCCGCCACCAACGCCTCGTCGGTGTAGCGGACCTGGTGGTGGGCCTCGTACCGGTCGCGCAGACCGCGCAGGATCTCGATCGCGTCCGGGGCCGACGGTTCCGGCACCAGGATCGGCTGGAACCGGCGGGCCAGCGCCGCGTCCTTCTCGATCCGCCGGTACTCCTCCAGCGTCGTCGCGCCCACGATGTGCAGTTCGCCGCGGGCCAGCGCCGGTTTGAGGATGTTGCCCGCGTCCATCGAGCCGCCCTCACCGCCGCCGCCCGCGCCGACCACCGTGTGCAACTCGTCGATGAAGACGATGAGCTGGTCGGAGTGCTCGCGGATCTCGTTCACGATGGCGTTGAGGCGTTCCTCGAAGTCGCCCCGGTAGCGGGTGCCGGCGACCACCCCGGCCAGGTCCAGGGCGACGACCCGGCGGCCGGTCAGCCCGTCCGGGACGTCGCCGTCGGCGATGCGCTGCGCGAGCCCCTCCACGATGGCGGTCTTGCCGACACCCGCGTCACCGATGAGCACGGGGTTGTTCTTGCCCCGCCGGGACAGCACCTCGATCGTCTGCTCGATCTCGTCGTCCCGGCCGATCACCGGGTCGATACGGGCCTGACGCGCCAGCTCGGTGAGATCGCGGCCGTACTTGTCCAGGGTGGGTGTGGAGGTGGGCCGCTGCCGCTCCTGGCGGGACTGCGGGGGCATGGTGTCCGCGGGCTCGGACGGCCCGGTGGGCGGAGCGAAACGGGCCGCGTTGAGAATGTGCCCGGCGGCGGAGTCCGGGTTCGCCGCGAGGGCGCTCAGCACGTGTTCGGGGCCGATGTAGCCGGTGCCGCGCGAGCGCGCCAGGTCGTGGGCGTCCAGCAGGGCCCGCTTGGCGGCAGGCGTCAGCGACAGCGAGGTGGGCGGCGGTACCTCGCCCGGTGGGTGCTGGACCGGGCCCGAGCGCTCGTCGATCTCCGTCGCGAGGGAGTCCGGGTCCGCCCCGGCGCGGCTGAGCAGACCGCGGGTCGGCTCGGTCGCGAGGGCGGCACGCAACAGGTGCTCGGTGTCCAGATCGCGGCTGCCGTGCTCGGCGGCGTACTGGGCCGCGCCGCGGACCAGTTCCCTGGCCGGCTGGCTGAGGAGCTGGCCGATGTTGATCTGACGGGGGCCGGGGCGCGGCCCGCCGAAGAAGCGGGCCAGGAATTCACCGAAGGGGTCGCCCTCAGGGCCGATGTAGCCGCTGGTCATGGCATTCCGTTCCCTCGACTGCGTTGCCGGTGCGGACGCGTCTTTCGTCCGGGTCGGGCTACACCACGATGACACGTTCCTTTTGAGGCGGCATGTCCTGGACGGTCCGGGGCGTCAGTGGCTCCCGCGGGGCGGGTGCGCCTGCCGTTCGGTCACGACGCGGGGTCCGGTGGCCGTGATCGTCGGCATCGGTTCCGTGGAGGCACGCCCCGGAGTGATTCCACCGTGCCAATTATTATGCCGGTATTAGAATGGAGCCATGGTACGTACCCCGCTGACCCCCGAAGAGCGCGAACGCGGCGAGCGGCTCGGCAAGCTGCTCCGCGAGGCCCGTGGCGGCCGCAGCATGGTCACGATCGCCGCGAGCGCCGGCATCTCCGCCGAGACGCTCCGCAAGATCGAGACCGGCCGCGCACCGACCCCGGCCTTCTTCACCGTCGCCGCCCTCGCCCGCGCGCTCGGCCTTTCCATGGACGAACTCGGGGCGCGGTGCGCCCTCGTGGCGGTCGCGGAGGTCGACGCGGCCGATCCCGGCGGAGCGGCCGTTCGGGTCGGCCGGGCCGCCTGAGCGGTGGCCGTGTCCCGCACGCCGGTTCCGCCCCCTCCGTCGGGATCGCGTCGCGGGACCGTCGCGCCCGTTGGAAAACTCCCTGTATCCGCTCTGTAACACGGATGGTGTTCCCTACGGACCGGAGTGTTCCGGTCGGCGGGAGCGGGGCGATGGCTTTAGATCAACTCCCAGAACAGGTGCGGGAGTTCATGAACTACCTGGACGGACTGCTGGCGCGCCTGGATCAGGGTTCCGGCTGGTGCGTGGTCTTCTGGCGGCGCGACCCGGACGGCATGCGGGCCTGCCTCGACGGCCGTGAGGTGCCGCCCTGGGACGTGGTGGCGGCCCTCCTCCAGGACCTCGCCGCCACCTACGGCACCCCTCTCGCCGCCCGGGAGGCCGAACGTGCCCGGCCCCTGCACCTCGCGGCACTCGCCGCCCACGACGCCCGCCCCGGCGCCCGCGACGCCCTCGGGGACCGGCTCGACGTCATGCTCCGCGAGCGGCGCCACGCTGTCGACCGGCAGGCCGAACTGGGCCGCCTCCTGGCCGCCGCCACGGGCCCCGAAGAGACCGAGGCCATCCGCCTCGACCTCGCCTGGGCCCACGACGACCACGAACGGGCCACCGCCCGCTGCGCCGAACTCCGTTCTCGAATAGCGGAGTTGGACCGGCGTGACAATGCCGGTGGTGGCGGCCTCGCCGCCTGGGACCCGCCGATCCGGCGTGCGGAAACGGACGCGTACGGCTACCCCCGGCCGTCCCCCGCTCCAGGTGACCCGCGCGCCTCCCGGACCCCGTACGGCGACCCCCGCACGTCTTCGGTGTCGCCGTACCCCGAGGCGGCCCCGACCGCGCCGGCCGCCCGCGTCCCCGGGGACTCCGGCACCCCCTCCCGCGAGGCGGCGCCCTCCCACGAGGAGCCGCTCACCGAACCCGCCGCCCGCCGACCCGCCCCGGACGACACCTCCCCCGCCGTGCCCAAGCAGCGCAAGCGCCGCCGGGGCGGTGCGCGGTTCGCCGGGATGGCCGAGGAGGAGGCCGCCCCCGTCGCCGTACCGCCCGCCGCCGAGGCACCGCCGCCGGACTCCGCGCCGAGCACGCGCCGCACCCCGCGCGGCGCCCGCTTCGCCGGGGTCGCCGAGGAACCGCAGCAGCGGCCCGAGCGGCAGGCCCGGCCGTCGGCCCCGGCCGGGCCGACGGGCGCGGCGGCCCGACGGGAGACCGCCGAGGCAGTGGAACGGCTGATCCGGCTCCGCGCCGAGGGCCGCGGCGGCGAGGCGCACGCGCTGCTCGTCGAGTTCGCGTACTGGCCCGCCGCCCGCATCCCGCTGCTCGCCGCGGGCCTGCAACGCAGCGGGCTCACCGCCGACTGGACGACCCTGGTGTGGGAGGCCGCCTCGCTGCCCGCCGACCGGCTCGTCGCCGCGGCGGACGCCCTGGCCGAGGCGGGCCGCACGGCCGACGGGGAGCACATCCTGCGGCAGGGCGTGGCCCGCCCGGCCGAGGAGATCGGGGAGGCGGTCGCCGCCCTGGCGGCCGAGGGCCGCCGCCGTGAGGTGCGCGCGCTGCTCGACGCCTACGTCCGCGTCCGTACCCCCGAGGAGGCGGCCCGCAGCGTCGCCCCCGACCCGCGGCTCCTGGTCCCGCTGCTGCTGGAGGCCGCCCGCGGCGTCTCGGACGAACGGCACTGGGATCTGGTGCACGCCCTGCGGGTCGCGGGCTTCACGACCTGACCCGCGTCGTCGCCCCTACGCCGTCCGCCCGCGACTCACCCACCGGAGTGTGAAACGCGATCGACTCCGCGGGTTGACGACGATGGTCTTGGCAAGCCCGTCCCCGAGGCTTACGTTCGTCCCTCTACGGCCCGTTTCTACGGGCGTAGAGGCTCTGACGTCTTCCGTCGAAGGAGCAGCTCATGGCCAACGTCGTACGTGCCGCCCTGGTCCAGGCCACCTGGACCGGCGACACCGAGTCCATGGTGGCGAAACACGAGGAGCACGCCCGCGAGGCGGCCCGGCAGGGCGCGCGGATCATCGGTTTCCAGGAGGTCTTCAACGCGCCCTACTTCTGCCAGGTCCAGGAGCCGGAGCACTACCGCTGGGCCGAGCCCGTCCCCGACGGGCCGACCGTGCGGCGTATGCGGGAGCTGGCCCGCGAGACGGGCATGGTGATCGTCGTCCCGGTCTTCGAGATCGAGCAGTCCGGTTTCTACTACAACACCGCGGCCGTGATCGACGCCGACGGGACCTACCTCGGCAAGTACCGCAAGCACCACATCCCGCAGGTGAGGGGCTTCTGGGAGAAGTACTACTTCAAGCCGGGCAATCTCGGCTGGCCCGTCTTCGACACGGCCGTCGGCAAGGTCGGCGTCTACATCTGCTACGACCGCCACTTTCCCGAGGGCTGGCGCCAGCTCGGCCTCAACGGCGCCCAGCTGGTCTACAACCCGTCCGCCACCCACCGGGGGCTCTCCGCCCACCTCTGGCAGCTCGAACAACCCGCGGCGGCCGTCGCCAACGAGTACTTCGTCGCGGCCATCAACCGGGTCGGCGTCGAGGAGTACGGCGACAACGACTTCTACGGCACGTCCTACTTCGTCGACCCGCGCGGACAGTTCGTCGGCGGGACCGCCGGCGACAAGGACGAGGAACTCCTCGTCCGCGACCTCGACTTCGACCTGGTCGAGCAGGTGCGGCAGACCTGGGCCTTCTACCGCGACCGACGCCCCGACGCCTACGACGGGCTGGTGCGGCCGTGAACGACCTCCACGCCCGCCACCGACGGGTCCTGCCGGACTGGCTCGCCCTCTACTACGACGAGCCGCTGGAGATCACGCACGGGGAGGGCCGCCACGTCTGGGACGCCGAGGGGAACAAGTACCTCGACTTCTTCGGCGGCATCCTGACCACCATGACGGCGCACGCGCTGCCCGAGGTCACGAAGGCGGTGAGCGAGCAGGCCGGACGGCTCATCCACTCCTCCACGCTCTACCTCAACCGCCCGATGGTCGAGCTCGCCGAGCGCATCGCCCGGCTGAGCGCCGTCCCGGACGCCCGCGTCTTCTTCACCACCTCCGGCACCGAGGCCAACGACACCGCCCTGCTGCTCGCCACCGCCCACCGGCGCAGCAACACGATCCTGGCGATGCGCAACAGCTACCACGGTCGTTCCTTCAGCGCCGTCGGCATCACCGGCAACCGCGGCTGGTCGCCCACCTCGCTGTCCCCGCTCCAGACGGTGTACGTCCACGGAGGCGTGCGCACCCGCGGCCCGTACGCCTCGCTCGACGACTCCGCCTTCATCGCGGCCTGCGTCGAGGACCTGAAGGACCTGCTCGGCCACATCCGGCCACCGGCCGCCCTGATCGCCGAGCCGGTCCAGGGCGTCGGCGGCTTCACGTCCCCGCCCGACGGGCTGTACGCGGCGTTCCGCGAAGTGCTGGACGCGCACGGGATCCTGTGGATCGCCGACGAGGTGCAGACCGGCTGGGGCCGTACCGGCGACCACTTCTGGGGCTGGCAGGCGCACGACCGCAACGGCCCGCCCGACATCGTCACCTTCGCCAAGGGCATCGGCAACGGCATGTCCATCGGCGGGGTCGTCGCGCGCTCCGAGATCATGAACTGCCTCGACGCCAACAGCATCTCCACCTTCGGCGGCACCCAGGTCACCATGGCCGCCGGCCTCGCCAACCTCGCCCACCTGCTGGAGCACGACCTCCAGGGCAACGCCCGACGGGTCGGTGGACTGCTCATCGAACGGCTGCGGTCCGCCACCGCCCAGGACCCCGGCGTACGGGAGGTCCGCGGACGCGGGCTGATGATCGGGATCGAGCTGACCGATCCCGGCACCGACCAGGCCGACCCCGGCCGGGCCGCCGCCGTCCTGGAGGCCGCCCGCGCCGAGGGCCTGCTGATCGGCAAGGGCGGCGGTCACAGCACCAGCGCCCTGCGCATCGCCCCGCCCCTGTCCCTGACCGTCGCGGAGGCCGAGGAGGGCGCCGCGATCCTCGAAGGCGCCCTGAGGAGCACGCGGTAGCGCCTGAGCGTCCACAGCAGCTCCCGAGCCGAGGGAACCACGCCATGACCACCACCATCCGGGAGCACCGGGGCCCCGTCGAGCCCCTGGAACCCGCGCTGTCGGTCCGTCAGGTCCTCGCGCTGGAACGCGTGCTGGCCGGAGAGCCCGAGGTGGTGGCCGGCGCGGCCCACCTCGACCGGCCGGTGCGCTGGGTGCACGTCGCCGAGGCCGCCGACGTCGGCGTGATGCTCAGCGGCGGCGAGATGGTCCTCACCACCGGAGTGCTGCTGGCCGGCGACGAGAACGCGCAGGCCGAGTACGTCCGCTCGCTGCACCGCGCGGAGGCGGCCGCCGTCGTCCTGGGCCTCGGCCGGGCCTTCCCCGCCCCGCCGGACATGATGCGGCGCGCCGCCGAACGGTGCGGACTGCCCATGGTCGTCCTGCACCGGCCGTTCCCCTTCGCGGAACTGACCGAGGAGGTCCAGTCCCGGCTCGTACGGCGGAAGTTCGCCGCCGTCAGTCTCTCCGAGGCCGTACGGACCGCGCTCACCGCACTCATCACCGCCGGGGCGCCGCTGCAACGCGTGCTCGACGAGATCGCCCACCACACCGGGTGTCCCGTCGTCGTCACCAACCTCGCCCACCGGGTCCTCGCCACGGCGGGGGAACGTTCCGCGGTCGACGACGTGCTGCGCGACTGGGAACGCATCGCCCGCCAGGCGGGCGGCAGCGAGGGCGACGGCTGGATCCGCGCCGAACTGGGCGGACGCGGTGAACGGTGGGGGCAGATCATGCTCTGCGGCTACCGCGGCGACACCGCCGGCGGGCGGTTGCTCGCCGAGCGGGCCGCCGAGGCCCTCGTCCTGCACCGCATGCTCGGCGGCACGTCCGTGCACTCCTGGGAGGAGCAGTGCGCGCAGGGCCTGCTCACCGACCTGGTCTCGGGCGTCGTAGCGGCCCGCCAACTGCTGCCCCGCGCGCGGTCGACCGGCCTGCCGGTCAACCGGCGCACCTTCGTCCCGCTGGTCGTCCGCGACGGCGACTGCCGCCAACTGGAGCGATTGCTACGCCTGTTGGGCATGGCCGGGCTGGTCGCCGAACTCGCCGACGGGGCCACCGCCGTACTGCTCAGCCTCGCCCGGGACCAGGACGCCGAGGCGCTCACCGCGCACTTCGCGGCCCGGCTGCGCACCGAGTCCGGCGAGAGCGGCACGGTCGTGGCCGCCGCCGCACCACGCATCGCCTGGGACGACGTACCCGCGGGACTGCGCGAGGCGCAGCACGTTGCCGACGCCGTCGCCGACTCCTCGACCGTCGGGGACCTCCCGGCCGTCGTCCGCCTGGGGGACGTGCACCTGCGCGGTCTCATACGGCTCTTGCGGGACGACCCGCACGTGCAGGCCTTCGCCGAACGGGAACTGGACGGGCTGCTGTGCGCGGCCGGGGACGATCTGCTCGCCGTTCTGCGCACCTACCTCGCCACCGGCCGCAACAAGTCCCGTACCGCCCAGCTCCACCACGTCTCACGGCCCGCGCTGTACCGGCGGCTGGAGGCCATCCAGGCCCGGCTGGGCGTCGACCTCGACGACTTCGAGCAGGCCGCGTCGGTGCACATCGCCCTCCTGGCGCACGACGCGCAGCAGACATGACAAGCGTTGCCGCGGCCGGTCCGCCGCGGGGCCGGGACGGGGCGCCCCGTGTGGCGCACGACAGGCGGCGGACGGCGGGCCCGCCCGGCGTGCAACAGGAGTGAAACATGCGACGACCTGCGAAAACGGTGGTGAAACATGCGTCGGCCAAGTCGTGACACCGTGGCACGCCCAACGCTCCCGGACGTGACACCGTGCACCTCAAAGCCCGCTTTCGGACTTCCTAGGCTCCTCGCACACCGAGCGACCGGAGGTCCCGATGAGCCGAGTGATCCGAGCCGCCGTCTTCCAGACCGCATGGACCGGCGACAAGGAGTCGATGATCCAGGTGCACGAGCGGGCGGTGCGCGACGCGGCCGCCCAGGGCGCCCAAGTCCTGTGCTTCCAGGAGCTGTTCTACGGACCGTACTTCTGCCAGGTCCAGGACCCGGCGTTCTACGAGTACGCCGAACAGATCCCCGACGGACCCATCGTCAAGCGGTTCCAGGCCCTCGCCAGGGAGCACGGCATCGTGCTGGTGCTGCCGATGTACGAGGAGGAGCAGCCCGGCGTCCTCTACAACACGGCCGCGGTGGTCGACGCGGACGGCTCGTACCTCGGCAAGTACCGCAAGCACCACATCCCGCAGGTGAAGGGATTCTGGGAGAAGTTCTACTTCCGTCCCGGCAACGCCGGCTGGCCCGTCTTCGACACCGCGGTGGGACGGATCGGCGTGTACATCTGCTACGACCGCCACTTCCCCGAGGGCTGGCGTGCCCTGGGCCTGGAAGGCGCCGAGATCGTCTTCAACCCGTCGGCCACCTCGCGCGGCCTGTCCGCCTATCTGTGGCAGCTGGAGCAGCCGGCGGCGGCCGTCGCCAACGAGTACTTCGTCGGCGCGATCAACCGGGTCGGCGTCGAGGAACTGGGCGACAACGACTTCTACGGGACCTCGTACTTCGTGGACCCGGAAGCGCAGTTCGTCGGCGAGGTGGCGAGCGACAAGGAGTCCGAACTCGTCGTGCGCGACCTGGACATGGCCAAGCTGCGCGAGGTCCGCGACCGCTGGCAGTTCTACCGGGACCGCCGTCCCGACGCCTACTCCCCGCTGACCGCGCCCTGACCCGTGCGCATACCCGCGCCCCCCGTGCGGGGCCGAGCCCTCAGCGGGGGGCGCGGGACGGCGTCCGGGTGCGGCCTCGCCGCGGGACGCGACCAGCCCCCCACGACCCGTCCCTGCCGACCACGACCCAGCGGAGCGTCACCGCATGAGCCGAACCGTCATCCGGGGTGGCCTCGTCATCACCGCGTCCGACGAGATCCACGCCGACGTCCTGATCGAGGACGGCCGTATCGCCGCCCTCGCCGCCTCCGGTACCCCGGCCGCCGAGGCCTGGACCGCCGAGGGACGCGAGAGGGGAGCACCCCCGCCCGAAGGGTGGGGGCAGGTCATCGACGCCACCGGGAAGTACGTCATCCCGGGCGGGGTCGACGCCCACACCCACATGGAGCTGCCGTTCGGCGGCACCTTCGCCTCCGACACCTTCGAGACGGGCACCCGTGCGGCCGCCTGGGGAGGCACCACGACGATCGTCGACTTCGCCGTGCAGAGCGTCGGACACACCCTGCGCGAGGGCCTGGACGCCTGGCACGCCAAGGCCGAGGGCACCTGCGCGATCGACTACGCCTTCCACATGATCGTCTCCGATGTGAACCAGGAGACGCTCAAGGAGATGGACCTGCTGGTGGCGGAGGGTGTGACCTCCTTCAAGCAGTTCATGGCCTATCCGGGCGTGTTCTACAGTGACGACGGCCAGATCCTGCGCGCCATGCAGCGCTCCGCCGAGAACGGCGGCCTGATCATGATGCACGCGGAGAACGGCATCGCCATCGACGTGCTGGTCGAGCAGGCGCTGGCGCGGGGTGAGACCGATCCCCGCTACCACGGCGAGGTGCGCAAGTCGCTGCTGGAGGCGGAGGCCACCCACCGCGCGATCAAGCTCGCCCAGGTCGCCGGCGCGCCGCTCTACGTGGTGCACGTGTCGGCGATGGAAGCGGTCGCGGAACTGGCGCGGGCGCGCGACGAGGGGCTGAACGTCTTCGGCGAGACCTGCCCGCAGTACCTGTTCCTGTCCACCGACAACCTCGCCGAGCCCGGCTTCGAGGGCGCGAAGTACGTGTGCAGCACGCCCCTCCGGCCCCGGGAGCACCAGGCCAAGCTGTGGCAGGGCCTGCGGACCAACGACCTCCAGGTGGTGTCGACGGACCACTGCCCCTTCTGTTTCGTGGGCCAGAAGGAGCTGGGCCGGGGCGACTTCTCCAAGATCCCCAATGGTCTGCCGGGCGTCGAGAACCGCATGGACCTGCTCCACCAGGCCGTCGTCGACGGACACATCTCGCGCCGCCGCTGGATCGAGATCGCCTGCGCCACTCCGGCGCGCATGTTCGGCATGTATCCGAAGAAGGGCACCATCGCCCCCGGCGCCGACGCGGACGTGGTGATCTACGACCCGCACGCCGAGCAGACCGTCTCCGCCGAGACCCACCACATGAACGTCGACTACTCGGCGTACGAGGGCAGGCGGATCACCGGCCGGGTCGAGACGGTCCTCTCGCGGGGCGAGCCCGTCGTCAGCGAGCGGGAGTACACCGGTCGCGCCGGTCACGGCGCCTACATCCCCCGCTCCACCTGTCAGTACCTCAACTAGGAGTGGCGCCATGGACTTCGGACTCGTCCTACAGACCGACCCGCCGGCCTCGAAGGTCATCAGCCTGATGAAGCGGGCCGAACGCAACGGCTTCACCCACGGATGGACCTTCGACTCCGCCGTGCTCTGGCAGGAACCGTTCGTGATCTACAGTCAGATCCTCGCGAACACGAGCAGGTTGACGGTCGGCCCGATGGTCACCAATCCGGGCACCCGCACCTGGGAGGTCACCGCCTCCACCTTCGCCACCCTCAACGACATGTTCGGCAACCGCACCGTGTGCGGCATCGGCCGCGGCGACTCAGCGATGCGCGTCGCGGGCCGCAAGCCCAACACCCTGGCCCGGATCAGCGAGGCCATGAAGGTCATCCGTGCCCTGGGCCGCGGCGACGAGGCCGACCTCGGCGGCACGGTGATCAAGTTCCCGTGGATCAGGCCGGGCGCCGAACTCCCCGTCTGGATGGCCGCGTACGGCCCCAAGGCCCTGAAGATGACCGGCGAGGAGGCCGACGGTTTCATCCTCCAGCTGGCCGACCTGTACCTCACCGAGTACATGGTCAAGGCCGTGAAGGACGCGGCCGTCGCCTCCGGCCGCGACCCCGGCGAGGTCAGGATCTGCGTCGCCGCCCCGGCGTACGTCACGGAGGACGACTCGCCCGAGGCGCTCGCCCACGCCCGCGACCAGTGCCGCTGGTTCGGCGGGATGGTCGGCAACCACGTGGCCGACCTGGTCGCCAAGTACGGCGAGCACTCCGCCGCCGTACCCGACGAACTCACCGACTACATCAAGACGCGTGAGGGTTACGACTACTCGCACCACGGCCGGGCCGACAACCCGGACACCCGGTTCGTGCCCGACGAGATCGTCGACCGGTTCTGCCTCATCGGCCCGGTCGGGAAGCACATCGAGAAGCTGAACGCGCTCCGCGAGCTGGGCGTCGACCAGTTCGCGGTCTACGACATGCACGACGCGCAGGAGGCCACCATCGACGCCTACGGCGCCCAGGTGATCCCCGCCGTCAACAGCTGACCGTGCGGCGGAGACCGGCGCCCCGTCGGTCACCGGCTCTCCGCACACCCCGGGATCCCCCTTCCCGCCGTCCGGGGGAGGGGGCCCGGGGCGCCTCCCGCGCACCGCCCGCACGGCCTCTCCCGTCCCACCTCGTTCGATTGGCCTGCTCATGACCGACACGGCTCCCACGGCCATACCGCCGACCTCTCAAGTCACCCTTCCCGACGGCCGGGTGGAGATCGCCCCTGGCACGCCGCCGCCCAGCGGTCCCTACGCCAACGAGGACCTGCTGCCGGTCCCCGTCGAGAGGCGCACCTGGACCACGTACAACTTCTCCGCGCTGTGGATCGGCATGGCCCACAACACGGCCTCCTGGACCCTCGCCTCCGGTCTGATCGCCGTCGGCATGGACTGGAAACAGGCGGTGTTCACCATCGCCCTCGCCAACCTGATCGTGCTGGTGCCGATGCTGCTCACGGGGCACGCGGGACCGAAGTACGGCATCCCCTTCCCGGTCTTCGCCCGCGCCTCCTTCGGGATCCGCGGCGCCAACCTCCCCGCCGTCGTGCGGGCGTTGGTGGCGTGCGGCTGGTTCGGCATCCAGACCTGGATCGGCGGCGAGGCGATCTACTTCCTCGCCGGGAAACTGATCGGCAACGGCTGGAGCGAGGCGGGCGGGTTCGGCGGCCACCCCTGGACGATGTGGCTGTCGTTCGCGATCTTCTGGGCACTCCAGGTCGCGATCATCTGTCGCGGCATGGAGACGATCCGCCGCTTCGAGAACTGGGCGGCGCCCTTCGTCCTCGTCGGCGCGCTCGTGATGCTGATCTGGATGAGCGACAAGGCGGGCGGTTTCGGCCCGCTGCTCGACCAGCCCTCCAGGCTCGGCTGGGGCGGCGACTTCTGGAAGCTGTTCTGGCCGTCCCTCATGGGCATGATCGGCTTCTGGTCCACGCTGTCGCTGAACATCCCCGACTTCACGCGGTACGGAAAGTCACAGCGGGCACAGACCTGGGGACAGGCCCTCGGCCTGCCCACGACCATGACCCTCTTCGCGCTGCTGTCGGTGATGGTCACCTCCGGTTCGCAGGCCGTGTACGGCGAGACGATCTGGGACCCGGTACAGCTCGCCGCCAGGACGGACAACGTCGTGGGTCTGCTGTTCGCCCTGGTGACCGTGCTGGTGGCGACCCTGTCCGTGAACATCGCGGCCAATCTGGTCTCGCCGGCCTTCGACTTCTCCAACATCGCGCCCCGGAGGATCAGTTTCCGCACCGGCGCGCTCGTCACCTGTGTGCTCGGCGTGCTGATCTTCCCGTGGAAGCTGTACTCCGACCCGCAGGGCTACATCTTCACCTGGCTCGGCCTGGTCGGCGGGCTGCTCGGCACGGTCGCCGGCATCCTCATCGCCGACTACTGGGTCCTGCGCCGCGGCAAGCTCGACCTGACCGACCTGTATCGCACCGAAGGCCGCTACTGGTACGACGCCGGCTGGAACTGGCGGGCCGTCGTGAGCTTCGTGGTCGGCGGTGTCCTGGCCGTCGGCGGCGCGAGCTTCAAGCCCCTGGTCGACGGCCGTCCCGTCCCGGCGCTGGAGCCGCTGGCCGACTACGGCTGGGCGGTGGGCCTGGGCACCTCGATGGCGCTCTACCTGGCGCTGATGCTGCTGAGAGGACGGGAGAAGGCCACCGCGTGACGCAGGGCGCTCGATGCAGGACGCGCGCACGCAGGGCGCGTGACACAGGAAGAAGGAAGGACGGGCAGGGCGGCGGGCGGGCGGAAGAACCCTCCGCCGCCCTGTTCCGGCTCCTTCGCCTCAGTTCACCGCCGCGGCCCTCAGTGAAGCAACCGCTTCCTTCGCCGCCTTGATCGCACCCCTGTTGATCTCGTCCGTGCCGGGAGCCTTCTTCGACTCGAAGTCGCTGCCGTTGTAGGTGACGACGACAAGCGCGTTCGCCACCCGCGCGATCACGGTGCCCTCACGGGTCTGCTGCTTGTCCTCCGTGATCAGGTTCACCACCGAGTAGCCCTCGTCCCCCAGCCCCGGAACGGCCCCGCCGCCGCCCTTCTCCGTGGTGCGGTCCTTGTACGACGTCGCGGCGGCCTGGTCGGACTCCAGCAACTCGAAGGAGACGTCCAGCCAGCGGTAGTCGTACCCCTTCAGCGCGTTCCAGGAGCAGGTACGGCGCAGGGAGGTGTCCGTCGACGGGATCTCCTTGCCGGCCGTCCTGGCGGCCGGCACCAGCGAACCCACGGTCTTCGCGGCCACACTCGTGCACGGCGCGGGCGCGGCGCCGTACGTCTTCGTCACCGCCTCGGCGGACGGCGCGGAGGCCTCGGAGAGAGGTTTCCGCGTGTCCTCGGCCGCGACGTCCTTGTCGGGTTCGAGCGGACCGGACGACAGCGCCCAGCCCGCGCAGGCGAGCACGATCACCGGGGTCAGTCGCGCGGTGAGGGCGAGCGGCAGAGGGAGAGAACGCACGGCGCGCTTTCGGGGGACGGTGCGGACGGGGTCCACGATGCGGACAGGGGGCGCCAGTTTCACACGACTCCCCGTGGGGTGGAAGGGCGAACTCGCTCCGTGGCGGGGCGGTAACAGGCGAGCGTGGATTTCCCGCCACGGCGGACGGTGCGCGGCCCGGTGGGGGAGGCTCACCGCCGGGCGGTACCGGTGATCACGCCCGACGGCCCGCTCGGTGGGCCCGGTCGTCGGCGCCGCCGCGGGCGACGGCCGGTGAGGCCGGACGGCGGATCGGCACCTGCTTTCGGATGACCTCGCCGTCTGTCGCCGGTGACGGTGGCCCGTCATGGCCGAGGATCGCGGTCGGCGGCCATCGCTGCCGGCCGTTCGTCCGCCCGGAGGCAGCCGTGCACATCCTGCTCGTAGCCAGCGCGTTCAACAGCCTCACCCAGCGCGTCCACGCCGAACTGCGCGACCGCGGCCACAGCGTGGCGGTGGAACTCGTCCTGCCCGGCCGCCCGTTGCCGGAAGCCGTGCGACGGCACGCACCCCAGCTCATCGTGGCGCCGATGCTGAAGACGGCGATTCCCGAGGAGGTGTGGACGGCGCACACGTGCCTCGTCGTCCATCCGGGGCCCGTGGGCGACCGCGGACCGTCCTCCCTGGACTGGGCGATCCACGAGGGCGTCGACCAGTGGGGCGTCACCGTGCTGCAGGCCGATGGCGAGATGGACGCCGGTGACGTGTGGGCCTGCGTACCGTGCCGGGTCCCTCCGGTGTCCAAGAGCGAGCTGTACCGGGGCGAGATCGCCGACGCCGCGCTCGAAGCCGTGATGCTCGCGGTGGAGCGCTTCGCCGGGGGAACCCACGTACCGCGCAAGCAGGAGGCGGCACGCACGGCCGACGCCCGCCTGCGCCCGCGTCCGTACCTCGACCAGACCGTCCGGCGGATCGACTGGGCCGAGGACTCCACCGCGGACGTCCTGCGCAAGCTGAGAGCGGCGGACTCGCAGCCCGGTGTGCTCGACGTGCTGCTCGGCGGTGAGTGGTACCTGCACGGAGGTCATCCCGAGAGCGTGTTGCGCGGCCGCCCCGGCGAACTCCTGGCCACGCGGGCCGGAGCGGTCTGCCGGGCCACCAGGGACGGCGCCGTGTGGATCCCGGAGCTGCGGCCCCGGCGGCTCCCCGGGCAGCCGCCGACGTACAAGCTGCCCGCCGTCTCGGCCCTCGGCGGCCGGCTGCCGTCCCTGCCCGAGGTCGGCGAGGCCACCTGGACGGACATCCGCTACCGGGAGGACGGCGACGTCGGCTTCCTCTCCTTCTCCTTCCCCGGCGGCGCCATGAGCACGGAGCAGTGCCGGCGTCTGCTGGACGCCTACCGGGAAGCGTGCACGCGACCCACGTCGGTGCTGGTGCTGGGCGGTGGACGCGGCTTCTTCTCCAACGGGATCCACCTCAATGTCATCGAGGCCGCGGACGGCCCCGGCGCGGAGTCCTGGGCGAACATCAACGCCATCGACGACCTGGTCGAGGCGGTCCTGACGACGACGGACCGGCTGGTGGTGTCGGCTGTCGGGGGCAACGCCGCGGCGGGCGGGGTGATGCTCGCGCTGGCGGCGGACGAGGTGTGGTGCCGTGCGGGCGCCGTGCTGAACCCGCACTACCGGTTGATGGGCCTGTACGGCTCCGAGTACTGGACGTACACCCTGCCGCGCAGGGTGGGTGCCGCGACCGCCGAACGGCTCATGGGCGAGGCACTGCCGGTGAGTTCGGCCGCCGCCCTGTCCCTCGGACTCGTCGACCGGGTGGTCGACTGCGGCCCGCAGGAGTTCGCGGCACAGGTCGGCTCCCTGGCCGCTCGCCTGGCGTCACTGCCGGCCACGGCGTCACGGATCACCGCGAAGAAGACCGAGCTGGACCGGCAGGAGAGCGTGACCCCGTTGGCCGTCTTCCGGGAGCGGGAGCTGGCCCGGATGCGCCGCGCCTTCGACGATCCGGACGCTCCGTTTCACGCTCTGCGTCGCGCGTTCGTCCGCAAGGAGCGGCCGACGCGCACCCCGCCGCACCTGAACCCGGCCGCGGTCGCGCGAACCGGTCCGGCCGCTTCGGACGCTCACGTCACCTGAACGGCCCTCGATCGGGTCCCATCACGGCCGAGCCGCTGATACCAAGAAGGCTGGTGGTCGAAATGACGGCCTTCATCCCATACCTCCCCGGGAGGCGGTCCCATGACTGAGGCGACGCCGGACACGGTCGTCGCTGCGGACGCCGTAGGCGCGCCCGCCGACGAGACACCCACGATCCACATTCTCTGGATCAACGCGGGGCTGAGCTGTGACGGCGACTCGGTCGCGTTGACAGCGGCCATGCAGCCGAGCATCGAGCAGATCGCACTCGGTGTTCTGCCAGGGCTGCCGAAGATCGCCGTCCACTGGCCGCTCATCGACTTCGAGTGCGGTCCGGTCGGTGGCTCGGACACGTTCATCGAGTGGTTCTTCAAGGGCGAGCGGGGCGAGATCGACCCGTTCGTGCTGGTCGTCGAGGGCTCCGTCCCCAACGAGGCGATCAAGCCGGAGGGCTACTGGTGCGGCTTCGGGGACAACCCGGAGACCGGTCAGCCCATCACGACCAGCGAGTGGATCGACCGGCTCGCGCCGAAGGCCCTGGCGGTCGTCGCCATCGGCACCTGTGCCACCTACGGCGGCATCCACGCCATGGCGGGCAACCCGACCGGTGCTATGGGCGTGCCCGACTACCTCGGCTGGGACTGGAAGTCGAAGGCCGGTATCCCCATCGTGTGCGTCCCGGGCTGTCCGATCCAGCCCGACAACTTCGCCGAGACGCTCACGTATCTGCTCTACCAGGCGGCCGGCGCCGCCCCGATGATCCCGCTGGACGACAAGCTGCGTCCGACCTGGCTCTTCGCGGCCTCCGTGCACGAGGGCTGTGACCGCGCGGGCTATTACGAGCAGGGCCAGTTCGCCCTCACGTACGACTCTCCGCAGTGCCTGGTCAAGCTCGGCTGCTGGGGCCCCGTCGTGAAGTGCAACGTGCCCAAGCGCGGCTGGATGAACGGTATCGGCGGCTGCCCGAACGTCGGCGGCATCTGCATCGCCTGCACCATGCCCGGCTTCCCCGACAAGTTCATGCCGTTCATGGACGAACCGCCGGGCGCGAAGGTGTCGAGCAAGGCGAGCGGGGCCTACGGGGCCGTGGTCCGCAAACTGAGGTCCTTCACGGCCAAGACCGTGGACAAGGAGCCCAAGTGGCGTCGCACCGGGGACCGGATCACCACCGGGTACCGGCCACCGTGGTGAGACCCCGCCGCAAGTGATCCCCGATTCGTGCACCCCCACCCCTCCCGCGCAACGAAGGGCACGGCATAAGCGATGGCACTGACGACGAAGGCGGCCGGCGACGGCGACGGCCTGGTGGAGATGGCCTGGGACCCGATCACCAGGATCGTGGGCAGTCTCGGCATCCACACCAAGATCGACTTCAAGCAGAAGCAGGTCGCGGAGTGCTACAGCACCTCGTCGGTCTTCCGGGGCTACAGCGTCTTCATGCGCGGCAAGGACCCCCGCGACGCCCACTTCATCACCAGCCGTATCTGCGGGATCTGCGGGGACAACCACGCCACGTGCTCGGTGTACGCGCAGAACATGGCCTACGGAGTGAAACCCCCGCACATCGCTGAGTGGATCATCAACCTCGGCGAGTCCGCGGAGTACATGTTCGACCACAACATCTTCCAGGAGAACCTGGTAGGGGTCGACTACTGCGAGAAAATGGTCAGGGAGACCAACCCCGGTGTCCTCGAACTGGCCGAGCGCACCGAGGCACCGCACGCCGGGGACCACGGCTACCGCACGATCGCCGACATCATGCGGTCGCTGAACCCCCTGGAGGGCGAGTTCTACCGCGAGGCCCTCCAGGTCAGCCGTTACACGCGGGAGATGTTCTGCCTCATGGAGGGGCGCCACGTACACCCCTCGACGCTCTATCCGGGCGGCGTCGGAACGATCGCCTCCGTGCAGCTCTTCACCGACTACCTCAGCCGGCTGACGCGGTACGTGGAGTTCATGAAGCGCGTCGTGCCCCTGCACGACGACCTGTTCGACTTCTTCTACGAAGCCCTGCCCGGGTACGAGGAAGTGGGCCGCCGGCGTGTCCTGCTCGGCTGCTGGGGAGCGCTCAACGACCCCGAGCACTGCGACTTCACCTACGCCAACATGACGGACTGGGGCCGGCGGATGTTCGTCACGCCCGGCATCGTCGTGGACGGCAAACTCGTCACCAACGACCTGACCGAGATCAACCTCGGTATCCGCATCCTGCTGGGCAGCTCCTACTACGAGGACTGGCAGGGCCAGGAGCAGTTCGTCACCCACGACCCGCTCGGGAACCCGGTGGACCCACGGCACCCATGGAACCAGCACACCATTCCCGCCCCGCAGAAGCGGAACTTCGACGACAAGTACAGCTGGGTCATGTCGCCCCGGTGGTTCGACGGCAAGGACCACCTCGCCCTGGACACCGGAGGCGGCCCCATCGCCCGACTGTGGTCCACCGCCCTGTCGGGACTTGTCGACGTGGGGTACGTGAAGGCCACCGGCCACAGCGTGGTCATCAACCTGCCCCGCACCATGACCAGACCCGAGGCCACCTTCGAGTGGCAGATCCCGAAGTGGAGCAACGCGCTGGAGCGCAACCGCGCGCGCACCTACTTCCAGGCCTACACCGCGGCCATGGCCCTGCACTTCGCGGAGAAGGGACTGGAGGAGGTCCGGGCCGGACGCACCCAGACCTGGGAGAAGTTCGAGGTGCCGGACGAGGGCATCGGCGTCGGATTCACCGAGGCGGTACGAGGCGTCCTCTCCCACCACATGGTGATCCGCGACGGCAAGATCGCCAACTACCACCCCTACCCGCCCACCCCCTGGAACGCCAGCACCAGGGACACCTTCGGCACGCCCGGCCCCTACGAGGACGCCGTGCAGAACACCCCGATCTTCGAGGAGAACACGCCGGAGAACTTCAAGGGCATCGACATCATGCGCGCGGTCCGCAGTTTCGACCCCTGCCTGCCCTGCGGCGTCCACATGTACGTCGGCGGCGGCCGGACCGTGCAGAAGATGCACGTGCCGACCGGCCTGAGCGGACTGGGCGGATGAGCGCGGCGACGGGGACGCGCCCCGTGAACGCCGAGCAGACCTGCCGCCGTGTCGAGGACGTACTGGACCGTCTGGCGGGCGCCGGCGATCCCACGGTCGCCGCGGCGGCGGAGGAACTCGTGCGGTCCCTCATGGACTTCTACGGCTCCGGCCTCGCCCGCATCCTCCAGTTGCTGCCCGCTTCCGGGGAGCCGGTGGCGAAGCTGCTGGACGACGAACTCGTCGCGAGCCTCCTCGTCCTGCACGACCTTCACCCCGAGGACCGGGACACCCGTATCGCGCGGGCCCTCGACAGCGTCCGCGACCACGACCTGGAAGTGGTGGGCTTCGACGTGGAGAGCGGCACCCTGAGGCTGCGGACGCGGGCGAGCGGAGGGTGCGGCTGCGGCACCGGCGCCGGCGCCCGGCAGGCCGCGGAGGACGCGCTCGCCTGCTTCGCGCCGGAGGTCAGGGCCGTCGACGTGCAGGACGCCCCCGCGGAGCCCGCCCTGCTCCAGATCGGCACCGGCCCGGCGCAGGCGAAGACACCATGAGCGCTGCCCCGGCACCCCTTCGGCCACCCGGACCGGGCCCCCGGAGCCCGGGCCTGCGCCGGTTCCTGACCGAGCGTCCGGCACGGCCGGAACGGTGCGAGCTGTGTTCGGCGGCGGTGCCAGAAGGAGACCACCGCCACCTGGTCGACACCGAGAGACGCGCCCTCGCCTGCGCCTGTGTCCCCTGCGCGCTGCTGATGGAACAGCCGGGCGCCGCGGCGGGCCGCTTCCGCGCGGTCCCGGCCCGCTACCTCACCGACCCCGGCCACCGCCTCGACGACCGCGCGTGGGAGTCGCTGCGGATCCCGGTCGGTGTCGCCTTCTTCTTCCGCAACGCGGCACTGGACCGGCTGGTCGCCCTCTACCCGAGTCCGGCCGGAGCCACCGAGAGCGAACTCGAACCGTCCACGTGGACGGAGGTCCTCGGCGGCAGCCCGCTCGCCGAGCTCCTCGAACCCGACGTGGAGGCGTTGCTGGTGCGCCGCACCGACGGCCGGTGCGACTGCTACCTCGTACCGATCGACATCTGCTACGCACTGGTCGGCCGCATGCGGCTGTCGTGGCAGGGTTTCGACGGCGGCGTCGAAGCACGCGCCGCCCTGGAGGCGTTCTTCGGGGACGTCGCGCGACGCGCCCGGCCCGTGGGGGAGGTGAGCGCGTCGTGACGGAGTTCTCGTTCGCCTGCACCGGTGTCCGCGCCGACCGGTACGCCGCCGGGCCGACCCTCGCCTTCCGGCTGCGCGTCACCGCGGCCGACAACGCCCGCGTGCACGCCCTCGCCCTGCGCTGCCAGATCCGTATCGAACCCGCCCGCCGCGGCTACGAGGCCGCCGAGGCCGACGGGCTGGCGGATCTCTTCGGCGAGCGCTCGCGCTGGGGCAGCACCCTCCAACCCGTGCAGTTCGCCCAGGTCCCGCTCATGGTCCCCGGTTTCACCGGGGAGACCGAAGCCGACCTCGTCGTGCCCTGCACCTACGACATGGACGTCGCCGCGAGCCGCTACCTGGCCGCCCTCACCGGCGGCGAGGTCCCGCTGCTGATGCTGTTCTCGGGTACGGCGTTCACCGGCGCGGGCGGCTTCCAGGTCGAGCCGGTCCCGTGGGACCGCGAGGCGCCCTTCCGGATGCCGGTCGCCGTATGGCGGGAGATGGTCGAGCAGCACTTCCCCGGCTGCGGCTGGATCCGGCTGCCCCGGGACACCATGGACGCCCTGCTCGCCTACCGCTCCCGGCGCGCGCTGCCCTCCTGGGAGGCGACGGTGGGGGCACTGCTCGACGAGAGCGGCGCCGCGGACCCGCCGGTGACGGACCCCTTTCTCGCCCTCACGAACACCACCGGAAGGACCCGTCCGTGACCGTGACCGCGTTCGCTCCCGAGACCGAGGCGCGGTTCGCCGTCGCCCGGCAGGTGGCCGACGCCGTGCTCTTCGAGGGCTACGTGCTCTACCCGTACCGGGCCTCGGCGGCCAAGAACCGGCTGCGCTGGCAGTTCGGGGTGCTCGTACCGCCCGCCTGGGGCGCCGAGTGCGAGGAGCACGACTTCCAGCACACCGAGTGCCTGATGGAACCGAAGCCGGGCGCGACCCTGTCGGTCGAGCTGCGCTTCCTGCACGCCCGGCGGCGTGGTGTGCAGCGGCTCCGCCCGGACGGCGGCTACGACACCGTTCCCGAACTCCACCTGGAGGACCGGGTGCTGGTGCCCTGGGACGAGGGCGCCGAGGAGCGCGTCGAGGTGGTCGCGACGGTGGAGGAGCTGCTGGGGGACGGCGTCACGTTTCCCTTCGAGCGACCCGCCCGTCAGGACACCGAACCGGTTCTCGACGCGGCCGGCCGGACCGTCGGCCGACTGGTCCGGCAGTGCCAGGCGATCAGCGGCGCGGTGCGCCTGTCCGCCCGCGAAGTCGACGGACCCTACCGGGCGTTGCGGCTGACCGCCGTCGTCGAGAACACCACGTCCTGGACACCCCCTGAGGGTCGAGGCGCCGACCGGGACGCGGCGCTGCCGCACTCCCTGGTGGCCGCGCACCTCCTCATGGCCCTCAGCGCCGGATCGTTCCTGTCGATGACCGATCCCCCCGAGTGGGCCAAGGGCGCGATCGCCGGCTGCCGCAACCTGCACACCTGGCCCGTACTCGCCGGCGAGCCCGGCCGGGCCGACCTCGTGCTGTCCTCGCCGATCATCCTGGAGGACCACCCGGCCATCGCACCGGAGAGCCCCGGCGCGCTGTACGACGCCACGGAGATCGACGAGATCCTCGCCTTGCGGACCGCGGCCCTCACCGACGTGGAGAAGCGCGAGGCCCGGGGCACCGACGAGCGGGCGGCCGCCGTGATCGACCTCGCGGACTCGATGCCGCCCGAGGTTCTGGAACGCCTGCACGGCGCGGTACGGAGCCTGCGGGAGGTGACCGGCTCCGCCGCGGCCCCTTCCGCCGCGGACGGGTTCCCGGACGAGTACGGGGTGCCGCGCCCGGACACCCCGTGGTGGGACCCGGCGAGCGAGGCCGGCTTCGACCCGGCACAGGACCGAGTCGTCGTGGACGGCCGGTCGCTGGGCGCGGGCAGCCGAGTGGTGCTGCGACCGGGTCTGCGGCGCACCGACGCACAGGACCTGTTCCTGCGAGGGTGCGGCGCGACGGTCGAGGCGGTGCTGCACGACGTGGACGGCGGCGTGCACCTGGCGGTGACGGTCGAGGGCGATCCGGGCGCCGACATCCGCCGGGAGCAGGGCCGTTTCCTGTACTTCCGACCGGACGAGGTCACACCGCTGGAGGACGACGAGTGAGCCTTCCCTCACAGGCGGGGCCGAGGATCCTCGTCGCGGGCATCGGCAACGTCTTCCTCGGGGACGACGGATTCGGCGTGGAGACCGCGCGCAGGCTCGCCGAGCGGCGACTGCCCGGACACATCGAGGTCGTGGACATCGGCGTGCGCGGGGTGCACCTCGCCTACAAGCTCCTGGACGGCTACGACACCCTCGTCCTCGTGGACGCCACGGCACGCGGCGAAGCACCCGGCACGCTGTACCTGATCGAGCACGACGGCCCTCGCGCGGGCGAGTCGCAGGGCGTCCCCGCGATCGACGGTCACCGGATGACCCCCGACACCGTCCTGGCGTTGCTGGACACCCTCTGCGCCGGGACCGGCGGCGAGCCGCCGCGACGCATCCTGATCGTCGGATGCGAACCGGCCACCGTGGAGGAGGGCATCGGGCTCAGTTTGCCGGTGTCCGAGGCCGTACCGGAGGCCGTACGGCTCATCGAGAAGACGCTGCGGGGCGGCGAGCCGCCCGCGGCGCGCGCCACAG
Source organism: Streptomyces sp. NPDC033216 (assembly GCF_055577115.1). NCBI lineage: Bacteria > Bacillati > Actinomycetota > Actinomycetes > Kitasatosporales > Streptomycetaceae > Streptomyces > Streptomyces sp. NPDC033216. Next base: position 200,595 of record NZ_JBVIQK010000011.1, on the reverse strand, counting down.
CCACGAAGGCATCGAAGTGAGGAGAGACGGGATGAAGAAGACCCTCGTCGGTGGCGCGGCCCTCGCCGCGGCGGTCGCACTTGTCGCACAGGTTCTTCCCGACATCAGACGCTACCTGCGGATCCGCCGCATGTGAGCGGGACCCCGGACGGGTACGTCACGAGGTTGCGTCGAACGGCGTACCCGGCCGGCCGGTGGCGGCGTGCCTGGCCGTCGAACCCGGCCCCCTCGCCTCTAATGACGGCTGGGAGGACACAGACCTATGCACGAGATGTCCGTCGCGCTCGCCGTGATCGACCAGGTGGAGGAGGCCGCCGCCCGGGCCGGTGGCGTCACGGCGGTGCGGTCCGTGCGACTCCAGGTGGGTGAACTGGCCGGGATCGTGCCGGACTCCCTCTCCTTCTGCTTCGAACTGGCCTGCGCCGGAACGGTGCTGGAAGGCGCGGAGCTCGTGACCGAAGCGGTGCCGGGGCGGGCCCGTTGCGCGTCCTGCGCGTACGAGTGGGCTGTCGGCATGCCACCCCGGCTGAGCTGTCCCGAGTGCGACGGGGCGAGCACCGACCTGCTCTCGGGCCGGGAACTGAAGATCGTCAGCGTGCACTGGGAGGACGGCCGGACGCACGCGCAGACCCGCGAACCGATCTTTGAGGAGCGCTGAACCATGTGCCGTGTCGTCGACCTCCAGCAGGCCGTACTCGCCAAGAACGACGCGACCGCGCACACCCTGCGCGCCCGCCTCGCGGCTCGCGGCACCGCCGTCGTCAACCTGCTGTCCAGCCCCGGCAGCGGGAAGACCGCGCTGCTGGAACGTGAACTGCTGCTGGCACGCGAGCGGTCCGTCCCGGTCGCGGCGCTGACCGCCGACCTCGCCACCGAGAACGACGCGACACGCCTGGCGCGTTCGGGTGTACCGGTCAAGCAGGTGCTCACCGACGGGCTGTGCCATCTGGAGGCGGGAATGCTCGGCGGCCATCTCGAGGGCTGGCTGCCCGACGACACCCGGCTGCTGTTCGTGGAGAACGTCGGCAACCTGGTCTGCCCGGCCTCCTACGACCTGGGGGAGACGCTGAGAGTCGTCCTCGCCTCCGTCACCGAGGGCGAGGACAAGCCGTTGAAGTACCCCACCGCCTTCGGTCTCGCGCACCTGGTCGTGGTCACCAAGACCGACATCGCCGAGGCCGTCGCGTTCGACGAGAGCGCGTTCCGCGCGAACGTGGAGCAGGTCAATCCGGGAGTCGAGGTGCTCCTGACCTCGGCACGCCGGGGCGAGGCGATCGGCGCCCTGCTCGACAGGGCGATGGCGGCCGCCGACGGCGCGCCTCTCCACCGCCCTGTCATGGCCCGCAGGCCGGACGTCCTCCCGGTCGAGGACCCCGCTCATCACCACGACGGCCATGGGCACGTCGGTCCGCACGGCACGGGCGCCGTGGCCCGGACCCGCTCGTGAGCGGTCCGCGACCCTCGATCGCCGTCGCGGGCGACATGCCGCTGCGTCGGCGGGTCGTCGTTCGGGGAGTGGTCCAGGGCGTGGGCTTCCGGCCGTACGTGTACAGCCTCGCCACCGAGCTGGCCCTGGCCGGACATGTGACCAACACTCCCGAGGGCGTCGTCGCCGAGGTCGAGGGGACCGCCTGGGCCGTGGTCCGGTTCTGCGACCGGATCGCCCTCCACGCGCCCCCGCTGGCCCGCGTGGAGTCCGTCCACCACAAGGAGCTACCGGTCACGGGTGACGCCGCGTTCACCATCCTCGCCTCCCGCACCGACGGGCCGGCCCGCACCCTCGTCTCCCCGGACACGGCCACCTGCGCCGACTGCCTCGCCGAACTGGCCGATCCCGCCGACCGGCGACACCGCCACCCCTTCGTCAACTGCACCCACTGCGGACCGCGCTTCACGATCGTCACCGGTGTTCCCTACGACCGGACGAACACCACCATGGCCGGCTTCCCGATGTGCTCCGACTGCACCCGTGAATACGCCGATCCGGGCGATCGCCGATTCCACGCGCAACCGGTCGCCTGCCCCGCCTGCGGTCCGCGTCTGCGGCTGATCGTCGCCCGACAGCCGCCCGGCGGGCGGCCGGAGAACGTCGGCGGGGCGGACCCGGTGGCCGGGGCCCGCGCGCTTCTCGCGCGAGGGGCGATCCTCGCCGTGAAGGGCCTGGGCGGCTACCACCTCGCCTGCGACGCCTGCGACGCCGAAGCCGTCGGCCTGCTGCGCCGCCGGAAGGGTCGCGGGGACAAGCCGTTCGCCCTCATGGCCAGGAGCGTCGACGACGTCGAGCACCTCGTCCGGCTGAGTCCCGAGGAGCGCGGCCTGCTGGAGGGCGGCACCAGGCCGATCACGCTGCTGCGCCGCCGCGCGGAACCCTGCCACGGGACAGGGGCCGCGCGGCCGGCCGAGGCCGTCGCGCCCGGCAGCCCCGACCTCGGCGTGATGCTGCCGTACACACCCCTGCACCATCTGCTCCTCGGCCTGCCCGGTGACGTCGAGGCCCCCCGCCTGCTGGTCATGACCAGCGGCAACGTGGCCGGTGAACCGATCGTCACCGACGACGACGAGGCGCTGGAACGGCTGGCGCCCCTGGCCGACGCCTGGCTCACGCACGACCGGCCGATCCATGTGCCCTGCGACGACTCCGTGATCCGCGTCAGTGACGGGAAGCCGCTGATGGTGCGGCGGGCTCGCGGCTATGCCCCGCTGCCGGTCGCCCTTCCGCTGCCCGTCCGTCCGGCCCTCGCGGCGGGCGGAGACCTCAAGAACGCGTTCTGTCTCGGGGAGGGGCGTCGCGCCTGGCTGTCCGCGCACATCGGCGACATGGACGACCTGGGCACGCAGCGAGCCTTCGAGCGGGCCGTGGGACAACTGGCCTCCATCACCGGCGTGCGCCCCGAGACCCTGGTCGCCGACCGGCATCCCGGCTACCGCTCCGCTCGGTGGGCCGAAAGGAACGCCGCCGGCCGGCCCGTCGTGCGCGTCCAGCACCATCACGCCCACGTCGCCGCCGCGATGGCCGAACACGGGCTGGACGGCACCCGGCCGGTGATCGGCGTCGCCTTCGACGGCACGGGCCACGGTGACGACGGGGCCGTGTGGGGCGGGGAGGTCCTGCTCGCGGACTACGACGGCTTCACCCGGTTCGGGCATCTCGCGTACGTCCCTCTCCCCGGTGGGGACGCGGCGGTGCGCAGGCCGTACCGGATGGCGCTGGCCCACCTGCGCGCGGCCGGGATCGGCTGGTCGGACGACCTCCCCTGTGTCTCCGTCTGCCCGCCCGACGAACTGCGCGTCCTGGGACGGCAGTTGGAGCGGAACCTGAACTGTGTCCCCACCTCCAGCATGGGCCGGCTCTTCGACGCCGTGTCCTCCCTCGCCGGCGTGTGTCATCGGGCCGGATACGAGGCCCAGGCGGCCGTCGGGCTGGAGAGCGTCGCACTGGGCGCGCCCGCCGAGGACACCACCACGTACGCCTTCGCCCTCCGCACCCCGCGGTCCGACGGGGGCGGCGCGGTGCTGGCCGACCCGGCACCCGTCCTCGCGGCGATCGTCGCCGATCTGCGGGCGGGTCTGGAGCCGACCGTGGTCGCGGCCCGCTTCCACCGGGCGGTGACCGACCTGGTGCACCGGATGTGCGCGCGGGCGCGAGAGCGTCACGGACTGGACACCGTCGCCCTGACCGGGGGCGTGTTCGCCAACACCCTGCTCTCCTCGGCCTGCGCCGGCGCCCTGCACGAGGACGGCTTCACGGTCCTGCGGCACCACCTGGTCCCGCCGGGCGACGGCGGCCTGGCGCTCGGCCAGCTCATGGTGGCCGCCCGTGCCACTCCCACCGACCGACCGACGCCCGACCCACAGCAAGGAGAGGCCCATGTGCCTGGCGGTACCCGGCAAAGTGCTCGACATCGAGGAACGTGACGGCACCCGCATGGCCACCGTCGACTTCGGCGGCGTGGTCAAGGAGGTGTGCCTGGAGTACCTGCCCGACCTCCGGGTCGGCGAGTACGCCATCGTCCATGTCGGGTTCGCCCTGCAACGCCTGGACGAGGAGTCGGCGAAACAGACGCTCGAACTCTTCGCCGAACTGGGTTTGCTACAGGAGGAGTTCGGCGACCCCTGGGAACTGGCCGCGGAAGCGGGACAGGCCGCCGGGCGCGCGGGTGAGGACACCGTCGAGGAGGTGCGGAAATGAAGTACGTCGACGAGTTCCAGGACCCGGAACTGGCCCGCCGGCTCCTCGACGACATCCACTCCACGGTCACCCGGCCATGGGCCCTGATGGAGGTCTGCGGAGGACAGACGCACAGCATCATCCGCCACGGCATCGACCAGCTCCTGCCGGAGGAGGTCGAACTGATCCACGGGCCGGGCTGCCCGGTCTGCGTGACCCCGCTGGAAGTCATCGACAAGGCTCTGCACATCGCCTCCCGCCCGGAGGTGATCTTCTGCTCCTTCGGCGACATGCTCCGGGTGCCGGGTACCGGCCGGGACCTGTTCCAGGTACGCGGGGAAGGCGGCGACGTGCGCGTTGTCTACTCGCCGCTGGACGCCCTGCGGATCGCGCAGCAGAACCCGGACCGCGAAGTGGTGTTCTTCGGCATCGGCTTCGAGACGACGGCGCCCCCCAACGCCATGACCGTCCATCAGGCGCGCCGGCTGGGCATCCCGAACTTCAGCCTGCTGGTCTCCCACGTCCGCGTGCCGCCCGCCATCGAGGCGATCATGGCGGCGCCGAAGTGTCGTGTACAGGGTTTCCTGGCGGCCGGGCACGTGTGCAGCGTCATGGGTGTCGGGGAGTACCCGGACCTGGCCGAACGCTTCCGCGTGCCGATCGTCGTGACCGGCTTCGAGCCACTGGACATCCTCGAAGGCGTGCGCCGGACCGTACACCAGCTGGAACGCGGCGAGCACACCGTGGACAACGCCTACGCGCGCGCCGTCCGTCCGGAGGGCAACCCGGCCGCCCGGGCCATGCTGGAGGACGTCTTCGAGGTCACCGACCGGGCCTGGCGAGGCATCGGCGTGATCCCCGACAGCGGCTGGCGGCTGGCGGAGAAATACCGCGACCACGACGCCGAGTACCGCTTCTCGGTCGACGGGATCCAGACCCGTGAACCGGCCGAGTGCCGCAGCGGCGAGGTCCTCCAGGGACTGCTCAAGCCGCACGAGTGCGAGGCCTTCGGAACCCTCTGCACGCCCCGCACCCCCCTGGGGGCCACCATGGTCTCCAGCGAGGGCGCCTGCGCCGCGTACTACCTCTACCGGCGCCTGGACCTGACCACCGCGGACCAGGAGGCGAGTTCCGTTGTCTGACAACACCGGCCCCGCGGTGACGGCGGTGGACCCCGCGGCCTGGACGTGCCCGGCCCCACTGCGCGACCGCCCCCGCGTGGTCATGGGCCACGGCGGCGGCGGTGCTCTCTCCGCCGAACTGGTCCAGCAGGTCTTCGCTCCCGCCTACGGGGGTGAGACGCTCGCCCAGATGGGTGATGCCGCCGCTCTCTCCCTGGGCGGCGCCCGGTTGGCCTTCTCCACCGACTCGTTCGTGGTACGGCCGTTGTTCTTCCCCGGCGGCAGCATCGGCGACCTCGCCGTCAACGGCACGGTCAACGACCTCGCCATGAGCGGCGCCCGAGCCGCCTACCTGTCCTGCGGCTTCATCCTGGAAGAGGGCGTCGAACTGGAGGTGGTCGCCCGAGTGGCCGAGGCACTGGGCGGGGCGGCCCGCACCGCCGGCGTCGAGGTGGCGACCGGCGACACCAAGGTGGTCGAGGCCGGCCACGGCGACGGAATCTTCATCAACACGGCCGGCATCGGCCTCATCCCGGCGGGCGTCGATCTGCGCCCTCAGCGGGTCACCCCCGGCGACGTCGTGATCGTCAGCGGCGCCATCGGCGTGCACGGTGTGGCGATCATGAGCGTCCGCGAGGGCCTGGAATTCGGCGTGGAGATCGACAGCGACTGTGCGGCGCTCGGCGGCCTGGTCGACGCCATGCTCGCCGTCACCCCGGACCTGCGCGTGCTGCGTGATCCCACCCGAGGGGGCCTGGCGGCCGCGCTCAACGAGATCGCGGCGGCCTCCGGCACCGGGGTGGTCATCCGGGAGCGCGACATTCCGGTCCCGCCGACCGTGGCCAACGCCTGCGCCATTCTGGGCCTGGACCCGATGTACGTCGCCAACGAGGGCAAGCTGGTGGCCTTCGTCCCGCGCGAGCACGCCGACGCCGTCCTCGAGGCGATGCGGGCCCACCCTCTGGGCGCGGACTCCGTGATCATCGGCGAGGCCGTCGAGACGCATCCCGGCATGGTGGTGGCCCGGACCGGGCTGGGGGGGACGCGGGTGGTCGATATGCCGATGGGGGAGCAGTTGCCGCGGATCTGTTGACACGGGGCTTCGCGCGGCGCTTCCCCGGCAGGGAAGGCGCCGCGCGTTGCCGGGCGTCGCGCACCCGGCGGGAATCGTCAGAACACGCCCTAACCCGGTCGGCGCCCGGACGGCGGGTCCTGCGGGTCCACGCCGGTGAACGCCGAAGCGTCCCTCGTGCCGCTGGGCCGCTGGGACCTGCCCTTGCGTCCGGTGTCCCGCATGCCCTTCTGGTCCTCGTCGCCGTACTCCTCGCCCCGCGCACCGGCACTCTCCACCGTGTCACCGGGCACGGACTTCGTCTCCTCTTCGGACCTGGTCCGGCCGGGGCCCCTGTCGCCGGCGTGCTCGGCGTGGAAGGAGCGGTGAGCGCTCGGGTTGTCCTGCTGACGCGTCTCATCCACGTCGGGCGACCAGCCATGCTGCTCGGTGCCCTCGTGACGGCTGGGGCCCTTGCCGTGCGGTGGCTCGGACGAACGTGGCTTCTTCGACATGTTCCGATCCGCCTTTTCATGGTCAGAGGGGGACGCCGGGCACGCGCACCCGCGATGACTGAATTATCCCCTCTTGCAGGAATTCGAGCATGTTGTGAACGCTTCCCGCTTCCCGCTTCCCGCTCCCTGCCGCTCGGTGCGACCGCGACGCGGCGGCCGGCCCGGTCCCTGGTGAGGGTGGTGGGGATCAGCGCGTCACCGTCGAGCGGTGGAGGCGGAGCCCCGGGTGCAGAGGCGGCCGCGCGGACGCCGCGGCAGGCGTGCGGGCCGACACACGGCGGGAGGTCCAGGTCGCGCCCTGTCCCCGGTCTTTCGGGTCGCTCGTGTGCGGAGCATCGCGAGCAGGCGAGGAACGTCGGCGTCGGCTGCGCGGTGGTGGCCCGTGCGTCAGGCAGTGCCGGTGCTCACTCGGAGGTCCGTTCGGCCTGGTGAAAGGGGTGGCCTCGGTCGGTGACGCGCCTCTACGCTGCCTGCGGCAGCGGCCGACGTCGGCAGCCTGACCCAGGGGGCCGAGGACATGGGGCGGTGCGGAGGAGATGGTCTCGCGTTCGTTCTCCCCGGATCCCCCCGCGGCCCATTTCGCCGTGACACCGGACCACCGACGTACACCCCGAGGTCAGATATGCGGTTCACGACTCGCCCCACCCTGAGTGGCACCTTCGGCATGGTGTCCACCACCCACTGGCTGGCCTCCCAGTCGGCGATGGCCGTCCTGGAGGACGGCGGCAACGCCTACGACGCCGCCGTGGCCGGCGCCTTCGTGCTGCACGTCGTGGAACCCCACCTCAACGGCCCCGCCGGCGAGGTCCCGATCCTGCTCGCCCCCGCGGGCGGCGAGGTACGGGTGCTCTGCGGGCAGGGCGTCGCCCCGGCCGGCGCGACCGTCGCCCACTACCGGGGCCTCGGACTCGACCTCGTCCCCGGCACGGGCCCCCTCGCGGCGGCCGTCCCCGGCGCCTTCGACGCCTGGATGCTCCTGCTGCGCGACCACGGCACCAAGTCCCTCGACGACGTCCTGAAGTACGCCATCGGATACGCCGAGCACGGGCACGCGCCCGTGGAGAACGTCGGCGCGACCGTCGAGACGGTACGCGAGCTGTTCGAGAACGAGTGGACGTCCTCGGCGGACGTCTACCTGCCCGGCGGCGAGGCGCCGCGCCCCGGCCGGCTGCTGCGCAACCCGGCGCTCGCCGCCACCTGGAAGCGGCTCCTCGCCGAGACCGCGGGCGTGGCGGAGCGGGAGGCCCGCATCGAGGCGGCCCGGAAGGTCTGGCGGAGCGGATTCATCGCCGAGGCCCTCGTCCGGCAGGCACGGCGCCCGACCCTGGACACCAGCGGCACCCACCACACCGGCACGCTCACGGCCGCCGACCTCGCCGGCTGGTCCGCGACCTACGAGGCGCCGGCGGCGTACGACTGGAACGGCTGGACCGTCTGCAAGGCGGGCCCCTGGAGCCAGGGCCCGGCCTTCCTCCAGCAGCTCGCCCTCCTCCCGCCCGAGCTGCCCGCCCACGGCTCCGCCGACTACGTCCACCTCCTCGTGGAGGGCTGCAAGCTCGCCATGGCCGACCGGGAGGCCTGGTACGGCGACGCGGCCGAGGTCCCGCTCGGCGAACTGCTCTCGGCTCCGTACAACGCGGGCCGACGTGCGCTGATCGGCGACCGGGCGTCGTACGAGCTGCGGCCCGGCAGCCCCGACGGACGCGAGCCCCGGCTGAGCGCCCACGCGCGCGTGGTGGCCACGGACGAGCCCGGCTCTCACCCGATGGGTGCTGGCGAGCCGACCGTCGCGAAGCCTCCGACGTCGCCGGTGCCGGGGGAACCCGACACCGCCGCGGACGGGGCCACGCGGGGCGACACCTGTCACCTCGACGTCGTCGACCGCTGGGGGAACATGGTCGCGGCCACGCCCAGCGGCGGCTGGCTCCAGTCGAACCCGGTCGTGCCCGAACTGGGTTTCCCGCTCGGCACCCGGTTGCAGATGACCTGGCTGGAGGAGGGCCTGCCGAACTCCCTCACCCCCGGCCGCCGCCCCCGTACCACCCTCACGCCGTCCATCGCCCTGCGCGACGGCGTCCCGGTCCTCGCCTTCGGCACCCCCGGCGGCGACCAGCAGGACCAGTGGCAGCTGCACTTCTTCCTGGCCGTCGCCCTGGGCGCGCGCGTGCGTGGCGGCCTCGATCTCCAGGGCGCGATCGACGCCCCGAACTGGCACAACGACGCCTTCCCCGGCTCCTTCTACCCGCGCGGCATGCGTCCGGGCAGTCTGACCGTGGAGTCCCGCATGCCGCACCCCGTCATCGAGGACCTCCGCGGACGCGGCCACGACGTGACCGTCGCCGACCCGTGGTCCGAAGGGCGGCTGTGCGCGGTCGCCCGCGACCCGGAGACGGGAATCCTGTCGGCGGCGGCGAACCCTCGGGGAATGCAGGGGTACGCGGTAGGACGCTGAGGAAGGGGGCCGCCCCTCTCCTCTTCATCCGGATTCCACCCGGTGTGCACCGACGGGGCGGGGAATGTCAGTGGGGCGTGTTCTCATGGGGGAATGATCGAAGACACGGAAACCATCGACGAGTTTCTCGCCCGCCACGCCGCTGATGTGGAGGAAGCGGTCCGCGAGGCCGCAGCCGCGGAGATCATGCCGCGCTTCCGGCAGCTCGCCGCCCACGAGGTGGATCAGAAGAGCGGACCGCACGACCTGGTCACGGACGCCGACCGCAACGCCGAGCTGTATCTCACCAAGGTCCTCCGCGCGCTGCTGCCCGGCTCGCTCGTCGTCGGTGAGGAGGCGGTGCACGCCAACCCGGCCGGATACGAGGCGATACGGGGCGACACCCCGGTGTGGATCGTCGACCCGGTCGACGGCACACGGCAGTTCGTGCACGGCGACGAAGGCTTCTGCACCCTGGTCGCCCTCGCCCGGCACGGCGTCGTACAGGCCTCCTGGACGTACGCGCCCGCCCGCGGCCGACTCGCCACCGCCGTGCGCGGCGGCGGCGCCTTCCTGGACGGCGAGCGGCTGTTCGCCGGCCCGCCCGCGCCCGGCCGCGATCTGACGGTGGCGACCTCCCACCCCGACTACACCACCGACGACCAGAAGCGCGCCCTGCTCGGCCTGTGGACGGACGGCGTCGCCCCGCGCGCCTGCGGCTCGGCCGGCCTGGAGTATCTCGCCGTGGCGCGCGGCGAGTTGGACGCGACGGCCTTCTCCTGGGAGGCGGCCTGGGACCACGCGGCGGGCCTGCTGCTGGTCGAGGAGGCCGGGGGCGCCCATCTCACCGTGACCGGCGAACCGTTCAGGATCACGGGCGGCAACACCCTGCCGTTCACGGCCGCCAGGGACGCGGCGACGGCACGGCGCGTCACCGGCCTGCTGTCCGGAACGCGCCCCTGACCCCCTGACCGGGCCGGCGTCCGCGGTCTGGGTGGGAGGTCGCCGCCGTCACGTCGCGCCTTGGGCCCACGCCCACGTTCGACCGCGCCGCCGACGGCGTGGTACCTCCGGCATATCCTGACCCCGGAGGCCGCCGGCTGACGAAGGGGTCCAGGTGTCGTCGATGCTCGATGTCGTCGTGGTGGGGGCGGGGCCGAACGGCCTGACCGCCGCCGTGGAGCTGGCCCGCCGCGGCTTCTCCGTGGCCCTCTTCGAGGCGAGGAGCACGGTGGGCGGAGGCGCCCGAACGGAGGAACTCACCCTCCCCGGCTTCCGCCACGACCCGTGCTCCGCCGCGCACCCCCTGGGGATCAACTCGCCCGCGTTCCGCGCGCTGCCCCTGGAGCGCTACGGCCTCGAATGGCTGCACTCCGAGCTGGCCATGGCGCACCCCTTCCCCGACGGCAGCGCCGCCGTGCTGTCCCGTTCGGTCGCCGAGACCGCGGCCTCCTTCGGCCCCCGTGACGCGGGCGCCTACCGCAGGCTCGTCGAGCCGTTCCTGCCCAAGTGGGACACTCTGGCACGCGACTTCATGTCCCTGCCGCTGACCGCCCTGCCCCGCGACCCGGTCACTCTCGCCCGTTTCGGACTGGTCGGGATGCCCCCGTCCACGTGGCTGACCCGCCGCTTCCGCGACGAGAGGGCCAGGACCCTCTTCGCCGGACTCGTCGCCCACGTCATGGCCCCCCTCGGCGGCTTCGCCACCGGCGCGGTCGGCCTGGTCTTCGCGCTCGCGGGCCACGCCCGCGGCTGGCCGGTGGCCCGCGGCGGCTCCCAGGCCATCTCGGACGCCCTGGCCGGCTATCTCCAGGACCTCGGCGGCGCCGTCCACACCGACTACGAGGTCAAGCGCCTCGACGACCTGCCCCCGGCCCGCGCCTACGTCTTCGACACCTCGCCCACCGCCCTCGCCCGCATCGCCGGCCTCGGCCGCTTCTACGAGCACTACAAGTACGGCGCCGGCGTCTACAAGATCGACTACGCGCTCGACGGCCCCGTCCCCTGGACCGCCGAGGAGGCCCACCGCGCCACCACGGTCCAGATCGGCGCGGACAGCGCGGAGATCGGCGCCGCCCTGCGCGCCGCCTCCCGCCAGGGCCGCCCACCGGAGAAGCCGTTCATGATCACGGTGCAGCCCGGTGTCGTCGACCCCTCCCGTGCCCCGGCCGGCAAGCAGGTCTTCTGGGCGTACGCCCACGTGCCCAACGGCTGGACCGGCGATCTCACCGACACCATGGAACGCCAACTGGAACGCTTCGCACCGGGATTCCGCGACCGCGTCCTGGCCAGGGCGACCTCCGGCCCCGCCGCGCTCGCCGCCCGCAACGCCAACTACGTCGGGGGCGACATCGGCACGGGCGCGGCCTCCGGCCTCCAGCTCCTGCTGCGCCCCAGACTCTCCCTCTTCCCGTACTCCACCCCCCACCCGGCGGTCTTCATCTGCTCCTCGGCCACCCCGCCCGGCCCCGGCGTCCACGGCATGTCGGGCCACAACGCGGCCAAGGCGGTCTGGCGCAGACTGCGGCAGGAGCCGTAGCGCCGCCGTCCGGCAACGCGGACACCGGGTTCGCACAGAAAGGCCGATCCGTCATGACCGCCATCACGTTCGTGCGGGGCGACATCACCGCGGAGTCCGTGGACGCCGTCGTCAACGCCGCCAACTCCTCGCTGCTGGGCGGCGGCGGGGTCGACGGCGCCATCCACCGCCGCGGCGGACCCGCCATCCTGGAGGAGTGCCGCGAGCTCCGCGCCTCGCACTACGGCAAGGGCCTGCGCACCGGCCAGGCCGTCGCCACCACCGCCGGCCGGCTTCCCGCCCGCTGGGTGATCCACACCGTCGGCCCCCGCTACAGCACCGAAGAGGACCGCTCGGAACTGCTGGCCTCCTGCTACCGCGAGTCCCTGCGCGTCGCCGACGAGCTGGGCGCTCGCACGGTCGCCTTCCCGGCCGTGTCCGCCGGCATCTACGGCTGGCCCATGGAGGACGCCGCACGGATCGCGGTGGAGACCGTACGGGCGACGCCGACGGCGGTCGGGGAGGTGCGCTTCGTCCTCTTCGACGAGCGGGCGTACACGGCGTTCGCCGCGCGAGAGGCCTGACGGGAGGGCACAGGCGGCCCTCTCGCGCCGTTCCGCCTCGGCGGGCAGGCGCACGACACGACCTTCGTCAAACGCGGGGGTGGGAACGGGAGGGCGGGGCCGGCCCTCCCGCGCCGTCCGCACGCGGGCCGCGGCGACGAGCTCGTGCGGTGTCACCGACGGAAGCGGGGTGCCGGAGAGACACGGTTCCCGTGCGTGCATCACCGGGCAGGGCCGGACCCGCCGCGCGGGTCGTGGCGCGCACGCCGACGCGGCTCGGCACGAGCCCGGCACGCGGGCCGGTCTGGCGTGGACCGCCGTCGTCGCCCCCGCGAGGAGCCGTCGGTCAGGGCAGCGGGACCGCCTTCGCGCCCCGGCGGGGAGCCTTCGGCCCGGCCACCGTGCGGCTGCCCGCTCACATCCGGCCACGCCCCGGTGTGCGCCGGGATTAACCCCCGGCGGCCGGTCCGGGAGACAGCTGCGTAATGCGCGGTTCGTACCGTCGCAGCAGGCTCGCAGCGGCTCTCACCAGGCCGATCGTCAGAAAGAAGGGGGGCGCCCGTGGCCGTGCCGGACCCGCGGACCGACAGCACGACGAAGGTGCGCACGGTCTGCTCGTACTGCGGCGTCGGCTGCGGCCTGCTCCTCGACGTCGGCCGCGGCCCCGACGGACGCCGTACGGTCCTGAAGGCGTCCGGCGACAAGGAGCACCCGGCGAACCTCGGACGACTGTGCACCAAGGGCGCGACCACCGCGGACATGCTCGCCGCGCCGGGCCGGCTCACCACCGCCCTGGTCCGGCCGGACCGGGGCGCGGAACCCGAGCCGACCCCCGTCGACGCGGCCGTCGCCGAGACGGCACGCCGGCTGCGGGCGATCGTCGACGAGCACGGCCCCGACGCCGTCGCCCTCTACGTCTCCGGCCAGATGAGCCTCGAAGCGCAGTACCTCGCGAACAAGCTGGTGAAGGGTTACCTGCGCAGTAACCGGATCGAGTCCAACTCGCGGCTGTGCATGGCCGGCGCCGGAACCGGTTACAAGCTGTCTCTCGGGGCGGACGGCCCGCCGGGCTCGTACCAGGACCTCGACCGGGCGGACGTCTTCCTCGTCATCGGCTCCAACATGGCCGACTGCCACCCGGTCCTCTTCCTGCGGATGATGGACCGGGTGAAGGCGGGCGCGAAACTGATCGTCGTCGACCCGCGCCGCACCGCCACCGCCGTCAGGGCCGACCTCTTCCTCCAGATCACGCCCGGCACCGACCTCGCCCTGCTCAACGGCCTCCTCCACCTGCTGCACGAGAACGGGCACACCGACCCCGCCTTCATGGCCGCGTACACCGAGGGCTGGGAGGCGATGCCGGAGTTCCTCGCCGACTACCCGCCCGCGACCGTCTCGGAGATCACCGGCATCCCCGAGGCCGGGTTGCGCGAGGCGGCCCGGCTGATCGGAGAGGCGGGGGAGTGGACCAGCTGCTGGACCATGGGCCTCAACCAGTCCACGCACGGCACCTGGAACACCAATGCGCTGGTCAACCTCCACCTCGCCACCGGCAAGATCTGCCGCCCCGGCAGCGGGCCCTTCTCCCTCACCGGCCAGCCCAACGCCATGGGCGGCCGGGAGATGGGCTACATGGGGCCCGGCCTGCCCGGACAGCGGTCCGTGCTCGTCGACGCCGACCGGGCCTTCGCCGAGGACGTGTGGGGGCTGGAGCCCGGCACGATCCGCGCCGACGGCGTCGGCAAGGGCACCGTCGAGATGTTCCGGAAGATGGCCGACGGCGACATCAAGGCCTGCTGGATCATCTGCACCAACCCCGTCGCGTCCGTCGCCAACCGCCGCACGGTCATCGAGGGCCTGGAGGCCGCCGAGTTCGTCGTCGCGCAGGACGTCTTCTCGGAGACCGAGACGAACGCCTACGCCGATGTCGTCCTGCCCGGCGCCCTGTGGACCGAGTCCGAGGGCGTCCTCGTCAACAGCGAACGCAACCTCACCCTCGCCCGCCCCGCCGCCGACCCGCCCGGCGAGGCCATGGCCGACTGGCGGCTGATCGCGGCCGTAGCCCGCGCGATGGGTTTCGAAAGCGGATTCTCCTACGACAGCGCGGAGACGATCTTCGAGGAGATCAAACGCTTCCACAACCCGCAGACCGGCTACGACCTGCGCGGAGTGACATACGAGCGACTGCGCTCCACCCCCGTCCAGTGGCCGGCCGCCACGGTCGACGGCCCCGACCGCAACCCCCTCCGATACGTCGACGACGACGGCTCCCTCACCTTTCCCACCCCAGGCGGCCGTGCCGTCTTCCACGCCCGACCGCACGTCCCGCCCGCCGAGATGCCGGACGACGACTACCCGTTCGTCCTCAACACCGGTCGCCTCCAGCACCAGTGGCACACCCTGACCAAGACGGCGAAGGTGGCCAAACTCAACAAGCTCGATCCGGGCCCCTTCGTCGAGGTGCACCCCGAGGACGCGGCCGGGCTCGGGATAGCCGACGGCGACCCGGTGGAGATCGCCTCGCGGCGCGGCCGGGCCGTGCTGCCCGCCGTCGTCACCGACCGGGTCCTGCCCGGTTCCTGCTTCGCTCCGTTCCACTGGAACGACCTGTTCGGCGAGTACCTCAGCGTCAACGCCGTGACCAGCGACGCCGTCGACCCGCTGTCCTTCCAGCCGGAGCTGAAGGTGTGTGCGGTGTCGCTGGGCAAGGTGTCGACGCCGGTGAGCGTGCGGGCGCCCGACACCTCCCCGGCGCGGACCCGGGCCGTCGCACCGCCCGAGGGCCGTCCCGCCCCGGCGGCAGCCTCCGACACCCGCGGGGCAGCCGCCCTCGCCGGTCCCGCGGCCGCTTCCCTCACCGGTCCCGCGGCCTCCTCCGCAGCCTCCGTGTTCGGTCTGGAGCCCGTCCCGCCGCCGGTCCTGACCGAGCGGGAACGGCAGTATCTGGTCGGGTTCCTCGCCGGGATCCCGGCCGGTGCCCCCGGCGTACCGGTCCTGCCGCCGGACGCGCCCTTCAGCCCCGAACACGCCCTCTGGGTCAACGGCACCCTCGCCGGGATGCACTCCCGCACCGAAACCCCCACCGACCCCCGCGCCGGCATGGCGCCGCGGAGCCCCGCGGGACGCCGGGTGGTGATCCTATGGGCCTCCCAGACCGGCAACGCCGAGGAGCTCGCCGCCGCCACCGCCGACCGGCTCGCCGCGGGCGGTCACACCGCATCGCTCGTCGCCATGGACGAGGCCGATCCCGCGGCGCTGCCCTCCGACGCCGATCTCCTGCTGATCACCAGCACCTTCGGCGACGGCGACGCCCCCGACAACGGCGCCGGCTTCTGGGACGGCCTCGCGGATCCGGACGCCGGACGCCTGACCGGCCGCCGCTACGCCGTCCTCGCCCTCGGGGACTCCTCCTACGACGACTTCTGCGGACACGGACGCCGGCTCGACCGCCGGATGGACGAGCTGGGCGCCGTACGGCTGGCGCCCCGCACGGACTGCGAGCCGGACTACGGACCGCAGGCGGACGCCTGGCTGGGCCAGGTGCTCGTCGCACTCGAGGAGGCCGATCCCGAGGGGGCGGAGCCCGAGGGGGCGGAGCCCGAGGGGGCGGGACGACCCGTGGCGGCGGCCGTGACCCTCGCGTCCGCCGGCACGGCCGTCGCGGCCGCGCCCACCACGCCTTCCCCGCCCCTGCCCGCCGCGGCACGGCGCTCCCGGCGTCCCGCTCCCGTGACCGCCCGGCTGGTCGGAAACCGGTTGCTGAGCTTGCCGGGCTCGGGCAAGGAGGTACGCCGTTTCACCTTCGACACCCGCGACAGCGGGACCCCGCTCGTCTACGAGGCCGGGGACGCTCTCGGGGTACGTCCGCTCAACTCACGCGCGCTGGTCGCGGAGTGGCTGTCCGTCACCGGCCTCGACCCGCACGCACGGGTACGGTTGAACGACGTCGGCGAGGTCGGCCTCGACGAGGCTCTGCTGCGCCACCTCGACATCACCCGGATCACTCCCGCCCTCCTGCGTTTCACCGCGGACCGCACCCGTGACCCGCGCGGGCTGCGCAAGCTGCTGCGCCCGGACAACAAGGGCGAGCTGGCGAAGTGGTCCTGGGGGCGGCAGGCCGTCGACGTGGCCGCCGAGTTCGGGGTGCGGGCCGGGGCACAGGACTGGGCCGAGGTGCTGGGTCGGCTCCAGCCTCGCCTGTACTCGATTGCGTCGAGCCCGCTCACCGACCCCCACCTCGTGTCGCTGACCGTCTCCGTCGTGCGTTACGAGAACCTGGCCGGCCGTCCCCGGCAGGGTGTCTGTTCGCCTTTCCTGGCCGACGCCGGGCCGGGCACCGAGGTGCCGGTGCACGTGCAGCGCTCACCGCACTTCCGGCCGCCCGCCGATCCGGCGACCCCGATGGTGATGGTGGGGCCCGGCACCGGAGTGGCGCCGTTCGTCGGTTTCCTGGAGGAGCGCCGGGCGCGCGGCCACCGGGCCCCGAACTGGCTGTTCTTCGGCGAGCAGCACCGGGCCACCGACTTCTACTACGAGGAGGAACTGACCGCCCTGCTCGCCGACGGCACCCTGGAACGCCTGGACACCGCCTTCTCCCGCGACCAGCGCGCCAAGGTCTACGTGCAGGACAGGATGCGTGAGCACGGCTCCCAGCTGTGGTCCTGGCTCCGGGACGGCGCCCACTTCTACGTCTGCGGGGACGCCTCCCGTATGGCGGGGGACGTCGACGAGGCCCTGCGCGACATCGCCGTCGTCCACGGCGGCCTCGGGGAGTCGGAGGCGGCGGCGTACGTCAAGCGGCTGGCAGCCGACAAACGGTACGTGCGGGATGTGTACTAGCGCGTGTCCGACAGCCCGCCGGGTGCGCGACGCCAGGCGCGGCACTTCGCCGCGTTGTCGGATCACCCGGGTACCTCCGGTACGCGGACGGTCCTCCGCCCTGCGACGCACCGCACCGGACGCCGCGCGCCGATCCGACGCGCACGGTCAGACACGCCCTGGCGGTCGGTCACCCACAGTGATCGCAGTCAAGTCGCGTTGCGCCGAGATGAGTTGATATTCAGCCAATATCGGCGCGTCCCTGTTCGGTTTCTCAACAGTAACGGACAAGATCTGACGCACCCTCCGTCCCGTGCAGCCGCACGGTTCGCCCCGAGGAAGGTGATGGTCATGTCGCACCCGCACGTGTCGTCCATGGACCGGCCGGACCGCCCCGAGCGGGTGGTCGTCAGCCGTCGTCGTCTCCTCGAGGGATCGGCCGCCGTACTCGGCGCGCTCGCCCTCTCCGCCCCCGCCGCCGGCCACCACGCCGCCGCCGCGGAGACGGCTCCGGAATGGAACGGTCGCCTCGACGTCTTCCGGCTCGGCACCGAACCACCGCACACCACCCTCATGCCGTACGCGGATCTCGCCCAGGCACTCGCCGCCGACCGCACCCGCTCGCCCTACCGGCTCAGCCTGGACGGGACCTGGAGGTTCGCGCACGCGGAACGCCCCGACGACCGCGACACCGACTTCCACCGCACCGACCTCGACGACAGCGACTGGGACACCATCCCCGTGCCGTCCGTCTGGCAGATGCACGGGTACGACCGCCCGATCTACCTCAACATCACCTACCCGTACTGGGGCCCCAACGGTCACGGCGAGGACCCGCAGCCGCCCGCCGCGCCCACCCGCTACAACCCCGTCGGCCAGTACCGGCGCACCTTCACCGTGCCGAGGAACTGGACGGGGCGACGCACGTTCCTGCACTTCGAGGGCGTCAAGTCCGCGCACTACGTGTGGATCAACGGACGCCTCGTCGGCTACCACGAGGACTCCTACACCCCCGCCGAGTACGACATCACCGAGCATCTGCGGCCCGGCACCAACCAGATCGCGGTCGAGGTCTACCGCTACTCCGACGGCGACTGGCTGGAGGACCAGGACATGATCCGGCTGAGCGGCATCTTCCGCTCGGTCCACCTGTACTCCACCCCGTCGGTCCACCTGCGCGACTTCAAACTGGACACCCCACTGGGTGCCGACCACACCACCGCGGAGCTGGCGGTGACGGCGAGCGTGCGGGACTACCGGGACGGGGGCGGCAAGGCAGACGGATACGGTGGACGGTATACCGTGGACACCCTTCTGTACGACGCCGACGGCCACCCGGTCTGGCCCCGGCCCCTCCGGCAGGCCATCGACCTCGCCTCCGGCGGAGAGGCGACCGTACGGGCCGCTAAGGCGGTGCCCTCACCCCGCCTCTGGTCGGCCGAGGACCCCTACCTCTACACCGCCGTCCTGCAACTGCGCGACCCCGCGGGAAAGGTGATCGAAACCCTCTCCCACCGGGTCGGCCTGCGCGAGTTCACCCTCAAGGACGGGTTGATGCGCATCAACGGCCGCCCCGTCTCCTTCCGCGGCACCAACCGGCACGAGATGCACCCCGCCCGCGGCACCGCCCTCACCCGCGCCGACATGATCCGGGACATCGAGATCATCAAGCGGCTGAACATGAACTCCGTCCGCACCTCGCACTACCCGAACAACCCCCAGTGGTACGAACTCGCCGACCAGTACGGGCTCTACCTCGTCGACGAGACCAACCTCGAGACCCACGGCATCCGCTCCGAGTACCCCGGCGACCACCCCGACTGGACGGCCGCCTGCGTGGCCCGCGCCCAGAACATGGTCCACCGCGACAAGAACCACGCCTCGGTCGTCATCTGGTCCCTCGGCAACGAGGCCGGCGGGGGCAGCACCTTCACCGCCATGTACGACTGGATCCGCTCCTACGACCCCACCCGCGTCATCCAGTACGAGGGCGACGACCGCCCCGGCATCAGCGACATCCGCTCCGAGATGTACGACAGCCCCCAGCGCGTCGAACAGCGCGCGAAGGACACCGCCGACACCCGCCCGTACGTCATGATCGAGTACAGCCACTCGATGGGGAACTCCACCGGGAACTTCAAGAAGTACTGGGACCTCGTCCGCCGCCACGACGTCCTCCAGGGCGGATGGATCTGGGACTTCGTCGACCAGTCCCTCAACTGGCCCACCCCGACACGCACGCTGTTCACCGAGACCGGCCCCGCTCGGCTGCGCGGCGAACTCATGGCGTCCAGCGGCACCTTCGACCGCACCCGAGGGGTCTCCGGCGCCACCGTCTTCGCCCGTGACCCCGGCCTCGACCTGACCGGCTCCCTCACGTTGGAGGCCTGGGTCACCCCGCGCTTCACCGGCTACCACCAGCCGATCATCGCCAAGGGCGACACCCAGTACGCCCTGAAACAGAGCGACCGGACCCTGGAGTTCTTCATCCACGGCGACGGACAGTGGATCACCGCGAACTGGACCGTTCCCGAGGACTGGACCGGCCGCGAACACCACGTCGCGGGCGTCTTCGACGCGGACGCCGGCACCCTCACCCTGTATGTCGACGGCGTGCGGCGGGCCACCCGCACCACCACCCGCCGTCCGGCCGGCAACACCGCGCCCCTCGCCCTCGGCAACGACACCGACAACCACACCCGCGAGTTCAGCGGCAGCATCCGCCGCGCCCGCGTCTACGCCCGCGCGCTGACCGCGGCCGAACTCGCCGACGACGGCCGCGGCCCCGGCGACGACGGCGTGCGGTTCTGGTTCGACGCGGCGACGGTCGCCGTCGACGAGAAGCAGCCGCGCGAGAAGACCTTCCTCGCCTACGGCGGCGACTGGGGCGATCTGCCCAACGACGGGAGCTTCGTCGCCGACGGCCTCATCACCGCCGACCGCCACCACACCGGC
The DNA here is from genome assembly GCF_055577115.1 of Streptomyces sp. NPDC033216. Taxonomy (NCBI): domain Bacteria; kingdom Bacillati; phylum Actinomycetota; class Actinomycetes; order Kitasatosporales; family Streptomycetaceae; genus Streptomyces; species Streptomyces sp. NPDC033216. Next base: position 180,455 of record NZ_JBVIQK010000011.1, on the reverse strand, counting down.
AAGGCCGCCGAGGTCAAGCGCGTGTACCAGGCCGTCAACGCCGCCCCGGTGTCCGGCGGCGCCCCCGGCGCGGTCACGCTGATCAACGAGTACCTCTTCACCGACCTCCGTGCCTTCAACGGCTGTTGGTCGCTCGTCACCGACGGGAAGGTCACGCAGAAGGGCAGACTGACCCGCGGCCAGCTCGATGTCCCGCCCCTGTCCCGCAAGGAGATCACCGTCCCCCTGAAGCTGCCCGCCACCCCGGCGCCCGGCAGCGAGTACTTCCTCGAACTGTCCTTCACCCTCAAGGAGCCGACCCCCTGGGCCAAGGCCGGGTTCGAGGTGGCGCGGCAGCAACTGCCCGTCGACGCGGGCAGTCCGGCCGTGACTCCCGTCCCCCTCCAGGAAGTCCCCACCCTCACCCACCAGGAGGGCGACACGACGGTCACCGTCACCGGCCGGGACTTCTGCGTCACCGTCGACAAACGCACCGGCGTCATCACCTCCTACGAGGCCGGCGGCACCCGCCTCATCACCTCCGGGCCCGCACCCAACTTCTGGCGGGCGCCCACCGACAACGACCACGGAAACGGCCAGCACATCCGCAACCAGACCTGGCGCGACGCGGGCGCCCTGCGCACGGTCACCGGAGTGAGCGTGCGCGGCCTGCGCGACCGGGCCGTCGAGATCAAGGTCACCGGCACCCTGCCGACCACGACACCGTCGACGTACACCACCACCTACACCGTCTTCGGAAACGCCGAGATCAAGGTCGACCACACCCTGCATCCGGGCGCCGCGAGCCTGCCGTACATCCCGGAGATCGGAAGCATCCTGTTTCTGCCGGCCCGCCTGGAGCACGTGCACTACTACGGGCGCGGCCCCGAGGAGAACCACTGGGACCGCAACGACGGCACCGACGTGGGCCTCCACTCGGGGACGGTCACCGGGCAGTGGACGCCGTACATCCGCCCCCAGGAGAACGGCAACAGGACCGACGTGCGCTGGGTCGCCCTCACCGACCGCGACGGCTTCGGCCTGCTCGCCACCGGCGAACCGCTGCTGGAGGTCAACGCCTCCCACTTCACGCCGGAGGACCTCTCGGTCGGCGCCCGCCACGACTACCAGCTCACCCCGCGCCGCGAGGTCGTACTACGCCTGAACCACCGGCAGATGGGTGTCGGCGGCGACAACAGCTGGGGCGCGCACACCCACGACGAGTACAAGCTGTTCGCCGACCGCGACTACGCCTACAGCTACCGGCTGCGCCCGCTGAAGCGCGTCACGCGGGCGATGGCCGCCTCGCGCCGGCCGACGGCGACGGAGTAGCGGCCGCACCGGGTAGGGGTCCGCCGGAGCCGCCGTCGGCGGGCCCCTCCCCATGGCGATCTCGGACACACCGCGATGATCTCTGTGGCGGTGGGCGCGGCGGAGCGGAACAATCCACCACGGAACGGGTAACGCCAACCGAGGAAGAGGAACGTCCCATGGTGGAGCAGGACGAGCGCTTCGATGTCGTCGTACTCGGCGCCGGGCCCGGCGGCTACGTCGCCGCGGTACGCGCCGCCCAGCTGGGAAAACGCGTCGCCGTCGTGGAGGAGAAGTACTGGGGCGGCGTCTGCCTGAACGTGGGCTGCATTCCGACCAAGGCCCTCCTGCGCAACGCCGAGCTCGCGCACATCTTCACCCGTGAGGCGAAGACGTTCGGGATCAAGGTCGACGGAGAGGTCTCCTTCGACTACGGCGAGGCCTACCGTCGCAGCCGCAAGGTCGCCGACGGCCGCGTCAAGGGCGTCCACTTCCTGATGAAGAAGAACAAGATCACCGAGTACGACGGCCGCGGATCCTTCCTCGACCCGCACACGCTCCAGGTGACCGGTTACGACGGGGAGACCCGCACCATCGGTTTCGAGCACTGCATCATCGCCACCGGCGCCACGCCTCGGCTGCTGCCCGGTACCAAGCGCAGCGCCCGGGTGGTGACGTACGAGGAGCAGATCCTCGCCGATGACCTGCCGCGGTCCATCGTCATCGCGGGGGCGGGCGCGATCGGCATCGAATTCGCCTACGTGCTGCACAACTACGGCGTGAAGGTCACCATCGTCGAGTTCCTGGACCGGATGGCGCCGCTGGAGGACGCGGAGGTCTCCACCGAACTGGCCAAGCAGTACCGCCGGCTGGGCATCGACGTGCTCACCTCGACTCGTGTCGAGTCCATCGACGAGTCCGGCCCACAGGTCCGGGTCACGGTCACCGGCAAGGACGGCTCCCAGCAGGTCCTGGAGGCCGACAAGGTCCTCCAGGCCATCGGCTTCGCCCCGAACGTCACCGGCTTCGGCCTCGAGAACACCGGCGTGACGGTCACCGAGCGCGGCGCCATCGACGTGGACGGCCGCTGCCGCACCTCGGTCCCGCACATCTACGCCATCGGCGACGTCACCGCCAAGCTGATGCTCGCGCACGCGGCCGAGTCCATGGGCATCATCGCCGCCGAGACCCTCGCCGACGCGGAGACCATGGAACTCGACTACGCGATGATTCCGCGCGCCACCTTCTGCCAGCCCCAGATCGCCAGCTTCGGCTACACCGAGGCGCAGGCCCGCGACCTCGGACATGAGGTCAAGGTCGCCAAGTTCCCCTTCACCGCGAACGGCAAGTCGCACGGTCTCGGCGACACCACCGGGTTCGTCAAGCTGATCAGCGACGCCAGGTACGGCGAGCTGCTCGGCGGCCACCTCATCGGCCCCGACGTCACCGAGCTGCTGCCCGAGCTGACCCTGGCCCAGCAGTGGGACCTCACCGTCCACGAGGTCGCCCGCAACGTCCACGCCCACCCCACCCTGAGCGAGGCCGTCAAGGAGGCGGTGCACGGCCTGGCCGGACACATGATCAACATGTGAGAGACCGGCGGCGGGACCGTTCACCCGGACGGCCCCGCCGCGCTCGCCCTCGCCGTGCGTCCGGGGTGTCCTGGCATCCGGCGGACCGCGCCGACGGCCGAGGGAGGGCAACCATGGCGGAAGGTTCCGCCCCCTCGAGGGGCACCCCGAAGGGCGAGATCGGCACCGCCTGGTCCGTGCCGCCCGGCGGTCCCCGCCCGCCCGACCGCTCCGACGCCCGGATCACCGGCGGCGTCGGCCCCGCCGGCACCCTGATGCTGTGCGGCGGCTTCCTCGCCGTCCTCCAGGGCATCGCGGCGATCGCCGAGGACGACGTCTACGCCCGCGTCGGCTCGTACGTCTACGGGCTGAGCCTCCTCGGCTGGGGCCGGCTCCACCTCCTCCTGGGGGTCCTGGTCGCCGTCACCGGCGCGAGCCTGCTCAAGGGCGCGGCCCGGGCCCGCCTCCCCGGAGTTGTCCTCGCCTCGCTCAGCCTCGTCGCCCAGTTCCTGTTCCTGCCGTACGAGCCGGCGTGGTCGGCGGTGGTGATGGCGATCGACGTGTGGGTGATCCGGGCACTGACGTCGTGGCGGGAGAAGGACGGTTGACCGGGAAGGCGAGGTCCGCCGAGGGGCCGGCCGTGGGCGTCGTCGCCGGGTCCGCGTCGGCGTCGTGTGCTTCGCGGGCGATGGTGACACCGGCCGTGTGCGGCGGCCACATCTGGCCGGTCGAGGCGCTTTCCGACTTACTCGGAGGTGTCGCTGATGCCCAGTCGCAGGTGTTCCACGTGGTAGACGGCCTGGTCGAGCAGTTCCGCGACGTGATGGTCGTGCAGTGCGTAGACGACCGAACGGCCGCGGCGCTCGCCGACCACGAGGCCCAGGTTGCGCAGCAGCCGTAGCTGGTGCGAGCACGCGGACTGCTCCATGCCCACGGCGGTGGCCAACTCCGTGGCGGGAAGCGGTCCTTCGCGCAGGCGGGCGAGGATCAGCAGCCGGGAGGGGGTGGAGAGGGCCTGGAGGGTGGTAGCCACCTTGGCCACGTTGTCCGCGTCCAGGCGCACGCGTTCGGTGGCTGTGGTGGTGACGGCTCCATGACCCATGGGGGTATCTTACCCACCGAGCATGAATGAATGAACGAGTCTTCATGTATTCCTGTATGGTGGGCCAGGTGTCCACCACCCTCGCCTCCCCCTCCCTCGCCGCGGGCCCGGCGGCACCCCGCCGCCGCACCCGCCTCCTCGCCCTTCCGGAGGTCCGCTGGGCCCTCACGGCCACGGTCGCCTTCCTGGCCGGGCTCGGGGCCGACCTCGGCGGCACACCGTCGTGGGTGTACGGAATCCTGTATGCGGTCGCCTACGCGGCCGGTGGATGGGAACCGGCACTCGAAGGTCTGCGGGCCCTGCGCCGGAAGACCCTCGACGTCGACCTGCTGATGATCGTCGCCGCGCTCGGGGCGGCCGCGATCGGCCAGGTCCTCGACGGCGCCCTGCTGATCGTCATCTTCGCCACCTCCGGCGCCCTGGAGGCCCTGGCCACCGCCCGTACGGCCGACTCCGTCCGCGGCCTGCTGGACCTCGCGCCCGACACCGCGACCCGCCTCACGGCCGACGGGGAGGAAACCGTCCCGGCCGCCCGACTCGCCGTCGGCGACCTGCTCCTGGTCCGGCCGGGCGAACGCATCGGCGCCGACGGCCGTGTCGTCGACGGCGTCAGCGAGGCCGACCAGGCGACCATCACCGGCGAACCCCTCCCCGTCGTCAAGCGCCCCGGCGACGACGTCTTCGCCGGCACCCTCAACGGCGCCGGCGCGCTCCGCGTCCGCGTCGTACGCGATCCCGGCGACTCCGTCATCGCCCGCATCGTCACCCTCGTCGAGGAGGCCTCCCGCACCAAGGCGCCCACCCAGCTGTTCATCGAGAAGATCGAACAGCGCTACGCGGTCGCCGTCGTGGCCGCCACCCTCGCCGTCTTCGCCCTGCCGCTCGCCTTCGGCGCGAACCTCACGGACGCGCTGCTGCGCGCGATGACCTTCATGATCGTCGCGTCCCCGTGCGCGGTCGTCCTCGCCACCATGCCACCGCTGTTGTCCGCCATCGCCACCGCCGGCCGGCACGGCGTCCTGGTCAAGTCCGCCGTCGCCATGGAACGTCTCGGCGAGATCGACACCGCCGCGCTCGACAAGACGGGCACCCTGACCGAGGGCGCCCCCGAGGTCACCGACGTGAGCCCGCTGCCGGGCTCCGGCCTCGACTCCGACGCCCTCCTCGCCCTGGCGGCGGCGGCCGAGCATCCCAGCGAGCACCCGCTGGCGCGGGCGATCGTGGGAGCGGCGCGGGCTCGCGGAGTGCGCATCGCTCCGGCGAAGGGGTTCACGGCGACGCCGGGGAGAGGGGTGAGCGCGATGGTCGAGGGGCGCGCGGTGGAAGTGGGCAGGGTCGGTGATCCTGACGACCGAATGCGGCGGGTCGACGGTGTGCGGCGGGCCGACGGCGTGGCGGATCCTGTCGACTGTGGGCACGACGTCGACGGTATGCAGAATTCCGTCGACCCCGCGCTCAGGGACGAGGGCGCGGCGGACGTCGCCGACCGTCCGTCGGTCGTCGACGGCGTGCGGCATCCGGCCTGCGCCCGCCCCCACACCCCCTCCCGCCCGTCGGCCGGCACCACCGTCCTCGTCACCCGCGACGCCACCGCCGTGGGCACGCTCACCCTCACCGACCGAGTCCGTCCCGCCGCTCCGGCCGCCACCGCCGCCCTGGCCGGGCTGACCGGCACCACTCCCGTCCTCCTCACCGGCGACAACGCGCACGCCGCCGCCCGGGTCGCCGAGGCCACCGGCATCACGGACGTGCGTGCGGATCTGCTGCCCGAGGACAAGGTGAACGCCCTCCGCGACCTCCAACTCGCTGGCCGCAAAGTGCTGTTCGTCGGCGACGGGGTCAACGACGCGCCCGCGCTCGCCGCCGCCCACTCGGGCCTCGCGATGGGCAGGGCGGGGTCCGACCTGGCGCTGGAGACAGCCGACGTCGTCGTGGTCCGCGACGACCTCACGGCCGTACCGGCGGTCGTACGGCTCTCGCGGACCGCTCGTCGGCTGGTGCTCCAGAATCTGGTGATCGCGGGTACGTTCATCACCGGCCTCGTCCTGTGGGACCTCGTCGGCCACCTTCCGTTGCCGCTCGGTGTCGCCGGTCACGAGGGGTCGACCGTGCTGGTCGGACTCAACGGGCTGCGACTGCTGCGGGAGCGTGCCTGGCAGGGGTGATCGGCGACGGTGCTGGACAGGCGAGGTTCATGTCGGATTCTCGCCAGCACCGGGCGGCGCGGTGGCCGATGCTGGACACATGCTGAACGGGATGTACACCGACCGGGAGCGCTGTGTGCGCGCCGTCCAGTCCAAGGACGCCCGGTTCGACGGCTGGTTCTTCACCGCGGTCCTGACCACCGGCATCTACTGCCGGCCGAGCTGTCCGGTAGTGGCGCCGAAACCGGAGAACATGGTGTTCCACGCGAGCGCCGCCGCCTGCCAGCAGGCCGGGTTCCGGGCCTGCAAGCGCTGCCGGCCCGACACCAGCCCCGGCTCCCCGGAGTGGAACCGGCGGGCCGACCTCGTCGCCCGCGCCATGCGGCTGATCGCCGACGGCGTGGTCGACCGCGAGGGCGTGCCCGGCCTCGCCGGCCGCCTCGGCTACAGCACCCGTCAGGTCGAGCGGCAGCTCCTCGCCGAACTCGGCGCGGGTCCCCTCGCGCTGGCCCGCGCCCAGCGTGCGCTGACTGCCCGGCTGCTCGTCGAGTCGACCGAACTGCCCATGGCGGACGTGGCGTTCGCGGCGGGCTTCGCCTCTGTCCGCACGTTCAACGACACCGTGCGCGAGGTCTTCGCCCTCTCCCCGACCGAGCTGCGCGCCCGCGTCCCGAAGCGGTACGACCCCACCCCGGCGGCGCTCCGGACCTCGACAGCCCGAACTCCGCCGGCCCCGGGTGCGCCGCCCACCGGCACCACCGCGACCCCGGCCGCCCCCGCCACCCTCCACCTCCGACTGCCGTTCCGCGCCCCCCTCAACCCCGACAACCTCTTCGGGCACCTCGCGGCCACCGCCGTGCCGGGTGTGGAGGAGTGGCGGGACGGGTCGTACCGGCGCACACTGCGGCTGCCGTACGGGCACGGGATCGTGGGGCTCGCCCCGCGCCCCGACCACATCGCCTGTCGGCTCACCCTCAGTGACTCGCGGGATCTCACGGTCGCCATCAGCCGCTGCCGGCGGATGCTCGACCTGGACGCCGACCCCGTCGCCGTCGACGACCAGCTGCGCACCGACCCGACGCTCGCCCCACTGGTGGACAAGGCGCCGGGCCGCCGCGTTCCGCGCACCGTGGACGAGGCGGAGTTCGCCGTGCGCGCGGTGCTCGGCCAGCAGGTGTCCACGGCGGCGGCGCGTACCCACGCCGCCCGTCTGGTCACCGCGCACGGGGACGCCGTCGACGACCCGGAGGGAGGCCTCACCCACCTCTTCCCGACGCCCGAGGCGCTCGCCGCACTCGATCCCGACTCCCTCGCGATGCCCCGCACCCGCCGTACGACGTTCACCACCCTCGTCGGACGACTCGCCGACGGCAGCCTGCACCTGGGAGTGGAGTCCGACTGGGCCCGGGCCCGGTCCCGACTGCTGTCCCTGCCCGGCTTCGGCCCGTGGACGGTCGACGTCATCGCGATGCGCGCCCTCGGCGACCCCGACGCCTTCCTCCCGACCGATCTCGGAGTCCGGCGCGCCGCCCGTGAGTTGGGCCTGCCCTCCACTCCCGCGGCGCTCACGGCCCGCGCGGCGGCGTGGCGCCCCTGGCGGGCGTACGCCGTCCAGTACCTCTGGGCGACCGACCGCCACCCGATCAACTTCCTTCCGGCCTGAGCACTTCTACGAACGGACGCACCATGAAGCGGCACACCGTCATCGACAGCCCGTACGGACCTCTCACGCTCGTCGCCGACGACGGCGTCCTGTGCGGCCTCTACATGACCGAGCAGCGCCACCGCCCGGCGGAGGACAGCTTCGGCCCCCGCGACGGCACCCTCTTCGGCGCCACCGAGGAGCAACTGGGGGCCTACTTCGCGGGGGAGTCGAGGGAGTTCACCCTCCCGCTGCGCCTGCACGGTACGCCGTTCCAGCGCAGGGTCTGGGACGCTCTGCGGCAGATCCCCTACGGCGAGACCCGCACCTATGGCCAACTCGCCGGGGCCCTCGGCAGCCCGACCGCCTCCCGTGCCGTGGGTCTCGCCAACGGCCGCAACCCGGTCGGCATCATCGTCCCCTGCCACCGTGTCGTCGGCGCGAACGGCAGCCTCACCGGATACGGCGGTGGCCTGGAGCGCAAGCGGAGGCTGCTCGACTTCGAGAGCGGAAGGGGTGCGGCGGCGCTCTTCCAGCCGCGGACCTCCGACCGGCTGCCGTGGACGGACCCCCTCACCCACGCCTGTCTATGACGTTCACATAGTTGAACGTTATCCATGTGCGCGACCGTTGACGCGGTCATGGCAAGCGCTTACCTTCCAGAACAAGCGCTTTGGTCATCGGCGCGCGGATTCCGGTCGTCGGTCGTGTTCATGTCGTCGAACCAGCCGTATGGTCGCACCGGGTCCGCCGCGGAGAAAAGGGGTCAGCGAACCCCTCGTCGGACGAGCCGCAACCACCTGGAGAGAGAACGATGCAACGGAGACCCGTCATCGCGTGCGTCGGCCTGCTGGCCGGCACACTCGTCGCGTTGTCCGGCAACACGGCGCAGGCAGCGTCCACCCGCTACGAGGCCGAGAACGCCCCGGCCGTCTGCACCGGCACCATCGACTCCGACTGGGCCGGCTACTCCGGCAGCGGATTCTGCAACGCCACCAACGCGGTGGGCGCTTACGCGCAGTTCACCGTGAACGCCTCCGCCGCCGGCACGGCGACCCTGAGCATCCGCTTCGCCAACGGGACCACCGCGGCCCGGCCCGCGACCCTCACGGTGAACGGCTCGTCGGCCACCGCGGTCTCCTTCGCGAGCACCGGCGCCTGGGGGACCTGGACGACGAAGACACTGTCGGTGCCGGTGGGTCCGGGCAGCAACACCATCCGGATCAGCCCCACCGCGGCCGCCGGACTGCCCAACATCGACCACCTCGACGCCGAGGTCGGCGGCACCACCACTCCGCCGCCCTCGGCCACCGCTCTCTACGTGGCACCGAACGGCACCGACGGCGCGGCCGGCACCCAGGCGGCGCCCACCACGCTCACCTCGGCGATCAGCCGCATCACCCCCGGCGGCACGATCTACCTGCGCGGCGGGACGTACGGCCACGCGCAGACGGTCACCATCCCGGCGGGCAACAACGGCACCGCCGCCGACCGCACGGAACTCCTCGCCTACCCCGGTGAGACGCCGGTCCTGAACTTCTCGGCCCAGACCGAGGACCCCGCCAACCGCGGCCTCGCCGTCAACGGGTCGTACTGGCACATCAAGGGGATCGTCGTCGAACGCGCCGGGGACAACGGGATCTTCGTCGGCGGCAGCAACAACATCTTCGAGCGCACGGTGACCCGCTTCAACCGCGACACCGGCCTCCAGCTCTCCCGGATGCTGTCCAGCACCCCCAGCAGCCAGTGGCCGTCCAACAACCTGATCCTGAGCGCGGAGTCGCACGACAACGCCGACTCCGACGGCGAGGACGCCGACGGCTTCGCCGCCAAGCTCACCACGGGTCCCGGAAACGTCTTCCGCCACGCCGTGTCCCACAACAACATCGACGACGGCTGGGACCTCTACACCAAGTCGGACACCGGCCCGATCGGCCCGGTGACCATCGAGGACTCCCTCGCCTACGACAACGGCACCCTCAGCGACGGCTCCCAGGCCGGAAACGGCGACCGGAACGGCTACAAGCTCGGCGGCGAGGACATCGCGGTCAACCACATCGTCCGGCGCAGCATCGCCTACCACAACGGCAAGCACGGCTTCACGTACAACAGCAACCCCGGCTCCATGACGGTGTCGGGCAACGTCAGCATCGACAACGCCCAGCGCAACTTCAACTTCGACGCGGGCACATCGGTGTTCCGCGACAACACGTCCTGCCGCAGCGGCAGCGGCACCAACGACCGGATCATCGGCAGCGCCGACAGCACCAACCAGTTCTGGTCCGGCACGAACGGCTCCCGCTGCTCGTCCTACGCCGGAGCCCTGCACTGGTCGTACGCCTCCGACGGCCGCCTGGTCGTCACCTTCGGCGGCAACTAGGCCGTCCGACGAGGTGACAGGGCCGCGCAGGCGGCCCGCTTCGACGCCCCGACGGCCCCCCGGCCGCCGGGGCGCCCTTCGAGGAGCCGCTGCCGACGCCCCTCCCGCGCAGCACCACGGGCAGGGCCGCGCCGATGTGGTGGACCAGCCGCTCACGGCCCAACACGCTCCCGCGACTGCGCTCGACGACAGCGCCGGTGGTGTCCACCACCATGGCGTGGCCCTCCGCACCGAGGGCACCGGCCACAGGCCGCCGAGGCTCCGGTGCCCGCGGGCGGATATCGAACGGCCCCGTCCGGTGCTACCGTCCCTGCATGGCCAAGGTCAACATCTCGCTCGATGCCGATCTCGTCGTCGAAGTCATGGTGCTCGCCGGTGTGGGCAGCCCCCAGGACGCCGTCGAACTCGTGGTGCGCGACTACATCGAACGCGGTCACCGCACCGAGGCGCGCACCGCGACCCGTGACGAGGCGCTGCGCACGGTGGACATCAAGCCGCGGGACGTGGAGGGCTGAGCCCTCACCCAGCCCGCACCCGTACCCCCGCGCTCCCCGCGCTCCCCGAGCGCCATCCCGCGAACAGGCGTGCCCCGGCGTCGGTCACGCCACCCGGTGACCGTTCTCCAGCTCCGCGGTCCCCGAGCCGTCGGCCAGCACGTCCAGCGCGGCCAGTACCCGGTGGCCGAGGGCGCCCAGGAGGTGGTCGGTGATCTCCGCGCGGGGCACCAGCCGCCAGGACAGCAGCTCCTCCTCCTGTAGGCGGATCGCCTTGAGGTCCTCCTCGTCGAGGACCCCACCGTCGTACACGTACGCCACCAGCGGCGGCCGGTCAGGACCCTGCACCCAGTCGACGGCGAGCAGCCGGCCGAGTTCACGGTCGAGGCCGATCTCCTCCAGCGTCTCGCGGCGCGCGCCCTGGCGTGGGGTCTCGCCGTCGTCGGACTCGATCGTGCCGCCCGGGAGCGCCCACCCCGCCCGATAATTGGGCTCGACGAGCAGCACCCGCCCCCGCTCGTCCCGGAAGAGCGCGGCGGCGCCGGCCAGGACGCGGGGCAGGGAGGCGATGTACGTGGCGAAGTCAGCAGTGGTCACCCTGGAAGGGTATCCAGCTCCCGGCCGTCCGCCGGCGCCGCGCGCGCGGGCGACCGGCCCGGTCAGGAGGTGTCCGCCCGCGCCAGCCGCAGCGTGCGCCCCGCCAGCTCGCTGATCCGCACCCCGTCGAAACCGAAGACGGCGCTGCGCACGGTGTCCTGCAACGGCTCCGTCCACTGCGCGGGGATCGCCGCCGCCCCGGTCAGCACTCCGGCCACGGAACCGGCCGTCGCCCCGTTGGAGTCGGTGTCCAGGCCGCCGCGCACGGTGAGGGCGATGGTCCGGGTGAAGTCCCCGTCGCCGTACAGCAGCCCGGCGGTGAGGACGGCGGCGTTCGGGACCGTGTGGATCCAGCCCAGGCCCGCCGTCTCCTCCGCCACCGTGGTGAGTGTGTCCTCCCAACCCAGGCGGGTGCCGTGGAGCGAGGTGACCCGGCGTACGATCCGGGCGAGGCGGCTGCTCGCCGGGATCACCGCCAGCGCCTCGTCCACGGCATGGCGCACCGACGGCGCGGTGAACGCGGCCGCCACCAGCGCGGCCGCCCACATCGCGCCGTAGACCCCGTTGCCGGTGTGCGACAGCACCGCGTCGCGGCGGGCCAGCGCGGCGGCGCGGCCGGGGAGACCGGGACTGGTCCAGCCGTAGACGTCGGCACGTATCAGGGCGCCGATCCACTCCTGGTACGGGTTGTCGTACGTCGCCGTCAGCGGCGGCTTCAGTCCGCTCGCGAGATTGCGGTACGCCGCGCGCTCCGCGGTGAACGTCTGGAGATACGGCAGCCGCAGCAGCCACAGGTCGCCGACCTGCTCGGTGCTGAAACCGAACCCGTGGGTCTCCAGGAGGTCCAGGCCGAGGATGGCGTAGTCGATGTCGTCGTCGCGGCAGCTGCCGTGGATGCGGCCGCGTACGCACTGGCGCCACTCGGGGCGCAGCGGCGGCCCGTCGTCGTCGGCGGCCGGCTCGGGCAGGTAGTCGGTGAGCGGCAGGGCGGCCGCCCGCCGCAGGTAGCGGTCGATGCGGTCGCGCGTCCACTGGTCGCCCTGCTCGACCGGCTTGCCCAGCATGTTTCCGGCGATCCGGCCCAGCCAGCCCCCGAGCACGCGGTCGGCGAGTTCGGCCTCGTTCACCACAGGGGTCATGCTTCCGGTCTACCCGATTCCGCGTCCGGCCGCTCCGTCGCCGCGCCGCCCGCCGGCCCGCCCGGCCGCCCTCCGGCCCGCGCCCTCCCGCCCGATGCCCGCGCGCCGACGGCCGTGGGCACCCGCGTGGCGGCCGTTCACGGCACGGGCAGAGCATGACGGCGGGTGCGTCCTCCGGTTAAGGTCGCAGCGGCGCGACTGGCCCCGATGCGCGTGGGCCTGGAGAGCAAGGGGATGGCAAGTGGCGGACGCTGGAGCGCAGGGCACCCGCAGGGTGCTCGTGGCCGCGGACAAGTTCAAGGGCTCGCTGACGGCCGTGGAGGTCGCCGAGCGGGTGACGGCCGGACTGCGCCGGGCACTGCCGGAGGTCGAGGTCCAGGCCCTGCCGGTCGCCGACGGCGGCGACGGCACGGTCGCCGCGGCGGTCGCGGCCGGGTTCGAACGCCGGGAGGTACGGGTCGCCGGACCCCTCGGCCAGGAGGTCACCGCCGCGTTCGCGCTGCGCGGCGACACCGCCGTGGTGGAGATGGCCGAGGCGAGCGGGCTGCAACGGCTGCCGGCCGGCGTGTTCGCCCCGCTGACGGCCTCCACGTACGGCTCCGGCGAACTGCTGCGGGCCGCGCTGGACGCGGGTGTACGGACGATCGTGTTCGGGGTCGGAGGCAGCGCCACCACGGACGGTGGTGCGGGCATGCTGTCCGCGCTGGGCGCCCGCTTCCTGGACGCGGACGGCGAACCCGTCGCCCCGGGCGGTGGCGGCCTCGCGGCGCTGGCGAGCGCGGACCTCTCCGGCCTCGACGCCCGCCTCACCTCGGTGGAACTCGTCCTGGCCAGCGACGTCGACAACCCCCTGACCGGCCCGAAGGGCGCCCCGGCGGTCTACGGCCCGCAGAAGGGCGCGTCGCCGGACGACGTGGCGGCGCTCGACGTGGCGCTCGCGCACTACGCCAAGGTACTGGAGGCCTCGGTCGGCCCGCGGGCGGCCGAGTGCGCCGCCGCGCCCGGAGCGGGCGCCGCGGGCGGCATCGGGTTCGGCGCCCTGCTGCTCGGCGCCCGGTTCCGCGCCGGCATCGAGGTCATGCTCGACGTACTGGGGTTCGCATCGGCGCTGGAGCGGGTCGAGCTGGTCATCACCGGTGAGGGCTCCCTCGACGAGCAGACCCTGCACGGCAAGGCGCCCGTGGGCGTCGCGGCGGCGGCGCGTGCGGCCGGCAAGGAGGTCGTCGCGGTGTGCGGCCGTCTCGCCCTGCCGCCGGAGGTCCTGGGCCGGGTCGGGATCCGGCGGGCCTATCCGCTCACGGACGCCGAACCGGACATCGAGAAGTGCATCGCGGAGGCGGGCCCGATCCTGGAGCGCGTCGCGGAGCGGATCGGGCGCGACTTCCTGACGTGATCGGTCCGGCGCCCGCGAACACGGGGAGACCGGAGAGCTGGAGGCGCGAGCGGTCGCGGCGGGCGGTGTGGGCCGCCGGCGGGCGTGGCGAACGGTCTTCCGGCCCTCGGGGTGTGCCGCCCCCGGTCTTCCAGGAGTGCCGCCCACCGGCTCTCGGGGGGTGTGCGCGCCGCCCCCGAGCCGCCCCCAGGTCTACTAGGAGTGCCGCCCACCGGCCCTCAGGTTCGCCGCCCACCGGCCCGCCCGCCGGACGCCGGGCGGATCCCACGTGAACGCCGAAACGGGTGTGGCCCGGACCTCGGAGGTCCGGGCCACACCCGTCGGCGGGGTGAGGGCGACTACGGCAGCTGTGCCGCGCGCGCCTCGCGCCGGTTGTCGCGGAAGTTGTTCACCCGGCGGGCCGTGGCGAACAGCGGAATGACCGCGCCCATGACCAGCTGGAGCGCGCAGCCCGTCTGGAGCAGCAGCTGGCCACCGGGGGCGTCGAAGGCCCAGGCCGTCAGCAGCCCCATCGACAGCACGATCCAGCCGAGCATCGCGCCGGCCAGGCGGCCCCGCGGCTTCGGGTACTCGACCCGGCTCACCATCAGCCAGGCGGTGCCCAGGATGGCGAGGAGCGTCGCCACGAAGGGCAGCTCCAGCAGCACGATCGAGACGACGGTCAGTGCCCCGAACGGTGACGGCATGCCCTGGAACATGCCGTTCGTCGGTGTCACACAGGAGAAGCGCGCGAGTCTCAGCACCACCGCCAGCAGCACGACGATCGCCCCGACCGCGGCGACTCTCTGGTAGGCGTCGTCCGCCACCATGCCGTAGACGAGGACGAAGTACGCCGGTGCCAGGCCGAAGCTGATCAGGTCGGAGAGGTTGTCCAGCTCCGCGCCCATCGGCGACGAGCGCAGCTTGCGTGCGACCAGGCCGTCGAACAGGTCGAACACCGCCGCGCACAGCATGAGGATGACGGCAGTGGCCGCGCTGTTGCGCGCCATGCCGGATTCCTGGCTGTCGGTGAGGTGCGGGATGAGGATGCCGGTGGTGGTGAAGTACACCGCCATGAAGCCGCACGTGGCGTTGCCGAGTGTGAGGGTGTCCGCTATCGACAGGCGGAGGGAGAGGGGCATGTCCTCCTCTTCGTCCACCTCGTCGGCCTCGGGCACCCAGCCCCTCTGGGCCTCCGGGTCAATCACGGTCAATGCGAGTCACCCCTGCCACGGTCTTCTGTCCCACCTCGACCGCGACGTCCACGCCCTCGGGGAGGTAGATGTCGACGCGGGAGCCGAAGCGGATCAGGCCGATCCGTTCGCCCTGCTCCACCTTCGTGCCCTCGGGAACGTAGGGGACGATGCGGCGGGCGACGGCTCCGGCGATCTGGATCATCTCGATGTCACCCAGCTCGGTGTCGAAGTGCCAGACGACGCGCTCGTTGTTCTCGCTCTCCTTGTTGAAGGCCGGCACGAACCCGCCCGGGATGTGCTCCACCGACGTCACCGTGCCGGCCAGCGGGGCGCGGTTGACGTGGACGTTGAGCGGGCTCATGAAGATCGCGACCCGGGTCCGTCCGTCCTTCCACGGCATGATGCTCTGCACCACACCGTCGGCGGGGGAGATGACCCTGCCGGACGCGATCTCGCGCTCGGGGTCGCGGAAGAACCACAGCATGCCCGCCGCGAGAGCGGTGGCGGGCACGGCGACGGCCTTGGCGACGCCCGAGCGGCGGGCGCGGACCAGGCTGACGGCGGCGGTGGCGACGGTCGGGAGGAGCCACGGCGATGCTCCGCGCGCAAGGCGTACGCCGGCCAGGCTGTCGCGAGGTGCAGAGGTTTGGCTGTGGGGCATGGATGACCTTCGTAGCGAATGATGCCGCGCTTCGACGGGGGGACGGCGGCTTTCCCGCGATCGTAGCGGTTCGGGGCCGCAACTGGGTAAGCCAGGAAGCCGAGTCGACGGCGAGGGCTGGTTGACGGGGTGTGATCTTCTTCTCGAAGAAAACACCCCCAACCGGACATCTAGCCCTGGAATCGATACTCTTCGAGCAGCCTGCGGCCGATGATCATTTTCTGGATCTCGGCGGTACCTTCACCGATGAGCAGCATCGGGGCCTCGCGGTAGAGGCGCTCGATCTCGTACTCCTTGGAGAAGCCGTAGCCGCCGTGGATCCGGAAGGCGTCCTCCACGACCTCCTTGCAGTACTCGGAGGCGAGGTACTTCGCCATCCCTGCCTCAAGGTCGTTTCGTTCCCCGGAGTCCTTTTTGCGCGCGGCATTCACCATCATGGCATGAGCGGCCTCCACCTTGGTAGCCATCTCGGCCAGTTTGAACTGGATCGCCTGGTGCTGGGCGATCGGCTTGCCGAAGGTGTGGCGCTGCTGGGCGTAGCTCACGCCCAGCTCGAAGGCGCGCTGGGCGACGCCGCAGCCGCGGGCGGCCACGTTGACGCGGCCGACCTCCACGCCGTCCATCATGTGGTAAAAACCACGGCCGGTGACCCCGCCGAGCACGCGGTCCGCGGGAACGCGCAGGCCGTCCATGATCAGCTCGGTGGTGTCGACGCCCTTGTAGCCCATCTTGTCGATCTTGCCCGGGATGGTCAGGCCGGGACGGACCTCGCCGAAGCCGGGCTCCTTCTCCACCAGGAAGGTCGTCATCGATCTGTGCGGTGCGGTCCCCTCGGGGTGTCCTTCGTCACTTCGTACGAGAACGGCCACCAGGGAGGACGTACCACCGTTCGTCAGCCACATCTTCTGGCCGTTGAGGACGTACTCGTCGCCGTCCCTCACCGCCTTCGAGGTGATCGCCGACACGTCCGAGCCCAGGCCCGGCTCCGACATGGAGAACGCGCCCCGGACGTCGCCGGCCGCCATCCGCGGCAGGAAGTGGTCCTTCTGCTCCTGCGTGCCGTGCTGCTTGAGCATGTACGCCACGATGAAGTGCGTGTTGATGATGCCGGAGACGGACATCCAGCCACGGGCGATCTCCTCGACGCACAGGGCGTAGGTGAGGAGCGACTCGCCCAGACCCCCGTACTCCTCGGGAATCATCAGGCCGAACAGGCCCAGCTCCTTCAGGCCGTCGACGATCGCCTGCGGGTACTCGTCGCGGTGTTCCAGCTCGGTGGCGACCGGGATGATCTCCTTGTCCACGAAGTCGCGGACGGTGGCGAGGATCTCCTGCTGGACGTCGGTCAGACCGGCGGTCTGGGCGAGTCGGGCCATGGCTACTTCTCCTGCTCCCTGAGCCGGGGGCGGCCGGGCTGCTCGCCGCCGCGCTCCTCGATGTACGTCTCGGTCGGCACCATCACCTTGCGGCGGAACACGCACACGAGCGTGCCGTCCTGCTTGTAGCCCTTGGTCTCGACGTGGACGATCCCGCGGTCGTTCTTCGACTTCGAGGGCCACTTGTCGAGCACGGTCGTCTCGCCGTAGATCGTGTCGCCGTGGAAGGTCGGCGCCACGTGCTTCAGCGACTCGATCTCCAGGTTGGCGATCGCCTTGCCGGAGACGTCCGGCACGGACATGCCGAGCAGCAGCGAGTAGACGTAGTTGCCGACGACGACGTTCTTGCCGAAGTCCGTCGTGTGCTCGGCGTAGTTGCTGTCCATGTGGAGCGGATGGTGGTTCATGGTGAGGAGACAGAACAGGTGGTCGTCGTACTCCGTCACGGTCTTCCCGGGCCAGTGCTTGTAGACGGCCCCGACCTCGAACTCCTCGAAGGTGCGTCCGAACTGCATCGCGCTCAGGCCTCCGGGATCTCGAACTCGGTGGTGCGCCGCATGCCGGCGGCGCGGCCCTTGCCGGAGATGACCAGGGCCATCTTGCGGCTGGCCTCGTCGATCATCTCGTCGCCGAGCATCGCGGAGCCCTTCTTGCCGCCCGCCTCGGAGGTGTAGTAGTCGTACGCGTCCAGGATCAGCTCGGCGTGGTCGTAGTCCTCCTGGGACGGCGAGAAGATCTCGTTGGACGCCTCGACCTGGCCCGGGTGCAGCACCCACTTGCCGTCGAAGCCGAGGGCGGCGGCGCGCCGGGCGACCTCGCGGTAGCCGTCGACGTTGCGGATCTGGAGGTAGGGGCCGTCGATCGCCTGGAGGTCGTTGGCGCGGGCGGCCATCAGGATCTTCATCAGGATGTAGTGGTAGGCGTCCGCCGGGTAGCCGGGCGGCTGCTCGCCCACGACCAGTGACTTCATGTTGATCGACGCCATGAAGTCCGCCGGGCCGAAGATGATCGTCTCGATGCGCGGGCTGGCCTGGGCGATCTCGTTGACGTTGTTGAGGCCCTGCGCGTTCTCGATCTGCGCCTCGATGCCGATCCGGCCGACCTCGAAGCCCATCGTCTTCTCGATCTGCGTCAGCAGCAGGTCGAGCGCGACGACCTGCTGGGCGTTCTGCACCTTCGGCAGCATGATGCAGTCGAGGTTCGGACCCGCGCCCTCGACGACCGTGACGACATCGCGGTACGTCCACTCGGTCGTCCAGTCGTTGACGCGAACGACCCTCGTCTTTCCGGTCCAGTCGCCCTCGTTGAGGAACTTGACGATGGTGTGCCGCGCCTCGGGCTTGGCGAGCGGCGCGCACGCGTCCTCCAGGTCGAGGAAGACCTGGTCGGCGGGGAGGCCCTGGGCCTTCTCCAGGAAGCGGGGGTTCGAACCCGGCACGGCCAGGCAGGAGCGCCGCGGGCGCAGACGGTTGACGGTCATGCGGGGACCTCCAGGGGGTCGAGCTTGTTCGCTTTGCGGATCTCGTCGACGATGCGGCCGATGATTCCGGTGATGTCGAAGTCCTTCGGTGTGAACACGGCGGCCACTCCCGCGGCCCGCAGTTGTTCGGCGTCACCGCCTGGGATGATGCCACCGGCGATCACCGGAATGTCTGTGGCACCGGCCACACGCAGCCGTTCGAGGACATCGGGCACCAGCTGGGCGTGCGATCCGGACAGGATCGACAGGCCGACCGCGTGCACGTCCTCGGCGACGGCCGCGTCCACGATCTGTTCGGGCGTCAGCCGGATCCCCTGGTAGACCACCTCGAAGCCGGCGTCACGCGCGCGTACGGCGATCTGCTCGGCGCCGTTGGAATGCCCGTCCAGGCCCGGCTTGCCGACCAGGAAGCGCAGCTTGCCGACGCCGAGGTCAGAAGCGGTCAGCTGCACCCTGCGGCGCACCTCGGACAGCGCCGAGCCCGCCTCGGCGGGGATCGCCACCGGCGCCGACGAGACCCCCGTCGGGGCGCGGAACTCGCCGAACACCTCGCGCAGCGCCCCCGCCCACTCACCGGTCGTGACACCGGCGCGAGCACACTCCAGGGTCGCCTCCATGAGGTTGCCGGTCCCCTTGGCGGCCTCCTTCAGCTTCTCCAGCGCCTTGCAGGGGCGCGGATGGTTGAACGGCGGCTGGTAGCGGGTGTCGCGCCAGTGCTGGAGGGAGGCGATCACACGGGCCTCGACGGCCGGGTCGACCGTCTGGATCGCCGTGTCGAGATCGGCGGTCAGCGGGTTCGGCTCGGTCGTCTCGAAGACGTTGACGCCGACGATCTTCTCCTGACCGGACTCGATACGGCCCCTGCGCTCCGCATGGGAGGACACCAGCTGGGACTTGAGATAGCCGGACTCGACGGCGGCCATCGCGCCGCCCATCTCCTGGATCCGCTCGATCTCGGTGAGCGACTCCTCGACCAGCTCGCCCACCTTGGCCTCGATCACCTTCGAGCCCTCGAAGATGTCCTCGTACTCCAGCAGGTCGCTCTCGTACGCCAGCACCTGCTGCATGCGCAGCGACCACTGCTGGTCCCAGGGGCGGGGCAGGCCGAGCGCCTCGTTCCAGGCGGGCAGTTGCACGGCACGCGCGCGTGCGTCCTTGGAGAGGGTCACGGCCAGCATCTCCAGCACGATCCGCTGGACGTTGTTCTCCGGCTGCGCCTCGGTGAGACCGAGGGAGTTGACCTGGACGCCGTAGCGGAAGCGGCGGTGCTTGGGGTTCTCGATGCCGTACCGCTCGCGGGTGATGCGGTCCCAGATGCGGCCGAAGGCGCGCATCTTGCACATCTCCTCGACGAAGCGGACGCCCGCGTTCACGAAGAACGAGATCCGGCCGACGACATCGCCCATGCGCTCCTGCGGCACCTGGCCGCTGTCGCGGACGGCGTCCAGCACGGCGATCGCCGTCGACATCGCGTACGCGATCTCCTGGACCGGTGTGGCGCCCGCCTCCTGCAAGTGGTAGCTACAGATGTTGATCGGGTTCCACTTCGGCATGTGGGAGACCGTGTACGCGATCATGTCGGTCGTCAGGCGCAGGCTCGGGCCCGGCGGGAACACGTGCGTGCCGCGGGACAGGTACTCCTTGACGATGTCGTTCTGGGTCGTGCCCTGGAGCCGGGTGATGTCCGCACCCTGCTCCTCCGCGACGACCTGGTAGAGCGCCAGCAGCCACATGGCGGTGGCGTTGATGGTCATCGAGGTGTTCATCTGCTCCAGGGGGATGTCCTGGAACAGCCGGCGCATGTCACCGAGATGGGCGACCGGCACCCCGACCCGGCCGACCTCGCCGCGGGCGAGGACGTGGTCGGAGTCGTAGCCGGTCTGCGTCGGCAGGTCGAACGCCACCGACAGGCCCGTCTGGCCCTTGGCGAGGTTGCGCCGGTACAGCTCGTTGGACGCCTCGGCCGTGGAGTGGCCGGCGTAGGTCCGCATCAACCACGGCCGGTCCTTCTGACGCTCAGTCATCTGTGACCTCAGATGTTCCGGAAGCGGTTGATGGCGTCGATGTGCTGGGCGCGCTTGTCGTGGTCGCGCACGCCGAGGCCTTCGGTGGGGGCCAGGCACAGGACGCCGACCTTGCCCTGGTGGAGGTTGCGGTGCACGTCGTGGGCGGCCTGGCCGGTCTCCTCCAGGGAGTACACCTTGGAGAGGGTGGGGTGGATCTTGCCCTTGGCGATGAGGCGGTTGGCTTCCCAGGCCTCGCGGTAGTTGGCGAAGTGGGAGCCGATGATGCGCTTCAGGGACATCCACAGGTAGCGGTTGTCGTACTCGTGCATGTAGCCCGAGGTCGAGGCGCAGGTGGTGATGGTGCCGCCCTTGCGGGTGACGTAGACGCTGGCGCCGAAGGTCTCGCGGCCAGGGTGCTCGAAGACGATGTCGATGTCCTCGCCGCCGGTGAGTTCGCGTATGCGCTTGCCGAAGCGCTTCCATTCCCTGGGGTCCTGGGTGTGTTCGTCCTTCCAGAACCGGTAGTCCTCGGCGTTGCGGTCGATGACCGCCTGCGCGCCCATGGCCCGGCAGATGTCC
Source organism: Streptomyces sp. NPDC033216 (assembly GCF_055577115.1). NCBI lineage: Bacteria > Bacillati > Actinomycetota > Actinomycetes > Kitasatosporales > Streptomycetaceae > Streptomyces > Streptomyces sp. NPDC033216. Next base: position 159,426 of record NZ_JBVIQK010000011.1, on the reverse strand, counting down.
GCTTTCTGTGGGCTGGAGACGACGCAGATCGGGTTGGCGCCGCCGGCGAGGGCGAACTGGGTGGCGTAGGAGCCGAGTCCGCCGCTGGCGCCCCAGATCAGGACGTTGTCGCCCTGCTTCATGCCGGCACCGTTGCGGGAGACCAGTTGCCGGTAGGCGGTGGAGTTGACCAGGCCCGGGGCGGCGGCCTCCTCCCAGCTGAGGTGGTCGGGCTTGGGCATCAGCTGGTTGGACTTGACCAGGGCGATCTCGGCGAGGCCGCCGAAGTTGGTCTCGAAGCCCCAGATGCGCTGCTCGGGGTCGAGCATGGTGTCGTTGTGGCCGTCCGAGGACTCCAGTTCCACACTCAGGCAGTGCGCGACGACCTCGTCTCCGGGCTTCCAGGAGTTGACGCCGGGGCCGGTGCGCAGGACGACGCCGGCGAGGTCGGAGCCGATGATGTGGTAGGGCAGGTCGTGGCGCCTGGCCAGCTCGCTGGTGCGCCCGTAGCGCTCCAGGAACCCGAAGGTGGACAGCGGTTCGAAGATCGACGTCCACACGGAGTTGTAGTTGACCGAGGAGGCCATCACGGCCACCAGGGCCTCGCCGGGTCCGAGTTCCGGCACCGGCACGTCGTCCAGGTGGATCGACTTGCGGGGGTCCTTGTCGCGGGTGGCGAGCCCGGCGAACATCTCCGTCTCGTCCTTGTGCACGGTGATCGCGCGGTACGACTCGGGGAGCGGCAGAGCGGCGAAGTCGTCCGGGGTCGAGTCCGGCGACTGGATGGCGTCCAGGATGTCCTTCACGGTCACGGTGTTGCCTCCGGCGGTGGGCGCCCTGAGGGAGGGGCGCTGAGGGTTACGTCGGTGCTGCTGAGGGTGGGTAGGGGTGTGCCGTCGGTTCGGCGGGTGGTGCTGTTCGGCAGCGCTTTGTGGCGCGGGAGGTTGCCTGTGACGCAGGCGTCCGGGCGCGCGAGCCGGGGTCCCCCCGGGGCTCCGGGGGAGAGCTTGCGGGGACAGCCGACGTACGAATGGTCTCTGCACGCCGGCCGCCCGGACATCTTCAACGTATGACACCGCGTGTCACCTCGCAAGGCACTGAGTGCCAGAAGTTCGTCTCAGATGAAATCTTTACGTGACAGATGAGCGATGATCGATCGAACGCGCCCGGAAATCCGCGGGAAAAGGGGCTCTGACATGCCAAAACGGCCACCCGGTGGGGTGGCCGTCATCACAGCGTCCTGGTGTCGTGAGGGGTGGTTCAGCGCTCCTTGAGCGCCTGCTCGATGGTCCGCATGACCTCGTGCAGCGGGGCGTCGGTGCGGGCCACCGTCACCAGGACCTCGCCCTGCGCGGAGACCGCCGCGGGGGCCGGGCGCGCCGCGCCGGTGCTGCGCCCGGCGCCGATGCCCGTCCCGAACGTCTTCCGTACGATCCCGAAGGCGTGGTCGAGCTGGGCCTCGACGTCGCCCTGGCCGCCGGCCCGCAGCCAGCGCCGCAGGACGTGGTTGTGGGCGGTGACCACGGCGGAGGCGGCGACCTCGGCCAGCAGGGGGTCGTCGTTGGCGTCGTCGTCGTGCGCGTGCTCGTCGAAGTGGCCCAGCAGGTAACGGGTGAAGAGACGCTCGTAGCGGGCCACCGACGCGATCTCCGCCTCGCGCAGTGTGGGCACCTCGCGGGTGAGCTTGTAGCGGGCGACCGAGATCTCCGGCCGCGCCGCGTACATCTTCATGACTTCCTTGATGCCGCGGCACACCGTGTCGAGCGGGTGCTCGTGCGCCGGGGCCGCGTTCAGCACCGCCTCGGCGCGGATCAGGGTGTCGTCGTGATCGGGGAAGATCGCCTCTTCCTTGGAGCGGAAGTGACGGAAGAAGGTCCGGCGGGCGACCCCGGCCGCGGCCGCGATCTCGTCGACGGTGGTGGCCTCGTACCCCTTGGTCGCGAACAGCTCCATCGCGGCAGCCGCCAGCTCTCGGCGCATCTTGAGCCGCTGGGCCGCCGCGCGGGAGCCCGCGGCACTCTCCGGCGCGTCGGGCGTGGCTGGTGTACGTGAGGACTTGGCGGGCTGGGGCATGCCCTGAACGTACTGCATGTGCGCAGCTCGGTGCGCGTGTCCGGGGTCCCTCCCGCCCCGACGGGGCGGGAGGGGAACCGCCGGTCCGAGCAGCCCGCCCCAGTCCTCGACGGCCCTGAACCGGTCGCCGACGCCGTCAGCGGCGGGCATGTTCGCGGAAGCCCCGGCCCGTCTTGCGGCCGAGGCAGCCCGCGGCCACCAGATGTTCCAGGAGCGGCGCCGGAGCCAGCCCCGGGTCGCGGAACTCGCGGTGCAGGACCTTCTCGATCGCGAGGGAGACGTCCAGTCCGACGACGTCGAGCAGCTCGAAGGGGCCCATCGGATAGCCACCGCCCAGCTTCATCGCCGCGTCGATGTCGTCGAGGGAGGCGTAGTGCTCCTGCACCATCTTGATCGCGTTGTTGAGGTACGGGAAGAGGAGGGCGTTGACGATGAACCCGGCCCGGTCGCCGCAGTCCACGGCGTGCTTCCTGATCCTGAGGCAGACCTCGCGGACCGACGAGTGGACGTCCTCGGCCGTCAGCACCGTGCGGACGACCTCGACCAGCTTCATCGCGGGCGCCGGGTTGAAGAAGTGCATGCCGATCACGTCCTGCGGCCGGGAGGTGGCGCGGGCCAGCGCGACGACCGGCAGCGAGGACGTGGTCGTGGCCAGGACCGCGCCCGGCTTGCACACCTTGTCCAGCGCCGAGAACAGCTGCCGCTTGACGTCCAGGTCCTCGGCGACCGCCTCGACGGCCAGGTCGACGTCCGCGAACGCGTCGTAGGTGCCGGCCGGGGTGATCCGCTCCAAGGTCTGCGCGGCGGCTTCGGCGGTCAGCCGGCCCTTGTCGACGGAGCGCGAGAGGGACGTGCCGATCCGGGCCTTGGCCGTCTGAGCCTTCTCCTCGCTGCGGGCGGCCAGGACGACGTCGTAGCCCGCCTTGGCGAACACCTCCGCGATGCCGGAGGCCATCGTGCCCGAGCCGGCCACACCCACGCTGCGCACCGGGCGGCCGGGGACACCCGACGCGCCGGCGACGGGCGTCAGGGCGTCCGGCACCACCGTCGCGCTGCCGGGGGCGTCGTAGGTGTAGAAGCCGCGGCCCGACTTGCGGCCCGTCAGGCCCGCCTCGGCCAGGTGCTTGAGGATCGGCGCCGGGGCGTGCAGCCGGTCACGGGACTCGGCGTACATGGCCTCCAGGACCGTCCGGGCCGTGTCGACGCCGATCAGGTCGAGCAGTGCGAGCGGGCCCATCGGCAGGCCGCAGCCCAGCCGCATCGCGGCGTCGATGTCCTCGCGGGAGGCGTACTTCGCCTCGTACATCGCGGCGGCCTGGTTGAGGTAGCCGAACAGCAGTCCGTCCGCGACGAATCCCGGGCGGTCGCCGACCGCGACCGGCTCCTTGCCGAGGTCGAGGGCGAGGTCGGTGACCGCGGCGACGGCGGCGGGAGCGGTCAGCACCGAGGAGACGACCTCGACCAGCTTCATCGCCGGCGCCGGGTTGAAGAAGTGCAGGCCGAGCACCCGCTCGGGGCGTGCCGAGTCGGCGGCGAGCCGCGTGACGGACAGCGCGTTGGTGCCGGTCGCCAGGATCGTCTCGGGCCGCACGATGGCGTCCAGCTCCCGGAAGATCTGCTGCTTGATCTCGTACGACTCCGGCGCCACCTCGATGACCAGGTCGGCGTCGGCCGCCGCCGCGAGGTCGGTCGCGGTACGGACGCGGGCGAGGGCGTCCGTGCGCTCCTGCCCGGTGAGCCTGCCGCGCTCCACGGCGCGGGCGGTGGAAGCCTCGAGAGCGGCGACGGACCGCGCGGCCTGGGCCTCGCTGATGTCGATGCCGATCACCTCGCGGCCGGCCTTGGCCAGGACCTCGGTGATACCGGTGCCCATGGTGCCCAGACCGACGACGGCGATCGTCCGGAGGGCGGAGAGAGGGGTGGAGGACAGGGGAGTGGCCATCGCGGGACTCCAGGAATGAGGGTGACGACTGGAAGCGGCCCCTGGGTGCGCCCGGCGGCACAAGGGCGGCGCGGACGCACCAGGAGTGCGTGAAGAGGAGTGCTCGGTGCGGGTGTTGCCGGGCTTAACGCGCACACGCCCGGGGCCGTCGCTGCGGACGTGCACACGTCCGAGGAACGGTGATGACCGACCGGCCCTGTCCCGAGGCCGGGTCGTGCAAGCGGTACCTGTGTACCGAACCGACTCCGTCGCGGCGGCTGCGTCACCAGGCCGTCACGAACGGGGGGTGCGAGTGGGTAACTCGCTCGTATGAGCTTAACCGGTGGGTAACGAGCGCGCCAGCCCCTCGGGTTTGTGATGTGCGTCCCTACGCCGTCACCACCGCTCTAGGCTCGGCGTCATGGACGAAGAGTTGCGATCGCTCACGGAGCGCTTGTGCCGGGAGTCGGGAGGAGGCCCCGCCTTCGAGGAGTTGGCGGCCACCGGGGACCACGACACGCTCGCCGAGGTGCTCACCGCCGCCGGGCAGCCGCTGTGGGCCAGGGAACTGGCCGCGCTCCGCCTGGGTCTGGCCGGGGACCGGCGCGCCTTCGAGCCCCTCGTCCTGTTGCTCAACCACCGTGATCCACCCCGCTGCGCCTCCGCCGCGTACGCCCTGGCGCGGCTGGGCGACCCCCGGACCGCGCGGGCGGCGGCCGCCCTGGCCACCAACGAACTGCGGGTCGCCTACGCCCTGCACCCCGTCCGGCTCCTGGTGGAGCTGCGCGCACCCGAGTCGGTGCCCGCGCTGATCACCACGCTGCGGCGGCGGCTGCGCCCGCACGACCCCTACCGACGGGTCGCGCTCGCCTGTGTGGACGGCCTCGGCAGCCTGGGCGACGGCCGTGCCCGCCCCGTCCTGAACGACGCCCTCGCCCACCCGGTCCTCGCGGAGGCGGCCGTGCGGGCGCTGGCGCGGATTCCCCGCCAGCGGTGAGCCATCGGCGCGACCGTGTTGCGGGGCGACCGCGTTGCGGGGCGGCCAGGCCGCGGGGCGGCGGCTCGCGGGCTGCCGGGTCGCGGGCCGACCGGCCGTGGGGCTGTCGGACTGCGGGGCAGGGGGACGGCCCCGGCTGCCGGCGGCTGGGCGAGGGACCGCCGATCGCCGGACGGCCGCCGTCGGACGATCGGGGGCCGCGGGGCGACCGGGTGACCTGGCGGCCCCGGAAGGGGGCCTGTCAGGCCGTCAGGCCGTCAGGTTCCGGACGTACCGGACCTCCGGTACCTTCACGCCGTCCACCTCGAAGGATTCCTCCGTGCCGTCCGCGTGGAAGCCCGCTGCCTCGTAGAAACGGCGGGCCGCGGTGTTGCCCGCGACCACCCAGAGGTACATGCGGCGGCGGCCGGCGGCCGTGCTCCGCCGTACCGACTCGGTGAGGAGGGCCTGTCCGATGCCACCGCCCAGATGGGCCGGGTCGACGTAGATCGCGTACAACTCGGCGTCGGCGGTGCGGACTTCGCCGTCGCGGTAGGCGCCGTGGGCGGCCCAGCCCATCACCGTGCCGTGCCGCTCCGCCACCAGGTTCTCCACGCTGCCGTCGCCGCGCGTGAACCAGCCGCGGCGCCGCTCGGCGTCCTCGGTCACGCTGAGCGCGTCGAGGTAGGACTGCGGCATCAGGCCCCGGTAGGCGCTCTGCCAGCCGCGGATGCGGATCTCCGAGACCCGGTCGCAGTCGGCGAGAGTCATCTCGCGCACCCGCGGAGCGGTCATGGGCCGATCACCGCGAAGGCCTCGATCTCCATCAGGAACTCCGGCCGGACCAGCGCCGCGACCTGCACGGCCGAGGCGGCCGGCAGCCGGTCGTCGGGTATGTGCGCGGCGCGGGCCTCGCGGATCGCCGGCATGTGCGCCATGTCCGTGACGAAGTAGGTGAGTTTGACGACGTCGTCGAAGGTCGCCCCGGCGGCGGCCAGACATCGCCGCAGATTCTCGAAGACCTGACGGGCCTGGGCCTCGGGATCCCCCTCGCCGACCGGCCGGCCGGCCCCGTCCAGCGGGAGCTGACCGGAGACGGCCACGAAACGGCCCGTGCCCACCACGACATGTGTGTACTGCGCGGCGGCGGCGACGCCGTCGGGGACGGGAATCCTGGTCAGCTCACTCATGCGTCCATGGTGGACCACGGGTCTGACAACGCCCCCGACGGGGTCGCGGCCGGTGGTGCGTCAGCCGCGGAAGCCGAGCAGCCCGTGCAGCGTCGGACCGTGCGCCGTACCCGATCCGCCCTTCGCGCCCAGCGGCTTCGGGGCGGGCAGCGCCGCGCACACCGCGTCGGCCGCGCCGGTCCCGCGCGGCACCGTGCCATCGGCCAGGTAGGCCGCCAGATGCCTGTCCAGACAGCTGTTCCCGCTCAGGGTGATGCCGTGGTTGCCGCCGCCGTCCTCCACGACGAGGCTGGAACCGCCGAGCAGGGCGTGCATCGTCGCGCCGCCCTCGTACGGGGTGGCCGCGTCGTCCGTCGCCTGGAACAGCAGCACCGGCGGCACCCGGTCGTTGGCGACGTTCACCGGGCCCCGCGAAGGGGTCGGCCAGAACGCGCACGGTGCGTTGTACCATGCGTTGTTCCAGGTCATGAACGGCGCCTTCGTGTACGCGGCCCAGTTGTCGGAACGCCACTCCTGCCAGTCGCGCGGCCACGGCGCGTCACGGCACTGCACCGCCGTGTAGACGCTGTAGCCGTTGCCTCCGGCGGGGTCCACCGCGCCGAAGCTCTCGTACGTCTCGATCAGTGGATCGGCGTCGCGGTCGTTGACGTACGCGGCGAACGCCTCGGCCAGATACGGCCAGTAACCGTTGTAATAGCCGCCCGGCATGAAGGTGTCCTCCAGCTCGGAGGGGCCCACCTCGCCGCCCGCCGGCTTCTTCGCCAGCGCGGCCCGCATCGCGTACCACCGCGTCTCGACGCGGTCCGGGTCGCTGCCGAGCCGGTAGGTGGCGTCGTGTTTCGCGATCCAGGCCATCAGGGCGCGGTGGCGGTCGTTGAACGCGAGGTCCTGCGTGAGGTTGTTGTCGTACCAGACGCCGCCGGGGTCGACGATCGAGTCGAGGACCACCCGCCGCACCCGCTCCGGGTACAGCTTCGCGTAGACCGCGCCGAGGTGGGTGCCGTACGAGTAGCCGAGGTAGTTCAGTTTCCGCGCGCCGACGGCCCGGCGGATCGCGTCCATGTCCCGGACCGTGCTGAGGGTGTCGATGTACGGCAGCACGCTCGCGTACTTCTTGCCGCAGTCCTCGGCGAAGGCCCTCACCCGGGCGAGGTTGGCGCGCTCGATGTCACCGGTGGACGGCACGGAGTCCGGGCGCACCGGGGCGAAGTGGTCCGGCCGGCAGTTCAGGGCCGGCGTGCTCCTGCCCACCCCGCGCGGGTCGAAGCCGATGACGTCGTACTGCGCGGCCACCTCTTTCGGCAGCGACGACGCGACGAACCCGGCGAGTGTGAGTCCACTGCCGCCGGGCCCGCCCGGGTTGACCAGCAGCGGCCCCTGGTACGTCTTCGCGGTGTGCGGGACCCGGGACAGCGCGAGCGTGATCTGACTGCCGCTCGGGTTCCCGTGGTCGAGGGGCACCTTCAGGGACGCGCACTGGAGCGTCGGGTGGTCGGTGGTGCCGCACTTCCGCCAGGCGGGGTTCGCCGCCGACGCGGCCGCGGCGACGGGCGACACGCCGGCGCCGGCGGGCAGGGCGGTCAACGCCCCGGCCACGACGACGGCGGCACCGCACAGCGCTGCTGCGCGTTTCCTCATGGGGTCCTCCCAGGACGGAGGTCGGCGAACCGCGTGGATCGCGGTCCTCGGCGCATCGTCCCGGAATCCGGGCCCGGTAGAACATGTTCTGGTGATACTTGACCCGATTGGGCCGCCGGTTGCCCTCGAACGCGCTCAGAGCAGCGTGAGCTGGGTCGGTCCGGCCGTGGCGGGCTCCGCCGCCGGTTCGGGCGGCCTGATCCGGCGGGGCGTCGCCGCGCGCGTGGGGCCGACGCCGTATTCCTCGGCCAGGTCGTGGACCTGACGGGTGATCCGGCGCTGGTACCACTTCGGCGCGTAGGCGCCGTCCGCGTACAGGCGCTCGTAGCGACGTACCAGATGCGGGTGGTGCTGTCCGAGCCAGGCCATGAACCACTCGCGGGCGCCGGGCCGCAGATGCAGCACCAGCGGGGTGACGGAGGTTGCCCCGGCCGCCGCGATCGCCCGCACGGTGGCCCGCAGGTGGGCCGGCTGGTCGCCGAGGAAGGGAATCACCGGGGCCATCAGCACCCCGCAGCCGATGCCGTGCTCGGTCAGGGTCCGTACGACGTCCAGGCGCCGCTGGGGGGCCGGCGTGCCCGGCTCGACGGTGCGCCACAGCTCGGTGTCGGTGAAGCCGACCGAGACGCAGACGCCGACGTCGGTCACCTCGGCGGACCGCTTCAGCAGGTCGAGGTCGCGCAGGATCAGGGTGCCCTTGGTCAGGATGGAGAAGGGGTTCGCCCGGTCGCGCAGGGCGGTCAGGATGCCCGGCATCAGCCGGTAGCGGCCCTCAGCGCGCTGGTAGCAGTCGACGTTGGTGCCCATCGCGACGTGCTCGCCGTGCCAGCGGGGTGAGGCCAGCTGGCGGCGCAGCAGCTCCGGCGCGTTCACCTTGACGACGATCTGGGTGTCGAAGCCGATCCCGGTGTCCAGGTCGAGGTAGCCGTGCGTCTTGCGGGCGAAGCAGTACACGCACGCGTGCGTGCAGCCCCGGTAGGGGTTCACCGTCCATTCGAACGGCATCCGGGAGGCGCCCGGCACCCGGTTGAGGATCGTGCGGGCCCGGATCTCGTGGAACGTGATCCCGGCGAACTCCGGCGTGTCGAACGTCCTGGTGGTGACCGCGTCCGCACCGAACAGCGCGGCGTCGGCCGGCCGGTCGTGACGGGGTTCCGCGGTGGGTTCCACGGTGAGGTTCTCCCAGCGCATGACGCCTCCTCGGTAGCACTGGCCCTCACAATAGAACACTTGTTCCCATGATCGTGCGAGAGCTCCTTCCGACCGGTCCGCGACCGCTCCCGCACCCCCGATTTGGGAGGCCGGGGACCGGGGTGGTTGGCTTGCCCCGATCCGAGGAACCACCGAGCAACAAGGACCTGGAGGAACCCCATGGCGCAGGTCGAGGCCACCACCGAGCGGGTCGTCGCGGCGGCCCCGGACACGGTGTTCGACGCGATCGCCGACTACAGCGGCACGCGCGGGAAGCTGCTGCCCGAGCACTTCAGCGAGTACGAGGTGCGCGAGGGCGGCGACGGGGAGGGCACCCTCGTCCACTGGAAGCTCCAGGCCACCAGCAAGCGCGTCCGCGACTGCCTCCTGGAAGTCACCGAGCCCACCGACGGCGAGCTGGTCGAGAAGGACCGCAACTCCTCGATGGTCACCGTCTGGCGGGTCACCCCGGCCGGCGAGGGCAGGTCCCGGGTCGTCGTGACGACCACCTGGACCGGCGCGGGCGGCATCGGGGGCTTCTTCGAGAGGACCTTCGCGCCCAAGGGCCTCGGCCGGATCTACGACCTGATCCTCGCCAACCTCGCCACCGAGGTCGAGAAGTGACACGTCGAAGTCAAGAGCCGGACGGCTCCTGACCGTTGCTCCACCTCACCGGTTCGAGTGGTTCTCCCTTCGGACCGGGTGGCGCCGTAACTCGTCGCGCTTGCTCGGAGTTGTCGCTTTCGCGGGACTTGTGGGGCAGGTGCGACGAGGGGAGCGGTAGGTGGGCGGGACCACGCTGGTGCAGGAAGACCTGCACGACGGATCGCTGAGCGCACCGGCGGCGGCACCCCCACCACCCCCCGCGCCCGGGGCGCCCCGCGGCGCCGGACTGAGCCCGCGCCGAGTGCGACTCGTCTTCTTCGGGCTGATGCTCGCGTTGCTCCTCGCGGCACTCGAGCAGATGATCGTCGCCACCGCGCTGCCGAAGATCGTCGGTGAACTGCACGGCCTGGACAGGATGTCCTGGGCGATCACCGCCTACCTCCTCACGGCCACGGTCGGCCTGCCGGTCTACGGCAAGCTCGGCGACCTCCTCGGCCGCAAGGGCGTCTTCCAGTTCGCGATCGTCGTCTTCATCGTCGGCTCCGCGCTCGCCGGACGGGCGCGGACCATGGACCAGTTGATCGCCTTCCGCGCCGTGCAGGGCGTCGGCGCCGGCGGGCTCATGATCGGCGTGCAGGCGATCATCGCGGACATCGTGCCGCCCCGGCGGCGCGCCCGCTTCATGGGTCTCATCGGCGCCGCCTTCGGTCTCGCCTCCGTCGCCGGCCCGCTGCTCGGCGGCTACTTCACCGACCACCTGTCCTGGCGCTGGTGTTTCTACATCAACGTCCCCTTCGGCCTGCTCACCCTCGCCGTCGTCTCCGTCGTCCTCACCCTGCCCAGGCCTCGCGCCAGGCCCCGCTTCGACGTGCTCGGCACCCTGCTGCTCGCCGCCGCCTCCACCTGCCTGGTCCTGCTGACCAGTTGGGGCGGCACCGAGCACGCCTGGGACTCGCGCGTGATCCTCTCCCTCGCCGCGGGCGCCGCCCTGTCCACCCTCCTCTTCCTGGTCGCCGAGCGCTTCGCCGCCGAACCCCTCATCCCGCTGCGGCTGTTCCGCGACTCCGTCTTCACCCTCACCAGCCTCGTGGGGCTGGTGATCGGCATCGCCCTCTTCGGAGCCGCCAGCTACCTCCCGACCTTCCTCCAGATGGTCGACGGCGCCTCCGCCACCGAGTCCGGGCTGCTCATGCTGCCCATGATGGGCGGCATCGTCGTCACCTCCGTCGTCTCCGGGCAGCTCATCACCCACACCGGCCGCTACCGGATCCACCCCCTCCTCGGCGGCGCCCTCGCCGTGGCCGGCATGTGGTTGCTGTCCCGGCTCCAGGCCGACACGCCCCGGCTGCACTACAGCCTCTGGATGGCGGTCCTCGGCGCCGGGATCGGCCTCGTGATGCCGGTCCTCGTCCTCGCCGTGCAGAACTCCGCGCGCCCCGCCGACCTCGGCACCGCCACCAGCGCCCACAACTACTTCCGCCAGATCGGCGGCAGCGTCGGTGCGGCCGTCTTCGGCACCCTCCTCACGAACCGGCTCACCGACTCCCTGCGTGAGCGCCTGCCCGAGAGCGCGGGCGTCGGCCTCCCCGACCCGGAGTCGATCACCCCGCAGCTCGTCCACACCCTGCCCCCGGCGCTGCGCGACGCCTACATCGGCGCGTACGCCGACGCCATGCCGCGGATCTTCCTGTACCTGGTACCGGTGCTCGTCCTCGGTCTGGTCCTCGCCTTCTTCATCAAGGAGAAACCGCTGGTGTCCCACCACGCCACCGAAACGGAGCCCGCACCCGTGACCACCCCCATCCCGCAGGCCCGTGCCGCGTACACCGCCGGCATCCCCGTCTGCGGCACGGTGCAGCACCCCGACGGCACCGCCGTTCCGCGCGCCGCGCTCACGCTCATCGACGTCGCCGGACAGCAGATCGGGCGCGGCGCCAGCGGCGAGGACGGGCGGTACGCGCTGGCCACGCCCGGCTCCGGGGCGTACGTCCTGATCGCCGCCGCCGGCGGGCACCAGCCACAGGCCGTCTCGGTGACCGTCGGTGAGCGCCCGGTCGAGCTGGACGTGGTCCTGGGCGGCGCCGGGCGCCTCGCCGGTACGGTCGTCACCGCCGACGGAACACCCGTGCGGGACGCCGCCGTCACCCTCACCAACGTCCACGGCGAGGTCGTCTCCAGTACCCGCAGCGGGCGCGAGGGCGGGTACGTGATCACCGAGCTGGTCGCCGGCGAGTACACCCTCGCCGCCAGCGCCCCCGCCTTCCGCCCGGCCGCGCTGCCCGTCTCCGTACAGGCTTCGCGGGAGACCCGCCAGGACGTCGAACTCGCCGGCGGCGCCCTGCTGCGCGGCACGGTCCGGGCCACCGGCGGACGGCCCGTGGAGGACGCGCGCGTGACCCTCCTGGACGCCGCGGGCAACGTGGTGGACACCCTCACCACGGGCCCGGACGGCACCTTCCGCTTCGTCGACCTGTCCTCCGGCGAATACACCGTCATCGCCGCGGGTTACCCGCCGGTCGCCACGGTGCTGCAAGTGGCCGGCGGCGGACGCACGGAGCGCGATCTGCAACTGGGCCACGAGGACTGAGAGCACGCGGGGGAGGGCCTCTACCCAGCAATTCCGCGGTGAAAACAATTCCAGAGTTGCGGCACATCCCGAGCGGCGGGCGCCGTACGGTGGTGGCTGCGGGGCAGATCTTGTGCAGCTCTGGGGAGAGAGGGTCTGGACCATGGACCGTGGCACCGAGAGGGACACGCCTCCGAGCCGCGGAGCAGGGAGCGGGGCGCCACCCGAGCCCGCGGACACCGGACGCGTCCCGCTCGCCGTGGTCGTCGTCGACCGGGCCGGTCTCGTCTCGCACTGGAGCAGCGGCGCCCGCCGGCTGTTCGGCGTCCCGAAGGAAGAGGCGATCGGCCGGCCCGCCATCGACCTGCTTCCCGTCTCCGGCGCCCTTCCCGACGTCGACGACGACCTGCCGTACGGGCACTACGCGCCCTACGACGGCCTCGGGCCCGGGCTCGGGAACTCCCTCGACGGCGCGCTGGGTTACCCGGCCGCCGGGCGGGCCCGGCTGACCGTGCCCGAGCGGGGCGAGACGGGGATCCCCCCGGCCACAGGGCGTGGGAGGAGCCGCGTCGACGTGCTGTGGTGGGCGTACCCGCTCGTCGGACCGGGCAGCGAGCGCCTCCTCGTGCTGGCCGCCGACGCGGCGGGCCTGCACCCGCCCGACCGGGACGACGGTCGGCTCGTCGAGCGCATCGCGCCCGGCTTCGCCCTGCACACCGACTTCCCCGGCGCCGAGGACCTCGCCCGCAGGCTCCCCGAGATCCTGCCCAGCATGAGCGTCGGCGAGAGCGCCCGCGTCGTCGCGCAGGTCCTCGAACTGGGTTACCCGATTCTGGAGTTCAGCCAGAACGACCGGGTGCCCGTCACCCCCGACTGGGGAGTCGCCCGGCGCGTGGACCGCAGGGCCCGCCGTGATCGGGCCGCCCGTGCCGCGGCCGCAGGCCGACCCCACCTCGAGGACCTCGAGGACCTCGAGGACCCCGAGGACCCCGACGACGAGGGCGAGGACCTCGAGTTCGTCGCCGTCCGCGAACGCCTGGAATTCCTCAACGAGGTGAGCGGGAAGATCGGTACCTCGCTCGATCTGACCCGCACCATCGGCGAGGTCAGCAGGGCCGTCGTACCGCGCTTCACCGACGTCGTCGGCACCTATCTGCGCGAACAGGTCGTCGCCGGCGAGGGGTTCCCCGACGGCGTACCGGACACCAGGACCCTGTGGCACCGGGTCGCGGTGGAACACACCGACGAACCCGGCCGCTGGGACGACGTGGTGCCCGTCGGCGAGGCCATGGCCTTTCCGGCGCACACCCCCTTCTTCCAGTGCATGACCAGCGGCGAACCGGTGCTCGTGCCGCGCATCAGCGAGCAGATGGGCCACGCCATCGCCTCGCAGTTCGACAAGCGGGACATCCGGCCCCTGATCACGGGCCGTTCGATGCTCGTCGTCCCGCTGAAGGCGCGCGATGTCGTCCTCGGCTTCATGATCCTGTTGCGTCACCCCGAGCGCGCCGAGTTCAACGACATGGACCGGGTCACCGGCGCCGAACTCGCCGCCCGCGCGGGCCTCGTGCTCGACAACGCGCGCATGTACACCTACCAGGAGAGCGTCGCCGAGACCCTCCAGGACAGCATGCTGCCGCACATTCCGCCGCGCATGGCGGGCTGCGACATCGCCACCCGCTATCTGCCCGGCGCCCTGCTGGGGCGGGTCGGCGGGGACTGGTTCGACTCCGTGAAGCTGCCCGGCGCCCGCACCGCGCTCGTCGTCGGCGACGTGATGGGCCACGGCCTCAACTCCGCCGCCATGATGGGGCAGTTGCGCACCGCCGTGCAGACCATGGCCGCCCTCGACCTGCCGCCCGCGCAACTCCTGCGCAACCTCGACGATCTGGCCCAGCGGCTCGGCGACACCTACCTCGCCACCTGCCTGTACGCCGTCTACGACCCGATCGCGAGCGAGCTGCACCTCGCCAACGCGGGGCACATCCCGCCTGTGCTGGTGCGTGCCGACGACGGTCGAAGCGAACTGCTCGACCTGCCCAGCGGTGCGCCCATCGGCGTCGGCGGGGTGCCCTTCGAGGCGGTACGCGTGCGCGTGGCGCCCGGCGACCGGCTCGTGATGTGCACCGACGGACTCGTCGAGATGCGCGGCGTGGACATCGGTGTGGGTCTCGCGACCCTGTGCGAGTCGGCCGCCCATCCGGCCGCCTCCATGGACGACGCCTGCGACACCATCATCCGCGCCCTCAACACCCGCGGCGGCCGCAAGGACGACGTGGCCCTGCTGATGGCCCGACTCAACGGCATCCGACCCGACGACGTCGCCGAGTGGGCCTTCCCCCTCGACCCCGCCCAGGCCGGCCGGGCCCGTGCCGTGGTCCGCGAACAGCTCCACGAATGGGGGCTCGCGGAGCTGGCCGACCCGGCCCAGCTGATGGTCAGCGAGGTGGTCACCAACGCGGTCCTGCACTCGCGCGTCCGGCCGGTGGCCCTGCGGCTGGTGCGCGGGGACGCGCTGCTGTGCGAGGTGGACGACGACGGCCACGAGCTGCCGACCTTGCTGAGCGCCGGACCCGACGACGAGTTCGGGCGCGGGCTGCGCGTGGTGAGCACGCTGGCCCGGGAATGGGGCACCAGCCGTACCGCCGACGGCAAGTCCGTCTGGTTCGAACTGCCCCTGCCCGGGCGCTGACCGGCGCTTTTCGCGGGCGCTGGGGGCGCACAACGGCGTACGCCCGTCGAACGGGGCGTGAAGGAATGCGTACGGCGCTTGTCCGCGCCACCGCAGAGCGATACACCGTACTGGCCCGTCACTTACGGCGGATCGGCGTCGCACCTGGGGAGTTGGGCATGAGCGTGACGAGTCGGTACCGAGCGGCCTGGGAGGGCTTCTGGCGTGAGGCCCCCAGCGAGGAGGGGGCGGTGTTCTGGGACGCGGACCCCGCGGTGACCGCGGCCCGCCATCTCGCCTTCTTCGAGCCGCGATTGCTCGATCCCGGGCTGCCGCTGGTGGACCTCGGCTGCGGAAACGGCACCCAGACCCGTTTCCTCGCCGACCGCTTCCCGCAGGTGATCGGCGCCGATCTGTCCGCCGCGGCGCTCGACCACGCCCGCCGGGCCGACCCCGGCGGGCAGGCGGCGTACCGGCTGCTGGACGCGGCCGAGAGGGACGAGGCGGAGATGATGCATGCCGAACTCGGCGACAGCAACGTCTACATGAGGGGGGTCCTGCACCAGTGCGAGCCCGGCGACCGGCAGCCGTTGGTCGACGGGATCGCCGCCCTGCTGGGGGAGCGCGGCCGGGCCTTCCTGGTCGAGCTGTCGGAGGCCGCCCGGCCCGTCCTGGGCGGGCTGGCGCAGAGTCCCGACGGGCCTCCGCCGAAGCTCGCGCCGGTCTTCCGGCACGGCATAGCTCCCGGCGAGGTCGCCGACGACGCGGTGCCGGTGTACCTGGCGGCGGCCGGGCTCACCGTCCTCGCCTCCGGTGAACTTCCTTTGATCACAACCGAGTTCGCCTCCGACGGCACTCGGATCGAGCTGCCGTCGAGGTGGGTCTTGGCGGGCCGGGAGGAGTGACCACCGTCATGAGGCATCACAGGGCAGTGGCTCCTCTCCCCGTCACACTCGCGTGGCGCCGCGTGCCGAGGGGTGACGGAAGCCGAGGACTCTGATGCCGCTTCTACCGATGCACGGGGTGCTCGCGGCCGCGGCGTCACATGGCTCGCAGGGGGATTCTGAGAACGCATCCGGGGGGGGGTGACCGGGACGGCCCGGTCACCCCTTCCGCGCGGGTCGGGTGCGGTACCGCCACCTCCGTCGCGGCCGGCCGCCGCCGGTTTCGCGTCGGTCGCTGCGGCGCCGTCGTCGAGGACCGCAGCGAGACGTGACTTCGGCGGCGCGCCCGGAGAGGCGTGACGCGTGCCACACGGGACGGATCGAGTGCCGGGCAGGGCGGTTTCCGTACCCAGGGCATAGGCGGGGGTACCTGATGCGAGGATGAGACGCCATGACAGCAGGGCGGTGTTCTCGCACGGTACGGGCCGCGGTGTTCGCCGCCGTCTGCGTGCTGCTCGCCGCCCTCGGCCACATCCTGATGTCCGGCGGCCGGGTGCCCTGGTGGGCGCTGGGCGCGGGCGCCGTCGCGACGGGCGCCGCCGGCTGGGGCCTGGCGGACCGTGAGCGCGGGCTGCCGCTGATCGTGACCGTCGTCGTCGCGGCGCAGACCGCTCTGCACTCGGCGTTCTCCCTCGCCGGGTCGGGGACGGCGGCCGTGGGCTCGGCCACCGTGGTCGCCCACGCCCACGCCCACATGCGCATGAGCATGACCATGGACACGGCCATGGGCTCGTCGCATCCAGGGCACGCCCCGCATGCCATGGGCCTCATGGGTCACACCGGTGCCGCCGCGGGCGGGGGCGAGCCGTCGTCGTACGGCATGCTGGCCGCGCATCTGCTGGCCGCGCTGCTGTGCGGGCTGTGGCTGGCGTACGGGGAGCGGGCCGCCTTCCGCATCCTGCGAGCCGTCGCCGGATGGCTGGCGGCGCCGCTGCGGCCGCTGTTCGCGGTGCCGGTCGCCGCGGAGCGGCCACGCGCGCGCGTGCGCCGCCGCAGCGCGGACCGGGCGCCGCGGCTGCTTCTCCTCGTCCATGCGATCACCTCCCGGGGCCCGCCCACGGGGACCGCTGTCGCCTGACGACAGCAGGTGCCCCGAGGCCGCCCCTGTGCGTCTCGGGCCACGGCCGTACGCCGGCGCGCGGGCGTCCTCCGGACGTCCCCGCCGCCGTGGGGCCGTCTCCCCGTTCACCGGACCGCACACGCGCTCACGCGCCGTCGGTCCGGAATCCGCCTTGCCGAAGGACACCAGGTGATGGACCCTTCCCTGCCCGACCCCCGCCCCGCGTCCGGGAGATCCGCGGCCGCCGACGCCTCGACGACCGCGCTGGCGCTCGCCGCGCGCGCGGGCGACGCGGACGCCGTCGAACGGTTCGTGCGCGCCCTGCACCGTGACGTCCTGCGGTACGTCGCCCATCTCGGCGCCGACCCGCAGGCGGTGGACGACCTCGCGCAGGACACGTTCCTGCGTGCCCTCGGCAGCCTGCACCGCTTCGAGGGCCGCTCCTCGGCGCGGACCTGGCTGCTGTCGATCGCCCGGCGCGCGGTGATGGACAGTCACCGGTACGCCGCCACCCGGCCGCGCCCGGCGTACGTCCCGGACTGGCGGCTGGCCGCCGAACGCACCCAGACACGCGGACTGCCCGGCTTCGACGACGGCGTCGCCCTGCTCGACCTGCTGACGGCACTGCCCGCGGACCGGCGCGAGGCGTTCGTCCTCACCCAACTCCTCGGCCTCCCCTACGCCGAGGCGGCTCGCCACGCCGACTGCCCCGTCGGCACGGTCCGCTCCCGCGTGGCCCGCGCCCGCGCCACCCTGACGGACCTGCTGTCCGAGGCGGAGGAGGCTGCCGCCGTGGTGGCGGCCTGAGCCGTGCGGAACCGAGGCATCCCGCAAAGCCTCAGCTGGCCCGGTCCGGTGGACTGACGGGCGGGCTTCGCGAAAGCTGGTGCCGGGCGCGCGGACCGGGGCGGGTGGGCCGGTGCCGAAAGGCGTGGGCCGGGGCTGGTGGGCCGGTGACGGGTGCTCGTCGGCCGCGGCCTTGGTTCTCGGCCTGTCCGCTGCCTCGGCTCGGCTCGGCTCGGCTGGGCGGGCGGTGCGAGGGCCGGTGCCGGGCACTTTGAAGCGGGGTGGGTGGACCGGTGCCGAGTGCGCGGTGGGCCGGGACGGGTGGATCAGTGCCGGGTGCGTGTGGGCCGGGGCGGTGGGCTGGTGCCAGGTGCGTGTGGGCCGGGGCGGTGGGCTGGTGCCAGGTGCGTGTGGCCGGGGGCTCGGGTCCCGTCCGCTGCCGCGGCTCGGCTGGGCGGGCGGTGCGACGGCCGGTGCCGGGCACTCGGGGCCGGGGCGGGTGGGCCGGTGCCGAAGGTCGTGGGACGGGGGGCTCGGGTCCCGGCCCGTCCGGTGCCGCGGCTCGGCTGGGCGGGTGTCCGGGCCGGTGGCGGCGCGCTCGGAGGTGCACCGCCGTCGGCGCGGGTCCCAGGTCCGGCCGCTGGCCCCACCGGAGACACCGTGACGCTCCCGCCGGCTGCCGGTCGCCCCGCGCGGCACGGCCGGGCGCGGCGCAGTGGCCGGGGCGGCCCTGCGACGGACGTCAGGGGGACCGTTAAGCTCAGGGGGTTTCCGGGAGAGGACGGACGCGGGTATGAAGATCCTGATCAGCGCTGACATGGAGGGCGCCACCGGTGTCACCTGGCCGGCCGACGTGCTGCCGGGGACGCCCCAGTGGGAGCGGTGCCGGGCGCTGTTCACCTCCGACGTCAACGCGGCCGTCCTCGGCTTCTTCGACGGCGGTGCCGACGAGGTCCTGATCAACGAGGCGCACTGGACGATGCGCAACCTGCTCTTGGAGCGGCTCGACGAGCGGGCCCAGATGCTCACCGGGCGCCACAAGTCGCTGTCCATGGTGGAGGGCGTCCAGCACGGCGACGTCGACGGCATCGCGTTCGTCGGATATCACGCGGGCGCAGGGGCGGAGGGCGTTCTCGCCCACACCTACCTCGCCAACTCCATCACCGGGGTGTGGCTGAACGACGTACGGGCCAGCGAGGGGCTGCTCAACGCGCGGGTCGTCGCCGAGTACGGGGTGCCGGTGGTGCTGGTCACCGGTGACGACGTGGCCTGCGAGGACGCGCTCGGGTACGCGCCCGAGGCGCTGAAGGTCGCCGTCAAGGACCATGTGTCGCGGTATGCGGCGGTGTGCCGGACGCCGGCCAGGACCGCCGCCGACATCCGGGCCGCGGCCAAGGAGGCCGCGCGGCTGGCGGTCCGCCAGGAACCGGTGGACGCGGGACCGTTCACCGTCGCCGTGGAGTTCGACGCCGAACATCTGGCGATGGCCGCGACCGTGGTGCCGGGCGTGGCGCGGACCGGGGAGCGCAGGGTCGCCTACACCAGCGGCACCATGTACGAGGGCATTCGCACGTTCAAGGCGGTCACGACGGTCGTCTCGGCCGCGGTGGAGGAGCAGTATGGCTGACGGGCAGGCGCGGGACGAGGTCGTTCGGTTCACCTCGGACCTCATCCGGATCGACACGACCAACCGGGGCGGCGGGGACTGCCGGGAGCGGCCCGCCGCCGAGTACGCGGCCGAACAGCTCGCCGGGGCGGGCCTGGAGCCCACCCTGCTCGAACGCACCCCGGGCCGCACCAACGTGGTCGCCCGCATCGAGGGCACCGACCCGTCCGCGGACGCGCTGCTCGTCCACGGGCACCTGGACGTGGTGCCGGCCGAGGCCGCGGACTGGAGCGTGCACCCCTTCTCGGGGGAGGTGCGCGACGGCGTCGTGTGGGGGCGCGGGGCGGTCGACATGAAGAACATGGACGCGATGATCCTCGCCGTCGTGCGGGCCTGGGCCCGCCAGGGCGTGCGGCCCCGGCGCGATCTCGTCATCGCGTTCACGGCGGACGAGGAGGCCAGCGCCGAGGACGGTTCCGGGTTCCTGGCGGACCTGCACCCCCATCTCTTCGAGGGCTGCACGGAAGGCATCAGCGAGTCGGGCGCGTTCACCTTCCACGACGGTGCCGGACGCGAGATCTACCCCATCGCGGCCGGCGAACGCGGCACCGGCTGGTTGAAGTTGACCGCGCGCGGTCGCGCGGGCCACGGCTCCAAGGTCAACCGGGAGAACGCGGTGACCCGGCTGGCCGCCGCGATCACCCGCATCGGCGAGCACGAGTGGCCGCTGCGGCTCACCCCGACCGTGACGGCCGCGCTCACCGAACTCGCCGCCCTGTACGGCATCGAGGCCGGCCTGGACGACGTGGACGGCCTGCTGGAGAAGCTCGGCCCGACGGCCAAGCTGGTCGAGGCGACCGTCCGCAACAGCGCCAACCCGACCATGCTGGACGCCGGCTACAAGATCAACGTGATTCCGGGGGAGGCCGTCGCGTACGTCGACGGTCGCTATCTCGCGGGTTGCGAGGACGAGTTCCGCGCCACCCTCGACGCGCTGACCGGGCCCGATGTGAGCTGGGAGTTCGAGCACCGCGAGGTCGCCCTCCAGGCGCCGGTGGACTCGCCGACGTTCGCCAGGATGCGGGCGGCCGTGGAGGAGTTCGCGCCGGAGGGGTACGTGGTGCCGTACTGCATGTCCGGCGGTACGGACGCCAAGCAGTTCTCGCGGCTAGGGATCACCGGCTACGGCTTCGCGCCGCTGAAGCTTCCGGAGGGCCTCGACTACCAGGCCCTCTTCCACGGTGTCGACGAACGAGTCCCCGTCGAGGCGCTGCACTTCGGCGTCGACGTCCTCGACCGTTTCCTGCGCACGGCCTAGAGGAGCGAGACGTGCAGATCCTGCCGTACGGCGCCTGGCCGTCCCCCCTCGACGCCCGTCTGGCCGCCGCGCACGACGGACGCCCCGAGTACGTCGGTTTCGTCGGCGAGGAGGTGTGGTGGACGGCGCCCCGTCCCGCCGAGGACGGCCGGCGCACCCTCGTGCGACGGCGCGGGGACGGTACGGAGGAGTCCGTCCTGCCGGCGCCGTGGAACGTGCGCAGCAGGGTCTTCGAGTACGGCGGCCGGCCCTGGGCGGGCCAGGTGCGCGACGGCCGGACGCTGGTGGTGTTCGCGCACTTCGCCGACCAGCGGCTGTACGCCTTCGAGCCGGGCGGTGAGCCCCGGCCGCTGACCCCGGTGTCGGAGGTGGGCGGCGGACTGCGCTGGGTGGAACCGCAGGTGCTGCTCGAGCGCGGTGAGGTGTGGTGCGTGCTGGAGGAGTTCACCGGCGACGGCCCCACCGACGTGCGCCGGGTGCTGGCCGCCGTTCCGTTGGACGGGTCGGCGGCGGCGGACCGCGCTGCGGTGCGGGAACTCACCGACGACCGGCGGCGGTTCGTCACGGGGGCCAGGCTGTCGCCCGACGGGCGGCGGGCCGCGTGGCTGGCCTGGGACCATCCGCGGATGCCGTGGGACGGGACGGAGGCGCTGGTCGCCGAGGTCGGCGCCGACGGCACGCTCGGGGCGCCCCGGGTGGTGGCCGGCGGACCGGAGGAGTCGATCGCGCAGGTCGACTGGTCGACCGATGGCTGTCTACTGTATACAAGCGACCGTACGGGCTGGTGGAACCTGTATCGGGACCACCAGCCCGTCTGTCCGCGCGAGGAGGAGTTCGGCGGAGCCCTCTGGAAGCCCGGTCACCGCTGGTTCGCCCCGCTGGCCGACGGGCTCGTCGCCGTCGTGCACGGTCGCGGGGCCGCCGCGCTCGGCGTTCTCGACCCCGAGACCGGCGAGGTCGTCGACGCGGCCGGACCCTGGACCGAGTTCGCCCCCACCCTCGCCGTGCACGGCGAGCGAGTCG
This sequence comes from Streptomyces sp. NPDC033216, assembly GCF_055577115.1. Taxonomy (NCBI): domain Bacteria; kingdom Bacillati; phylum Actinomycetota; class Actinomycetes; order Kitasatosporales; family Streptomycetaceae; genus Streptomyces; species Streptomyces sp. NPDC033216. Next base: position 137,878 of record NZ_JBVIQK010000011.1, on the reverse strand, counting down.
TCGCCGTCGGCGCCAGCCCCCGCAGCGCCTACGAGGTCGTCGAACTGGACACCCGCCGCCACACCGCGACGGGTCCGCGCGCGGGCGCCCCCGCCGGCCGCGCCCGCGTGATCGGCGCCGAGCACGACGACACCGTGGACCCCGCCCACTACCCCGAACCCCAGATCCGCGCCTTCACCGGCCCCGACGGCCGCGACATCCACGCCCACGTCTACCCGCCGCACAACCCCGGCTGCGTGGCCCCCGGCGCCGAGCTGCCCCCGTACGTGATCTGGGCGCACGGCGGGCCCACCGACCGCTCACCGCTCGTACTGGATCTGGAGATCGCCTACTTCACCTCCCGGGGCATCGGCGTCGCCGAGGTCAACTACGGGGGGTCGACCGGATACGGGCGTGAGTACCGGGACCGGCTGCGCGGGCAGTGGGGTGTGGTCGACGTCGAGGACTGCGCGGCGGTCGCCCTCGCCCTCGCCGACGAGGGCACCGCCGACCGCGACCGGCTGGCCATCCGCGGCGGCAGCGCCGGCGGGTGGACCGCCGCCGCCTCGCTGGCCGGCACCGACATCTACGCCTGCGGCACGATCATCTACCCCGTCCTCGACCTCACGGCCTGGGCGACGGGGGAGACCCACGACTTCGAGTCGCGCTACCTCGACACCCTGGTCGGGCCCCTCGACCAGGTGCCCGCCCGCTACGCGGAACGCTCACCCGTCGAGCACGCCGACCGGATCGACGTACCGTTCCTGCTGCTCCAGGGTCTCGACGACGTGATCTGCCCGCCCGCCCAGGCCGAACGGCTCCTCGCCCGCATCGCGGGACGCGGCATCCCGCACGCCTACATCGCCTTCGAGGGCGAGGGGCACGGCTTCCGGCGGGCCGAGACGGTGGTCCGCGCCCTGGAGGCCGAACTGTCCCTGTACGCGCAGGTGTTCGGGCTGAGCACGCCCGGTGTCCCCACCCTGGAGCTGACGAAGTGAACGAACTCCTGCGGCCGCCCCGGCTCGCCCCCGGTGCCCGGGTGGCGGTCGTCGCGCCCAGCGGACCCGTCGCCGAGGAACGGCTCCAGGCCGGCCTCGACCTGCTGCGCGGCTGGGACCTCGACCCGTTCGCCGCACCGCATGTCCTGGACCGGCACGGCCGGTTGGACTACCTGGCCGGCACCGACGCCGACCGGGCCGCCGACCTTCAGCGCGCCTGGTGCGACCCGTCCGTCGACGCGGTGATCTGCGCGCGCGGCGGCTACGGCGCCCAGCGCATGGTCGACCTGCTCGACTGGGAGGCCATGCGGGCAGCCGGGCCGAAGGTCTTCCTCGGCTTCAGCGACAGCACCGCCCTGCACGAGGCGTTCGCCGTCCGCCTCGGCCTGGCCACGCTGTACGGGCCGGTCGCCGCCGGCGTCGACTTCGTGAAGAACGCCCGCGCACAGGAACACCTGCGGGCCACCCTGTTCGCCCCGGAGACCGTCCGCACCCTCACCTCCGCCGGGACCGCCCTCGCCCCCGGCCGGGCCCGCGGCGTCACCCTCGGCGGCTGCCTCGCCCTGCTCGCCACGGGCTACGGCGCCCCGTGCTCCCGGTCCGGCGCCCGCGGCGGGCTGCTCCTCCTGGAGGACGTGGGGGAGCGGCCGTACGCCGTCGACCGGGCGCTCACCCAACTCCTGCGCACCGGCTGGCTGGACGGCGTCGCCGGGATCGCCCTGGGGTCCTGGGCGCAGTGCGGGCCCTACGAGGAACTGCGGCCGGTGCTGGCCGACCGGCTCGGCGGGCTCGGCGTGCCGGTGGTGGAGGAACTCGGCTTCGGCCACTGCGACGGCGCTCTGACGGTGCCCTTCGGGGTCGCCGCCGAACTCGACGCGGAGGCGGGCACGCTCACCCTCGACGCACCCGCGCTGAGCTGACCCACGGCCCCGGCCGCGCTCAGAGCTGACCCCCGGCCCCGGTCCCTCGCCGGGACGGCCACGTCGCGCCGACGGGGGCACCGCCCCCCGAGAGGGCCGCCCCGCATACCGGCGTGCGTCCCGGCCCGACTCCGAGACGCTGCCCCGCATGCCGGGGCGCGGTTGCGGCCCGTCCCCGGCAGGGCCGTCGCGCGTCCGCACGCACTCGACCCGGCCCGCCGCCCGAAGGCAGTCCCGGCCCGCTTCGAGAACACCGGCGCCAGCCGGATCAGGCTGTTGGTCCCCGAGGTGACGGTGACGGTGCCGCTGTGGACGGCGATGCCCGCCACCGGGGCCGTCGGCGCGCTCTGCGGCGCGTACGTGGTCAAACGGCGCGGCTGACCCCGTCGTACGCTGGCCCGATGCCGCACATCACATCCCGCCACCTCGCCGAGGGCCCGCGCGTGGGCGTACGTCACTTCACCCACGCCGACGCGGACGAGTTCACCGCCCGGGTGCGGGAGAGCAGGGACCTGCACCGTCCGTGGCTGTTCCCGCCCGCCACCACCGAGGCCTACCGGGCGTACGCGGGACGGCTGATCGAGGACCCCACGAAGGCCGGATTCCTCGTGTGCACCCTCGACGACGGGGCCGTCGCCGGGTTCATCAACATCAACAACATCGTCGGAGGCGGTTTCCAGTGCGGTGCGCTCGGCTACGGCGCCTTCGCCCACGCGGCCGGCCGAGGACTGATGCGCGAGGGCCTCGACCTCGTGGTGGCGCACGCCTTCGGGCCGATGCGGCTGCACCGACTGGAGATCAACGTGCAGCCCGGCAACGCGGCCTCGATCGCCCTGGCGCGGGCCTGCGGGTTTCGCCTGGAGGGCTTCTCCCCGAAGATGATCTACGTCGACGGGGACTGGCGCGACCACGAGCGGTGGGCGCTCACCGCCGAGATGCGCTTCCCGCGTGCCCCGGGCGACCCGCGCTCGGGGTCCGCCCGCCCTTCCGGTTGATCTTCATCGTGTCGAGGTCCGTGACCGTCGACCTCAGGCCGGTGAAGCCGAAGCCCAGCTCCCGCAGTGCCGTCTCGGCGCGTTCCTCGGCGAGCGCGCCCGCCATCTCCTCGCCGTCCGCCGCGTCCGAGACCACCACGTAGCGCAGCGAGAAGTGCTTCAGCGGCGACGGCTCGTACGACAGCGAGCCCTCCTCGGTGAACCGCATGCTCGTGAGGCCGTGGTCGGCGGCATCGGCGAGCAGCCGGGCGCGTGCCGCCTCGGTCAGGCCGTCCCAGGTGCCCCGGACGATGACCCGGTAGATGTGCTGCTCGGTCGTCTGCTCGCTCACCGCGTCCGCTCCTTCGTGTTCCGAGTGTTCCGCGTGTCCTGCGTGAAAGCCGTTGAACGCCCGACTGTACGTCGGCGAGGATGCCGGGCATGCGGAATTTCGTCGTGCTCGACGCCCCCTCCAACCTGGGGCTGCGCCCGCCCGCGCCCGGTACCGTGCCCGGCTGCCACAAGCTCGCCGGAGCCCTGCGCGATCAGGGGATGGTCAGGCGTCTCGGCGCCCTGGAGGGTGGAGTCGTCGTGCCGCCGCGCTACGACCGGGGGGGACTGGAAGGAGGGCGACGGCGTCTTCAACGCGGCCGCCCTCGCCTCCTACACCCGCCGGCTCGCCGACCGCGTCGAACGGCATGTGCGCGCGGGTGACTTCCCCGTCGTCCTCGGCGGCGACTGCTCGATCCAGCTGGGTGCCTCCCTCGCGCTGCGCCGCATCGGCCGGTACGGGCTGGCGGCCGTGGACGCCTCACCCGACTTCCGTCACCCCGGCAACTCGAGCGCGGCGGGCGGCGAGGAGGTCGCGCTGGCCACCGGACGCGGCCAGGAGGACCTCACCGACCTGGAGGGACTCAAGCCCTACCTGCGCGACGAGGACGTCCGCTTCTTCGGCATCCGCGACGAGTTCGCCGACGACACCGCAGAACTCGTCGCCCTGAAGATGCCCGTCGTCACCGTGGGCGAACTGCGCGAGTGGGGCCCGCAGGCGCTCGGCGACGCCACCGCACGCGCCTTCGACATCCCCGAACTCGACGGTTTCTGGGTGCACCTGGACGCCGACGTCCTCGACCCCACCGTCATGCCCGCCGTCGACAGTCCCGACCCGAACGGCCTTCTCCCCGACGAACTCGTCGCGCTGCTGCGGCCGCTGCTCGCCTCCCCGCGCTGCGCGGGCCTCAACGTCACCGTCTACGACCCCGACCTGGATCCCGACGGCATGGCCGGCGCGCTCCTCGCCGACCTCGTCGTGGCCGCCCTCGGCCGCGCCTGACCGCTGTCCGCCTCACGCCGGGCGGCGGTGCACGTACTCGTACACCGCGCCGTCCGGATGCCGTGCGATCAGATGGCGACCCACCGGGGTCGCCACCGGGCCGGCGATGATGTCCGCTCCCAGCTCGTCCAGCGTTTTGTGCGCCTCGTCGACGTCCGTCACGGCGATCGTCGCCGCGACCTTGCGCAGCACCTCCAGCTCGGTCGCGGGCCCGCTCATCAGCAGGAAGCAGCCCACCGCGGCGACCTGCACGCCGCCGCGCTCGAAGCGCAGCGCCGGGGTGCCCGAGAGGCGCTCGTAGAAGGGGACGGCGGCTTCCAGGTCGTCCACGCAGACACGCAAGGTGGCTCCCACAATGTTCATGCGGGGAAGCCTAGTTGGGCCCGGCGGAACGCGGATGTCCCTTCCGGCGGACCCGGCGCGCGATGCGGACGCGGGGCCGGAAACGGGTCGTACGGTCCGTTCGACGCGGGGTGCGCCACTCGCACGGCCCCTTCGACGCCGAGTGCACCGCCACAGCCCTCAGGGGTGCCTGGCGCAATCGAGGCCGTGCCGGGCGGCGGAGCGGGTCGGCCGGCCGCCGGCCGGGCTGCGGCGGTGACGGCCGGGTGCGCGGACGCCCCCGCGGCCCGCCGGCCCCGGCCCGGGGCGCCGTCGGGACCGGCCCGGGGCGCCGTCGGGACCGGCCCGCGAACTCACGGGAGCTGCGGCAGCACCTTCGTGCGGTAGAAGTCGAAGAAACCGCGCTGGTCGGGGCCGATCTGATTCACGTAGATCCGGTCGAAGCCCGCGTCGGCGAACGCCTTCAGCGCGCCGACGTGCTCCTCCACGTCGTCGCCGCACACCGTGTTGTCGGCCACCATCTCCTCCGTGATCAGCGGCTCGAGCTGCTCGAAGTGGCTCGGCGTGGGCAGGATCTGCCCCATCTCACCGGGCAGCAGTTGGTTGGACCACAGCCTGTGGACCGTACGGACGGCCTCGTCGCGGTCGGGGCCGTAGCAGACCTTCGTGCCGCCGCTGACGAGCTTGGCGCCGCCGCCGCCCTTGCGGAACTGTTCCACCATCGGCTCCTCCGGCATCATCGTGATGTAGCCGTCGCCGACGCGGGACGCGAGCGAGGTGGCCTTCGGGCCGAAGCCGGAGATGTCGATCGGGACCGGCTCGTCCGGGACCGTGTAGAGGCGGGCGTTCTCCACCGTGTAGTGGGTGCCGGCGTGGTTGACCTCCTCGCCGGTGAACAGCCGCCGCATGATCTGGATCGCCTCCTCCAGCATCTCCAGACGTACGTGCGCGGGCGGCCAGGCGTCGCCCAGGATGTGCTCGTTGAGCGCCTCGCCCGAGCCGACGCCGAGCCGGAAGCGGCCGTTCGTCATCACCGCGCTCGTCGCGGCGGCCTGCGCCACCACCGCCGGGTGCATGCGCACGGTCGGGCAGGTCACGGCCGTCTCGATGGGCAGCGACACCGCCTCCGACAGGGCGCCGATCACCGACCAGACGAACGGACTCTGACCCTGTGCGTCGTTCCACGGGTGATAGTGGTCGGAGATCCAGAGCGCCGTGAATCCGGCCTGCTCGGCCATCCGCGCCTGTTCGACGAGGTCCGCGGGGCCGAACTCCTCGCAGGACAGGAAATAGCCGTACTCGGGCATGGGGGGTACCTCCGCCGGGGGTGCGGTGGGTGGGCGGTCGCGGTCCGGGTTACCCGGCGCGCGGGCGGGAAACCGGGCACCGCGACGCAGGACCGGAGGGCCGCGGCGGACGTTTGGCGGGCCCGGCCGGGGGGACGCGGAAACCCCCGTACGACACACTTTCCCGCGACCTGCACGGCGTGGGGCCACCGGAGGCGAACGTGAGTCGACCCCGCATCGTGATCGTCGGAGCCGGCTTCGCCGGATACCGTACGGCCCGCACCCTCGCGCGGGCGGCCCGCGGCCGGGCCGACATCACCCTGGTGAACCCGACCGACTACTTCCTGTACCTGCCCCTGCTGCCCCAGGTGGCCGCGGGCATCCTCGAACCGCGCCGGGTCACCGTGTCCCTCGCCGGTACCCTGCCCGACGTGCGGCTGGTGCTCGGCGAGGCCGGACGCATCGACCTCGACGGGCGCACCGTGCACTACACCGACCCCGAGGGCGAGCCGGGCACCCTGGGCTACGACCGGCTGGTGCTGGCCGCCGGCAGCGTCAACAAACTGCTGCCCGTCCCCGGCGTCGCCGAGCACGCCCACGGCTTCCGCGGCCTGCCCGAGGCGCTCTACCTGCGCGACCACGTGACTCGGCAGGTCGAACTGGCCTCCTCCTCCGACGACGCCCCGCTCTGCTCGGCACGCTGCACGTTCGTGGTGGTCGGCGCCGGCTACACCGGCACCGAAGTCGCCGCTCAGGGGCAGCTGTTCACCGACGCGCTGGTGCGCGCCCACCCCCTGCGCAGGGGCATGCGACCGCGCTGGCTGCTCCTCGACGTCGCCGACCGGGTCCTGCCCGAGCTGGACGAGCGGCTCTCCGGCACCGCCGACCGGGTGCTGCGCGAGCGCGGCGTCGACGTGCGGATGGGGACCTCCGTGAAGGAGGCCACGCGGGACGGAGTCCTGCTCACCGACGGCGAGTTCGTCGACACCCGCACCCTGGTGTGGTGCGTGGGCGTACGGCCCGACCCCCTCGCGGAATCCCTCGGACTGCCCATGGAGCGCGGGCGGCTCCTCGTCGAGCCGACCCTTCAGGTGCCCGGCAGGCCAGAGGTGTTCGCGTGCGGTGACGCCGCCGCCGTGCCCGATCTGGAGAAGCCGGGGGCGTACACGCCGATGACGGCGCAGCACGCCTGGCGGCAGGGCAAGGTCGCCGCTCACAACATCGCCGCCTCGCTGACCGGGCGCGAGCTGCGGCCCTACCGGCACAAGGACCTGGGCTTCGTCGTCGACCTCGGCGGGGTCAAGGCGGCCGCCAACCCGCTGGGTGTCCCCCTGTCGGGCCTGGCGGCCGGCGCGGTCACCCGCGGATACCACCTGGCCGCCATGCCCGGCAACCGCGTGCGCGTGGCGGCCGACTGGCTGCTGGAAGCCGTACTGCCGCGTCAGGCCGTCCAGTTGGGCCTCGTACGGTCCTGGTCGGTACCGCTCGACACCGCGTCGCCGGAGGTGGCGCGGGTACCGGACGGACGGGAACGGCAGGCGGCGTCCGGGGGATCCGGCGCCCCCGTCGGCGGGCAGAAGGCCGTCGGCGGAGGCGGTGGCGACGACATCTCCCGGACCATCACCTCGCCGACGCCCGAGCCGGTCAAGAGCGAGCCGGCCAGGAACAGGGACCGGCCGGGGCGGGGGGCCGCCGAGAACCAGCCCGGCCCGAAGCCCGCGAGGAACCGGCCGCGCCCCGCCCCTCAGGAGGGAGACCACTGACCCGATGGACACCGCCGAACTCACCGAACTCGGACAGCAGTTGCGGGTGGACAGCGTCCGCGCCTCCGCCGCCGCCGGGTCCGGGCACCCGACGTCCTCCATGTCCGCCGCGGACCTGGTGGCCGTGCTGCTGGCGAACCACCTCCGCTACGACTTCGACCGCCCCGCCCACCCGGCCAACGACCGTTTCGTCCTCTCCAAGGGCCACGCCTCCCCGCTGCTGTACGCGGCGTACAAGGCGGCCGGAGCCATCGACGACGGCGAACTCCTCACCTTCCGCGAACTGGGCAGCCGCCTCGAAGGGCACCCCACCCCGCAGCGCCTTCCCTGGGTCGAGACGGCCACCGGCTCCCTCGGCCAGGGGCTGCCCGTGGCCGTCGGCATCGCCCTCGCGGGCAAGCGGCTGGACCGCTGCGACCACCGGGTGTGGGTGCTGTGCGGGGACAGCGAGATGGCGGAGGGTTCGGTGTGGGAGGCCGCCGAACACGCGGGCCACGAGCGCTTGGACAACCTCACGGTGATCGTCGACGTCAACCGGCTCGGCCAGCGCGGCCCCACCCGGCACGGTCACGACCTCCACGCGTACGCCCGCCGCTTCCGGGCCTTCGACTGGCACACCGTGGAGGTGGACGGACACGACGTGGACGCCGTCGACCGCGCGTACGGCGAGGCGATCTCGACCAGGGGACAGCCCACCGCGATCCTCGCCCGCACCCTGAAGGGCAAGGGCGTCGAGGCCGTTCAGGACCGCGAGGGCCTGCACGGCAAGCCGCTGCCGGACGCGGACGAGGCGATCGCGGAACTCGGCGGGATCCGCGACCTGCGCGTGCGGGTGCACGAGCCGCCCGCCACCCGCATGCTGCACTCCGTGCCCACCGGCCGTCTCGACCTGCCCCGCTGGGAGAAGGGCGACCCCGACAAGGGCGTCGCCACCCGCGACGCCTTCGGGCAGGCCCTCGCCGCCCTCGGCACGGCCCGCGGCGACATCGTGGCCCTCGACGGCGAGGTCGGCGACTCCACCCGCACCGAGTTCTTCGCCGAGGAGCACCCCGACCGCTTCTTCGAGTGCTACATCGCCGAACAGCAGCTCGTCGCCACCGCGGTCGGCATGGCCGCGCGCGGCCGGGTGCCGTACGCCTCCACGTTCGCGGCCTTCCTGACCCGGGCGCACGACTTCGTGCGCATGGCGGCCATCAGCGGCGCCGGGATCAACCTGGTCGGCTCGCACGCCGGAGTGGCCATCGGACAGGACGGGCCCTCGCAGATGGGGCTGGAGGACCTGGCGATGTTCCGGGCCGTGCACGGCTCCACCGTCCTTCACCCCTGCGACGCCAACCAGACCGCCCGGCTGGTCGCCACCATGGCCGGGCTCGACGGCATCCGCTACCTGCGCACCTCGCGCGGCGAGAGTCCGGTGATCTACGGTCCCGACGAGGAGTTCCCCGTCGGCGGCAGCAAGGTGCTGCGATCCTCCGTCGGCGACCGGCTGACCGTCGTCGCGGCCGGTGTCACCGTGCACGAGGCGCTGAAGGCCGCCGACGCCCTCGACGCCGACGGCATCCAGGTCCGGGTGATCGACCTGTACTCGGTCAAGCCCGTCGACCGGGCAACGCTGCGGCGGGCCGCCGAGGAGACCGGCTGTCTCCTCACCGTGGAGGACCACCACGAGGAGGGCGGCCTCGGCGACGCGGTCCTGGACGCCTTCACCGACGGACGTCCCGTGCCCCGCCTGGTGCGGCTGGCCGTGCGCACGATGCCGGGCTCGGCGAGCCCCGACGAACAGCTGCACGCGGCCGGCATCGACGCCGACTCGATCGCCGCCTCGGCACGGCTGCTGGTGGAGACGGCGGTCGTCCCGTGAGCGACGGAGCCCGTCGGTCGCGGGACGACGTCCGCACCGTGCGAGCGGGACGCCGCACCGTCGAGGTCCACCGGCCGGACAAGGTCCTCTTTCCGGCCGGTGCCGACGGCGAGGAGTACACCAAGGGCGACCTGGTGGCGTACTACCGGTCGGTGGCCGCTTTCATGCTGCCGCGGCTGCGCGGCCGGCCGCTGATGCTGGAGCGGCATCCGGACGGCCTCGACGGTCCCCGGTTCATGCAGAAGAACACCCCCGGCCACTACCCGGACTGGATCACGCGAGAGGAGGTCACCAAGGAGGACGGCACCGTCCTGCACACCGTGTGCGACGACTCCGCCACCCTGGTGTACCTCGCCGACCAGGCCTGCATCACCCCGCACCGCTGGCTGTCGCGGGCCGGCCGGGTCGATCGCCCGGACCTGATGATCTTCGACCTGGATCCGTCCGGCGACGACTTCGACGCCGTGCGCGAGGCGGCCCGGCGCCTGGGCGAACTGCTCGACGAGGTGCGGCTGCCGTCCGCCCTGATGACCACCGGCTCACGCGGACTGCACGTCGTCGTCCCCCTGAACGGACAGCACGGCTTCGACGAGGTGCGCGCCTTCGCCCGGGACGCCGCCGACCTGCTCGCCGCCGAGCACCCCGACAGGCTGACCACCGCCGCCCGCAAGAAGGACCGCGGTGAGCGGCTCTACCTGGACGTGCAGCGCAACGGCTACGCACAGACCGCCGTCGCCCCCTTCTCCGTGCGGGCCCGCCCCGGCGCCCCCGTGGCCATGCCCATCCGCTGGGACCAGCTCGAGGACCCCGGCCTCGGGCCCCGCCGCTGGACCATCGCCGACGCCGTCGAGCAGGCCCGCACCAACCCCTGGTCCGGGGTGAGCGCCCGCGGCCGCGCCCTGGGTCCCGCCCGGCGCCGCCTCGACGCTCTGCGGGGCTGAAAGGCGTACCGCCCGTACGCAGGTCGTTCGACGCGGCGCAGACGCGTGCGCCGGTGAAGGTTTGGCCATGGTCCTTCCGGCCACACGGAAGGAAGAGGTGGCCATGTCGAACACAAGGAACACGGCAGACACACAAGCTGCACGGAAACCCCCGAAGGGCGGTTCCCCGACCGACGACCAGACCGAGGGCGAGGACGACACTGTGACGGACGACCGGCCGAAGCCCATGGAGGTGCTGCGCGAGGCGCGCGCCCAGCTCGCCGAGCTGACCGGCATGACCGCCGAGAGCGTCTCGTCCTTCACGCAGACCGAGGACGGCTGGTCCCTGGAGGTCGAGGTCCTCGAACTCGAGCGGGTGCCCGACACCATGAGCCTCATGGCGAGCTACGAGGTCGAACTCGACCCCGAGGGCCAGCTCACCGGCTACCGCCGCGTTCGCCGGTACGAACGTGGGCGGGCCGACGCGCACAGGCCCGGCGGCCGGTAGGCCGCTCGCCCGTCGTACGGCTTCAAAACCATTCACCACACAAGGAGGTGCGGTCGGAATGACCGTGGTCCCGGCACAACAGTCCGGTGGCGGAGGCGGCTCCAGCGGTCTCTACGACGTCCTGGAGCTCGTTCTCGACAGGGGGTTGGTGATCGACGCCTTCATACGGGTCTCCCTGGTCGGCATCGAGATCCTGAAGATCGACGTACGGGTCGTCGTCGCCAGCGTCGACACCTATTTGAGGTTCGCCGAGGCGTGCAACCGCCTGGACCTCGAGGCGGGCCCGCGCAAGAGCCCCGGCCTGCCCGAGATCGTCGGAGAGGTCACCGAGTCCGGTGCGCGCGGCAAGTCCAAGGGGGCTCTGTCCGGCGCGGCGGAGACCATATCCGGCGCGTTCAAGCAGGCCCGTGAGGAGAGCGAGTCCGAGTCCAGGCCGCGTCAGCGCAAGACCACGACCGCCCGCCGGAAGGAAGAGCAGGAGTGAGCACCTACGTCTACGGCATCACCGCCGCTTCGCACCCCTCCCGTCCGGAGGGTCTGAACGGTGTGGGAGAGCCTCCCCTGCCGGTACGGGTGCTGTACTCCGGCGACCTCGCGGCCGTCGTCAGCGACGCCCCGGAGAACCTGCGGCCCAAGCGCCGCGACCTCCTCGCCCACCAGACCGTTCTCGGTGAGGTCGGGGCGGACGGCTGCGTCCTGCCCATGCGGTTCGGCAGCATCGCCCCGGACGACGACGCGGTCACGGGTGTGCTCACCGAGCGCGCCGAGCACTACCTGGAGCGGCTGCGGGCTCTCGAGAACAAGGTCGAGTACAACGTGAAGGCCTCCCACGTCGAGGAGGCCGTGCTGCACCAGGTGATGGCGGACAGCCCCGAACTGCGTGCGCGGGCCGAGGCGAACCGGCAGGCCGGCGGCGGCTCGTACGAGCAGAAGCTCCAGCTCGGCGAGATGGTGGCGGCCGCGGTCAAGGCCCGTGAGGCCGAGGACGCGGCGGAGGTCCACCGGGTGCTGGAACCCCTCGCGGCGAGCGTCGAGGCGGGCCCCGAGTCCACCGGCTGGCTCGCCAACGTCTCGTTCCTCGTGGACCGCGACGAGGCCGCACGGTTCCTCGAAGCGGCGGAGGACCTCCGCCGGAGCCGCCCCCATCTTGAGGTGCGGGTGAACGGCCCGCTGCCTCCGTACAGCTTCGTCGAGCCCGGCCCCGCGAAGCCCGCCGTGCCGGCGACGCAGTAGCGGGGCCCGGACACGAAGAGCAGGGAGAGGGAGATGGGCCTGATCTCAGAGGTGTTGCTGTTGCCGTTCGCCCCGGTGCGCGGCAGCGGCTGGGTGATCCAGCAGGTCGTTCAGGAGGCCGAGCGGATCTATTACGACCCCGCCACCGTTCGGGCCGAACTCTCCCGGCTCGAGGAGCGATTGGAGGCCGGAGAGATCACGGACGAGGAGTTCGACCGGATGGAGGACGAACTCCTCGACCGGCTGGACATCGCCATGCACAGGAGCACGGGAACCGACGACGGGACAGCACGATGAACCGAGTGGGACTGGGCCTCGCGATCGGGGCCGGATACGTCCTCGGACGTAAGAAGAAGATGAAACTGGCGCTCGCCGTCGGCTCGATGGTCGCCGGCAAGAAGCTGAACCTGACTCCGCGCGGTGTGGCAGACCTGGTGTCCCAGCAATTGAAGGACAACCCGCAGTTCAAGGAGATCGGCGAGCAGCTCCGCGGTGAACTGCGCGGCGCCGGCAAGGCCGCCTCCGGCGCCTTGGTCGAGCGGCAGATGAGCGCGCTCGCGGACCTGCTGCACAGCCGCACCGACCGGGTGCGCGACCAACTCGACGGCGCCGTCCCCGATGCGCCTGGCAAGAAGTCGCGGGACGAGTCGGACGACGAGGACGACGAGGACGACGAGAACGAGGAGCCGGAGTCCGCGCGCGACGAGGACGACGGCGTCGACGAGGATGCCGAGGACCGGGCCGACGACGGTGAGGCGGCCGAGGACGACGGCGTCGACGAGGATGCCGAGGACCGGGCCGACGACGAGGACGTCGACGAGGACGAGGATGCCGAGGACCGGGCCGACGAGGCCGAGGATGACGAGGAGGAGCCGCCGCGCAAGAAGGCGGCGGCCGAGAAGACCGCGAAGAAGGCACCAGCCAAGAAGGCGCCCGCGCGCGGGACGGCCCCGAGGAAGACCGCCGGGTCGGACCGCAGGACGGCCGCGAAGACCGCATCGCGGACCCGGCGGGCGAAGGGAGGCGGTGAGTGATGACCGAGACACTCGGATCGGCCACGTCCACGGCAGGCAAGACGGCCGGTGAGTCGGCGGGCAAGGCCACCGGCGGCAACCCGCTGACGGACCTCGCGCAGAGCGAGGCCGCGGACCGGCTGAAGGCGGAGGCGCAGGAGTATCTCGCCGCGCAGGCCCAGCGCGTGCTGGTCGGCGTCGGCCGCAAGCTCGGCGAGACCACCGGCAAACTGAACGACATCGCTGAGGGCAAGAGTCCCGGCCTTGCCAAGACGGCCCTCGACGGAGGTCGCAAGCTGGCCGAGGGCAAGAGCCCGATGCGCACCGCGATGGAACTCGGCGTCTCGCGCGCCAAGGACAAGGTGACAGGCGCCCTGAAGAACCTCGGGGGCGGCAAGGGCAAGCGCAAGGGCGGGTCCGGCTCCAAGCCCACCGTCATCATGGAACAGATCGACGTCGCCGTGCCGCTGCGCACCGCCTACGACCAGTGGACCAAGTACCAGGACTTCAGCACTTTCGCCAAGGGCGTCAAGAGCGCGAGCCGCGCCGACGACACCACCAGTGACTGGCAGCTCAAGGTCTTCTGGTCGAACAGGAGCTGGAAGGCCAAGACCAACGAGCAGATCCCGGACGACCGGATCTCCTGGACGTCCGAGGGCGCCAAGGGCACCACCAAGGGTGTCGTCTCCTTCCACCGGATCGCCGACAACCTCACCCGCGTCGTGCTGGTCATCGAGTACTACCCCACGGGTTTCTTCGAGAAGACCGGCAACATCTGGCGCGCCCAGGGCCGTCGCGCCCGCCTCGACCTCAAGAACTTCGCCCGCTTCATCACCCTCAAGGGAGAGGCGGAGGACGGCTGGCGCGGCGAGATCCGCGACGGTGAGGTCGTCCGCTCCCACGAGGACGCCCTCGCCGAGGAGGAGCGCGAGTCCGAGGAGAAGAACGAGTCTGAGTCGGAGGAGGGGAACGAGCCCGAGGAGGGGAACGAGCCCGAGGACAAGAGCGACTCCGCGGAATCCGCCGAGGAGGAGTACCACGACGAGGACGAGCCGGAGGAGGAGTACGACGAGGAGGAGGAACCCGAGGGCGAGTACGAGGAGGACGAGGAGGAGGGTGAGCCCGAAGAAGGGGCGGAGCCCGAGGCCGAGGCCGACGAGTACGACGAGGAAGACGCCACGGAGGACGAGGACAGGAGTCGTCGATGAGCATGCCGAGCCGGATGCCGGAACCGTACGGCCAGAGCGGCGGCGCCAACCTCGCGGACATCCTGGAACGGGTCCTCGACAAGGGCATCGTCATCGCCGGTGACATCCGGATCAACCTGCTCGACATCGAACTGCTCACGATCAAGCTCCGCCTCATCGTCGCATCGGTCGACAAGGCCAAGGAGATGGGCATCGACTGGTGGGAGGACGACCCGGCGCTGTCCACCCGTGCCAGACGCGACCAGCTCACTCGGGAGAACGCCGAGCTGCGTGAGCGGCTGGCACGGCTGGAGGAACTGGAGCCGGGTCGTGCCCGCACCACGGAGGAGTCCTCATGACCGGACTGCGGTACGTGTACGCCGTCTGCCGGCCCGTCGGCGCGCCTCTTCAGGCCGAGCTGACGGGCGTGGCGGGCGCACCGGCCAAGATGCTGCACCACCACGGCCTGATCGCCGTCGTCAGCGACGTACCCGCACAGGACTTCGCCGAGGAGCCGCTCCGCGCCCATCTGGAGGACCTGGACTGGCTGGCCGCGACGGCGCGCGGACACCAGCAGGTGATCGACGGACTCACGGCGGTCACCACGCCGCTGCCGCTGCGGCTCGCCACCGTCTTCCGCGACGACAGCGGCGTCCGCGTGATGATGGAGGAACGCGAGGAGTTCTTCCGGCGCACCCTGGACCGGCTGGAGGGGCGCGTCGAATGGGGCGTGAAGGTCTATGTCGAGCCCACGGGCGAGACCGGTCCGGAAGCCGCGGCGGCTAAGCCCGCCTCGGGGCGGGACTATCTCCTCCAGCGGCGCATGAAGGCGAGGGCCCACGAGGACACCTGGCAGCGGGCGGAACGGTTCGCCGGCCGGCTGCACTCCCTGCTCTCGGAACACGCGGACGCGGCCCGCCTCCACGCACCGCAGAACCCCGCTCTTTCCCGGGCCTCGGGACAGAACGTGCTCAATGCCGCCTATCTCGTGCCCCGGGCGGAATCCGAGGAATTCGTGGAACTCGTGGACCGCACGAAGGGTGAGGAACCCGGAATGCGCGTCGAGCTCACGGGACCGTGGGCGGCGTACTCCTTCGTGGAGCCCGCGGCGGAGGAGGGCGCGGAGAGCGGTGTGGGGAGTGCCGGCAGCACGGGCGAGGAGGGCTCATGACGGTCGTGGAACGCCGCGAGGTGGCCCTCGTCGACCTGCTCGACCGGCTGCTGGCCGGCGGGGTCGTCATCAAGGGCGACATCACCTTGCGGATCGCGGACGTCGACCTGGTCCGCATCGATCTGAACGCCCTGATCAGCTCCGTGAACGAGAATGTTCCGTCGCCCTGGGAGGACCTCTCGTGACAACGCCGCCCGAGCGTCACGTCGACCTCGAACCCGACACGGTCGAGCGTGATCTGATCAAGCTCGTCCTGACCGTCGTCGAGCTGCTGCGCCAGCTCATGGAACGGCAGGCGCTGCGCCGCTTCGACCAGGGCGACCTGTCCGAGGAGCAGGAGGAGCGGATCGGGCTCACGCTGATGCTGCTCGACGACCGGATGACGGAACTGCGCGACCGCTACGGGCTGCGGCCCGAGGACCTCAATCTGGACCTCGGGCCGCTCGGACCACTGCTGCCCCGGGAGTGAGGCGCCCGGCAGGACGCCGGTGAGGCTCCCAGGGTCACTTCACCACCTGTACCAGCGGCCCCGGCCACCGCCCGCGGTGCTCCCGCGCAACACGAATCCCAGGAGCCAGAGAACGAGAACCGCGATCGCGATCCACCACAGCACCTCCACCGCGAATCCGGCACCGAAAAGAATCAGCACCAGAAGCAGTACCAGCAGGATGGGAACCATAGCCTCGACCTCCTGGTGTCCGAGTTGCCCCGAATGCGCGAGTCAGGCATCTTTTCTGCACAGGGTCTCTCCGTGCAGCACGGCGAACCAGCCGTCCTCCCGCCGCCCCCACTCCCGCCAGGCCTCGGACACGGCCGCCAGCCGCCCGGCGTCGGCGTGCCCGCCCCCGATGGCGCGTTCCGCGTAGGCGGAGGCCAGGGTGCGGTCGGCCCACAGGCCGCTCCACCAGGCCCGCTCCTCGGCGGTGCTGAAGGTCCAGGTGGCGGAGGTGGCCGTGATGTCGGTGAAGCCCGCCTCCCGGGCCCAGGACTTCAGTCGGCGGCCGGCGTCGGGTTCCCCGCCGTTGGCGCGGGCCACCGTGCGGTACAGGTCCAGCCAGTCGTCCATCCCGGCGGAGGCGGGATACCAGGTCATGGCCGCGTAGTCCGAGTCGCGGACGGCGACGTATCCGCCGGGCCTGGTGACCCGCCGCATCTCGCGCAGCGCCTGCACGGGGTCGCCGACGTGCTGGAGCACCTGATGGGCGTGCGTCACGCAGAACGTGTCGTCCGGGTACTCCAGGGCGTGTACGTCGGCGGCCACGAAGTCGGTGTTGGCCGCACCGCGTTCGGAGGCCGTGGCCCGCGCCCGCTCCAGGATGCCGGGAGCGTGGTCGGCGCCGGTGACGTGCCCGTCGGGGACCAGTGCGGCCAGGTCGGCGGTGATCGTGCCCGGACCGCAGCCGATGTCCAGGATCCTCATGTGCGGCTTCAGTGAACCGAGCAGATACGCCGCCGAGTTGGCGGCGGTCCGCCAGGTGTGCGACCGCAGCACCGACTCGTGGTGGCCGTGGGTGTAGACGGCGGTCTCCCGTGCTTCCGGCATGGCTCAGCCCTTTCTCGACGACCCGGCCCCCGGGCTCGACGGAGCCTGGGCCTGAGGGGTGTCACCGTACGTGCGCGGTCGCATGTTGAGACACTTCGTTCTGGCATATGGACTGACGACCTGTCAGGAAACTGCGGGTACCCTTCAGGGGCCGATTCCCGCGCGGGGCGGCACGACACCGGAGAGTGAGCGCATGCGCCTGCTGCTAATCCGTCACGGCGAGACTCCCACCAACGTGGACCGCCTGCTGGACACCGCCGTCCCCGGCCCCGGCCTGACCGCGCTCGGCGAGCGGCAGGCCGCGGCCCTGCCCGATGTCCTCGCCGACGAGGACATCGACGCCCTGTACGTCTCCACCCTGGTGCGGACCCGGCTCACCGCCGCGCCGCTGGCCGCCGCCAGAGGCCTGGACATGATCGTCCGCGCCGGCATCCGGGAGATCTCCGCCGGTGACCTCGAACTCCTGCCGGGCGAGTCCGAGCAGGGCGAGCGGTACATGCGCACGGTGTTCGCCTGGGCGGCCGGAGACCTGGAGCTGCGCATGCCGGGCGGCGAGAACGGCACCGAGTTCCTGGCGCGCTACGACGCCGTGGTGGCCGAGGCCGCGGCCAGCGGCGCCCGCACCGTCGCCCTGGTCAGCCACGGCGCCGCGATCCGCACCTGGACGGTGGCCCGCGCCCTCAACGTCGACGTGCCCTTCGCCGGCTCCCACCGCCTCGCCAACACCGGCGTCGTCGTCCTCGACGGCTCCCCGTCCGACGGGTTCAAGGCCCTGACGTGGGCGGGCGCGACCGTGACACCCGCGGGCGACGGCGGACCGGCCGGCGAGCCGCTGGACACGGCGGGATGATCCCCGACCTGCGGGGACCGCGCGGATAAGGGTTTGCGGCATCCGGCGGGCGGCCCGCAGAATGCACCCCCATGGGACATCTGGAAGCCGCGCACCTCGAGTACTACCTCCCCGACGGGAGGGCGTTGCTCGGCGACGTCTCCTTCCGGGTGGGCGAAGGGGCCGTCGTGGCCCTGGTCGGACCCAACGGCGCCGGCAAGACGACCCTCCTGCGACTGATCTCCGGCGAGCTCAAACCGCACGGCGGCACCGTCACCGTCAGTGGCGGGCTCGGCGTGATGCGCCAGTTCGTGGGCTCCGTACGGGACGAGACGACCGTACGCGACCTGCTCGTGTCGGTGTCCTCGCCGCGCATCCAGGAGGTCGCCAAGGCCGTCGACAGGGCCGAACACGCGATCATGACCGTCGACGACGAGGCCGCGCAGATGCAGTACGCGCAGGCCCTCTCCGACTGGGCCGAGGCGCACGGGTACGAGGCCGAGACACTGTGGGACATGTGCACCACGGCCGCTCTCGGCGTGCCCTACGACAAGGCGCAGTTCCGTCAGGTGCGCACCCTGTCCGGCGGCGAGCAGAAGCGGCTGGTGCTGGAGGCGCTGCTGCGCGGCGCCGACGAGGTGCTCCTTCTCGACGAGCCCGACAACTACCTCGACGTGCCCGGGAAGCGGTGGCTGGAGGAGCGGCTGAAGGAGACCCGCAAGACGGTCCTGTTCGTCTCCCACGACCGCGAACTCCTGTCCCGCGCCGCCGAGAAGATCGTCTCCGTGGAGCCGGGACCGGCCGGCGCCGACGCCTGGGTGCACGGCGGCGGCTTCGCCACCTACCACGAGGCCCGGCGGGAACGCTTCGCCCGGTTCGAGGAGCTGCGCCGGCGCTGGGACGAGAAGCACGCCCAGCTCAAGAAGCTCGTCCTGAACCTCCGACAGGCCGCCTCCATCAGCCATGAGCTGGCGTCCCGCTACCACGCGGCACAGACCCGCCTGCGCAAGTTCGAGGAGGCTGGCCCGCCGCCCGAGCCGCCGCGCGAGCAGGACATCACCATGCGCCTCAAAGGCGGCCGTACCGGCGTGCGGGCGCTCACCTGCGAGGGCCTGGAACTGACCGGCCTGATGA
This sequence comes from Streptomyces sp. NPDC033216, assembly GCF_055577115.1. Lineage (NCBI taxonomy): Bacteria > Bacillati > Actinomycetota > Actinomycetes > Kitasatosporales > Streptomycetaceae > Streptomyces > Streptomyces sp. NPDC033216. Next base: position 118,884 of record NZ_JBVIQK010000011.1, on the reverse strand, counting down.
AACCCTTCGACCTGGAGGTCTTCTACGGCGAACGGGTCGCCGTCCTCGGCTCCAACGGCTCCGGCAAGTCGCACTTCCTGCGCCTGCTGGCCGGCGACACCGTGGCGCACACGGGGGAGTGGAAGCTGGGCGCTCGGGTGGTACCGGGCCACTTCGCGCAGACCCACGCCCACCCCGAGCTGCTGGGCCGCACCCTCCTGGACATCCTGTGGCAGGAGCACTCCCAGGACCGGGGCGCGGCGATGTCCCGGCTGCGCCGCTACGAACTGACCCAGCAGGCCGAGCAGGCCTTCGAGCGGCTCTCCGGCGGCCAGCAGGCCCGCTTCCAGATCCTGCTGCTGGAGCTGGAGGGTGTCACCGCCCTGCTCCTCGACGAGCCGACCGACAACCTCGACCTGGAGTCGGCCGAGGCCCTCCAGGAAGGGCTGGAGGCCTTCGACGGCACGGTCCTCGCCGTCACCCACGACCGCTGGTTCGCCCGCTCCTTCGACCGCTACCTGGTGTTCGGCAGCGACGGCCGGGTCCGTGAGACCCCGGAGCCGGTGTGGGACGAGCGCCGCGTGGAGCGCGTCCGGTAGCGGCGGGCCGGACGCTCCGGCCGGCGCGGACGCCGACGGGTGACGTCCGTGGGGTGGGCCCACGCGTGCCGGGAGGCGCCGTCCCGGACGCAGGCCCGGGGACCGGAATGTTCGTACAGTGGAGGCAGGAAAGCGAGATCCATGGCTCCTCCCGGATGCCGGCCGGATGTCTGTGCTCCCCCGGGGGTACTCGGGCCCCATGGACGAACACGACGAGTGGGGCACCACGATGACCGGAGTCGACCCCGACCGGCTGGACGACCAGCAGCTCATGAAGGAGCTGGAGACCATCCACCGCACCCGCCACGACACCCTCCTGCACGGCTCGAACGACGCCCTGCGCGCCCACAACGACCGGATGGCGAAACTGGAGGGCGAGTACCTGCGCCGCAACCCGCGCCGCTTCGTCTCGCCGGGCCGCACCCGCGACGGCGCGCGGGAACGCACCGGGCACGCCGACGGCACGGACCGCTCGGGCACCCCCGTCGGCAAGTGGGGCCCCGGCACGGAGAACGGCCCCGGCCGGGCCTGAGCCCCGCCGGAGCCGCTCCACACCGACCGCCACCGACGGTCCGTCCCCGAGGAGCCGCTCAGACGGCTTCTCGGGCGAACACGTCCAGGTAGGTCTCGCAGAACGCCTTCAGATCGTCCGGCTTGCGGCTGGTCACGAGCTTGTTCGGCCCGTGGTCGCACACCTTGACCTGCTCGTCGACCCAGGTGCCGCCCGCGTTGCGGATGTCCGTCCGCAGGCTCGGCCACGAGGTCAGCACCCGGCCGCGTACGACGTCCGCCTCGACCAGCGTCCACGGGGCGTGGCAGATCGCGGCGACCGGCTTGCCCTGCTCGAAGAACGCCTTGACGAAGGCCACCGCCTTCTCGTCGGTGCGCAGGAAGTCGGGGTTCGCGACCCCGCCCGGCAGCACCAGTGCGCCGAAGGAGTCCGCAGAGGCCTCGCCGGTCACCTCGTCGACCGGGAAGGTGTCCGCCTTGTCGAGGTGGTCGTAGGCCTGGACCTCGCCCGGACCGGTCGACACCAGCACGGGTTCGTGTCCCGCGTCCTTCGCCGCCTGCCAGGGATCGGTCAGCTCGACCTGCTCGACGCCCTCGGGGGCCGTCAGAAACGCGATGCGCATGATCGTTCAACGTCCTTTCTGGTGGTTCCGCTCAGGCCCCGCCCCTGGTCAGGGTTTCCGCCAGCTTCTGCACGGTGGCGTAGCGCTGCTCGTTCGGCAGCCGCCGTACCGCCTCGACGAGGGTGTCCGGCGCGTTCTTGCGGCGCAGGGCCCCGGCAAGCTCCTGGGGGCCTGCGGGAAACGCGGTGCGGCCCAGGACGCGGGCCAGTTCCAGCCGTACGGTCGCCAGCGACGACCCCGCGTTCCCCGGCGCCACCGGTCCGCCGAAGAGCGGCGGGTCGTCCTCGGCGGACGGCTCGGGGTCGTGCCACTCCTCGGACCGCGTGGGGTGGCCGGACCTGAGCAGACCCTGGAGTTCGTTCTTCATCTCGTCGTCCCGGTGGACACTCAGCCGGTCGCTGCCTCGCTGCATGGCTCCCTCCAGATCCTCGGGTTCCGCCCCACCGCGTACCCGGGGGACGGGGACCGACACGAGGCCATCGCCGCCGGTCTCGTGAACGAGGTCACTTCCGCTCGCGCCCCGGCAGGAACTCCTGCACCTTCGCCTTGAACCCCTGCTTCAGCATCGAGCCCGCGTCCGCGTCGCCCCGCAGGATGGACGCGGCCGTCGCCTCCATCTGCTCCCAGGTCGCGTGCGGCGGGACCGGCGGTACCGCCGGGTCGGTGAGGAACTCCACGACCGCCGGCCCGTCCGCCTCCAGTGCCGTACGCCAGCCCGCCTCCACGTCCTGCGGCTTCTCCACCCGCACCCCGGTGAGCCCGAGGCTGCGGGCGAACTCCGCGTACCGCACGTCGGGAAGCTCCTGCGACGGCAGGAACGACGGGGCGCCGCCCATGGCCCGCAGCTCCCACGTCACCTGGTTGAGGTCCCGGTTGTTCCACACGGCGACCACCAGCCGCCGGTCCAGCCAGCGGTCCTGGTACTTCGCCGCCGTGATCAGCTCCGCCAGTCCGTTCATCTGCATCGCCCCGTCCCCGACCAGCGCGATCACCGGCCGGTCCGGATGGGCGAACTTCGCACCGATCGCGTACGGCACCCCGCAGCCCATCGTCGCCAGCGTGCCGGACAGCGAGCCGCGCATGTCGCCGCGCATCGTCAGATGCCGCGCGTACCAGTTCGCCACCGAACCCGAGTCGCAGGTGACGATCGCGTCGTCCGGCACCAGGGGGTCCAGGGCCCGCGCCACGTACTCCGGGTTGATCGGATCGGCCGACACCTGCGCCCGCCGGTCCAGCACGTCCCGCCAGTGGCGGACGTTGTCGCACACCGTGTCGTACCACTCGCGGCCCCGCGTGTCCTCGGACGTGAGCATCGGGATCAGCCGCCGCAGGGTGGCCCGCGCGTCACCCACCAGGTTCACCTCGTACGGGTACCGCATGCCGACCATGTGCGGATCGAGGTCGATCTGCACGCCTCGCGCCTTGCCGAACTCCGGCAGGAACTGCGTGTAGGGGAACGAGGAGCCGATCGTCAGCAGGGTGTCGCAGTCGCGCATCAGCTCGTACGACGGCCGGGTGCCGAGCAGGCCGATCGAACCGGTGACGTACGGGAGTTCGTCGCTGAGGACGTCCTTGCCGAGCAGCGCCTTGGCCACCCCGGCGCCGAGGAGTTCGGCGATCCGCTCCACCTCCGCGCGGGCCCGCGCCGCTCCCTGGCCGACCAGGATCGCCACCTTGTCGCCGGAGTCCAGGATCTCCGCCGCCCGCCGCAGCGACTCCTCCGACGGGACGGTCGTCCACTGGCTGCGGTCCAGGCTGGAGGGCACCATCTTGAACTCGTGGGTGGGTGGCGAGTAGTCCAGCTCCTGCACGTCCCCGGGAATGATGACCGCGGTCGGGCAGCGCCGGCCGTACGCGGTGCGGATCGCCCGGTCCAGGACGTTCGGCAACTGCTCGGGGACCGTGACGGTCTCCACGAACTCCGAGGCGACGTCCTTGAAGAGGGAGTGCAGGTCGACCTCCTGCTGGTACGACCCGCCCATCGCGGTGCGGTGCGTCTGCCCGACGACGGCCAGGACCGGCACATGGTCCAGCTTCGCGTCGTACAGGCCGTTGAGCAGGTGGATGGCGCCCGGTCCGGAGGTCGCCGCGCACACGCCGAGACGACCGCTGAACTTGGCGTAGCCGACCGCCTGGAACGCCGACATCTCCTCGTGCCGGGACTGCACGAAACGCGGCTGGTCGTCGGCCCGGCCCCAGGCCGCCAGGAGCCCGTTGATGCCGTCGCCGGGATAGCCGAAGACCTGTTCCACACCCCACTCGCGCAGCCGTCGCAGGACGTGATCGGCGACTTTGGTCGTCATGGAAGGGTCCTCCCTGGGCATGGGGCGGCACGGGACCGCGGGCGTGTTCCGGGTGACCCGGCGGGCCGCCGGAAAACCTGGCCGGGCGCCGCGTACGCGCGGCGCAAGGGCCGGGGCCGGTTCCGTCGCCTCTCGGGCCGGGTCACCCGATCGGGTGCGGCCGTCCCGCCAATGGACCGTGGCCGCGGGCGGCGACGGGCGGGGCGGGCTGTGATGGCCTCGGGGCACGGAGATGTGCCTCGCAGTCGTCGGCCGAAGGAGCCGTGCCATGCGCCGCACCGCCCGTGTCCTGTCCGTCGCCGCCCTGGCCGGTGCCGTGCTGACCGGCGTCGCCCCGGCCGCGTCCGCGGACCCGGCGGCGGAGATCAGCCCGGCCACGGCCGCTCCCGGAAGCAGCGTCACCGTCACCGTGACCTGCGACCCCCTCGGCGCGCCCGCCCCCGGGACCATCGACGCCGACTCGGACGCCTTCGAGGAGGGCACCGTCAAGCTCGCCCTGGAACCCGGCGGCGACGAGTTGACCGGCCCCGCGTACCGGGGCACCGCCCGGATCGCCCCGGCCGCGGACCTCGACGTACCGGCCGACGCGGTCGGCGAGGACTCCGCGTGGACCGTGGACGGCACCTGCCCGGCACCGCCCGGCGGCCAGGGCGGCCCGTGGAGCGCCACCTACGACGTCTCCCGCGCGGGCGGGAGCGCGGGACCGAGCGCCCCGACCTGCGCGCCCTCGCACCCCACGGGCTGCGGCACTCCCCAACCGTGCGCGTCCGACCACACCACCCCCCGCCACCCCGCATCCTGCCCCACCGACCCCGCGCCCCAGCCCTCCTGCCCCACCCCCCACGACACCGCCTCCCACGACACCGGGTGGCACGGCACCGCCTCCCGCGACACCGCGTGGCACGGCACCGCCTGCCCCGGCGCGCCCGTCCAGCACGGCGTACACGCCGGGACCGGCGGCACCTTCACCGACTCCGTCCCCGCCCTGGTCGCCGGCGGACTGCTGATCGCCGGCGCGCTCGGCGCCGCCGTCCACCGGCTGCGCCGCCGGGACCGCACGGCGGGCGCCTGACCCCGCCCGGCCCGCTGTGAGCGGCGCGACACCGGCCCGCGGTCATGGGCCGACGGCACCCGGGGTACTCGACACCCCGAGGGCCCGCCAGGCCCCGGACGCCCGTCACGCATCACCCGGTACGCGGACGAAGTCCCGCCGCCGCACGGCGAGTCCGGCGGTCGGCGGCACCACAGGGCAGCAGGCAGCGACGGCGCGGAGGACGGGATGCGGGGCACGGAACCGGAAGGGCACGGCCCCGTCCGCTACGGGCCGGCGCCGCCCGTGGACGGCCTGCCCGTACTGCCCGAACTCGCCGCCGTCCTCGCCGCGGCCGCCGAACGCGCCGACGGCGAGCCCGTCGGCGGCGGCCGGGCCCTCCTGGACGCCGCATGCGGCTACTGGGAACGGCGCGGCACTCCGACCGGAGCGGACCGGGTCGTGGCCGGGCCCGGCGCCCCCGCCCTGCTGGTCGCGCTGACCGCCGCCGTCGGGGGCGACGTCCTGGTGCCGAGGCCCTGCGCCGCCTGGTGGGCGCCGTACGCACGCCTGCTGGGACGGCCCGTCTACCATGTGCCCACGCCCGCCGAGTGCGGTGGCGTCCCCGACCCCTACGCCCTCCTGGAGACCGTGCGCCGGGTCCGTGCCGAGGGCGGCGACCCACGGCTGCTGGTGCTGTCCGTCGCCGACGACCCCACCGCCACCGTCGCCCCGCCCGAGCTGCTGCACGATGCCGTGGAGGCCGCCGCCGACGAGGGCCTGCACCTGATCAGCGACGAGACCTGGCGCGACACCCTGCACGCCCCGCACGACACCGTCCTGGTCAGTCCCGCCGAGATGCTGCCCGAACGGGTCACCGTCGTCAGCGACCTCGCGGGCGCCCTGCTGCCCACCGGCTGGCCCGCCGCCGTCGCCCGCCTCCCCGCCACGACCACCGGGGACGACCTCCACGCGCGCGTCCTCGACGTCCTCACCGCGCTCGACGCGCGCGTCGCCGCCCCCGTCGCCGCGGCAGCCGCCTTCACCCTGACCGAGCCCGAGCCCGTCACCACGCGCGTGGAGACCGCCGTACGCCTGCACGCGCGCGTGGCAGCCGCCGCGCACAGCGCCGTCGTCGCCGCGGGCGCCCTCGCCCTGCCACCGCGTTCCGGCCGACACCTGTACGCCGACCTCGCGCCGCTGCGCGAGGAGTTGGCGGCGCGGGGCGTCGGCGACGCACAGGATCTGGAGGACCTGCTCACCGCCCGGCTCGGCATGCCCGCGCCGGGCGGCCACCGCTTCGGAGACGATCTCGGGGCGCTGCGCGTACGGCTCTCCACGGGCATGCTGCTGGGCGGCACGCACGCGCAGCGCGCGGAATGCCTCCGGTCACCCACACCGTTGGAACTGCCACACGTGCAACGCGCGTTGAACCATCTGAGGTCGGTCCTCGACGATCTCCGTGACGACGCTCAGCGATGGGAGCCTCCTCGATGACGCAGCAGTCCGAGTCGACCACCCCCAGGGCTGTGCGGGACACCGGTGCCCCGCCGGTCGAGTCCCCCGCGGCCCTTCCCGTCCCGCCGCTCCCCGAACCCCGCCCGCTGGACGAACGCCGGGTGTGGCCGCGCTCCTTCCACGACCGGCTGACCGCCCCGCTGCCCGGCCTCAAGGCCCTCGCCCGCTTCGCCCGCGAAGGCGCCGTACGGCCGGGGAAGGAAGGCCTCGCCGACGTCCCGCGACTGCCCTTCGAACCGGGCCCGCTGCCCCGCGTCGACACCCGCACCGTCGCCGTCACCTGGGCCGGGCACGCCAGTTGGGTGGTGCGGATCGGCGGCCTGACCGTCCTGACCGACCCGGTCTGGTCCCGCCGCATCATCGGCACCCCGGCCCGCATCACCCCCGTCGGCGTCCCCTGGGAGACCCTGCCGCCCGTCGACGCCGTCGTCATCAGCCACAACCACTACGACCACCTCGACGCCCCCACCCTGCGCCGACTCCCGCGCGACACTCCCGTGTTCGTGCCGGCCGGGCTCGGGAACTGGTTCCGGCGCCGCCGGTTCGTCCGTGTCACCGAGCTGGACTGGTGGGAGGCGGCCGAACTGTCCGGCGTCCGCCTCGACTTCGTACCGGCCCACCACTGGTCCAAGCGCAGCCTCGTCGACACGTGCCGCACCCTGTGGGGAGGGTGGGTGCTCACCGACCGCGACGGACAGCGGGTCTACTTCGCGGGCGACACGGGCTACGGCCACTGGTTCTCCCGCATCGGCCGGCGCTACCCCGGAATCGACCTCGCGCTGCTGCCCATCGGCGCCTACGACCCCCGCTGGTGGCTCAGCGACGTCCACTGCGACCCGGAGGAGGCGGTACGGGCGGCACGCGACCTGGGGGCACGCCGGATGGCCCCCATGCACTGGGGCACCTTCGTCCTCTCCGCCGAACCCGTCCTCGAACCCCTCACACGAGTGAGGGCCGCCTGGGAGAAGGCCGGCCTGGCCCGCGAGGACCTGTGGGACCTGCCGGTGGGGGGCTCGCGGGTGCTGTGACGCTCCGCCGGGGAGGGGGAAGCCCGGCTCCGGCGGACACGGAGACTCAGTCCGGCTGAGGGCCTTCAGGCCGGCTCAGGGCGCCTCAGGCGCGCGCGGAACCGCGCGCCCGGTCGGAACACCGCGCGCCCGGTCGGAACCGGCCCCCCGCTCCCGCCCGCGAGCCCGCCCCGCTCCCGCCCGCGAGCCCGCCGCGCCCCGCTCCCGTCCGACCGGCCCCGCGGCCCTCAGCCGGCCGACCGTTCACGCATCCGGCGCCACAGGCCCGGCACCAGGCTGAGGAGCAGCGTCAAGGCCACCGCCGCCACGACGCCCTCCCACGGTTCCGGGAACAGCGAACCGCCGAGTATGCCGATCAACTGGTAGGTCACCGCCCACGCCAGGCAGGCCGGGAGGTTGCCGCGCGCGAACCGGCGCAGCGGCCACTCGGCCATCAGGCACGCCAGCATCACCGGGATGCGGCCCGCGGGCACCAGCCGGGACAGCACCAGCACCGCCGTACCGTGGTCGGCGAGCTTCTCCTGGGCCTGCGCGAGCCGCTCCTCCGGTGCCCTCGACCGGATCGCCGCCAGCCAGCGCGAGCCGTTCTTCGACCGCATCCCTCGCCGGCCCAGCCCGTACAGCGCCGCGTCCCCGCAGAACGCGGCCAGCGACGCCGTCACGAACACCAGGGCCAGCGAGAACGGCGCCGTCTGGTGGAACGCGACCACGGCCGCCGAACTCACCAGCGCCCCCGTCGGCACGACCGGCACCAGCGCGCCGATCAGCACCAGCAGGAACAACGACGGGTAGCCGAGCGCCTGTTGGGTGGCCTCCGTCGGCACGACCGTCGTGACGGCGGCCAGCGGCGTCATCGGGCGACCTCGGGACACACGCTCTCCCCGTGCCCGAGCCGGTGCACCACCACATCCGGCGCGCGCTCCGCCGCCAGGCGCACGAACTCCTCGCCCGGCGCGTGGAATTCATGAGGGCGCACGGCGTCCATCCCGATCGGCCAGTACGTGCCGTAGTGCACCGGCACCGCACTGCGCGGCGCCAGCCGGGCCAGCGCCTCCGCGGCCCGCCCCGCGTCCAGGTGCCCCTCCCCGAGGTACGGCCCCCAGCCGCCCACCGGCAGCAGCGCCACGTCGACCCGGCCGACCTCCTCGGCCATCGACTCGAACAGGCCGGTGTCCCCGGCGAAGTACGTCCGCGCCTCGCCTTCCACGACGTACCCGAGCGCGGGGGAGCGGTGCCGGCCCACCGGCAGCCGCCGCCCGTCGTGCAGCGCGGGCACGGCGCGCACGCGCAGGTCGCCGACGGTCGTCTCGTCGCCCGGCGCGACCTCGGTCAGCCGCAGATGGGCCAGACGCCGCAGGCCCGGTACGGCGCGCGGCGCGCCACGGGGCACCAGCAGGCGGGTGCCCGGCGCCAGCCGCGCCAGCGAGGGAACGTGCAGATGATCGGAGTGCAGGTGCGACACGAGCGCCACGTCCGCCCGCCAGGCGTCCGGCGGGGGCAACGCCCCTCGACGTCGCCGCAGATGCGCCAGCCGACGGGCGAACAGGGGATCGGTGAGCACACGCACGTCCGAATCCGTGATCGTGCAGGTGGCGTGACCCCACCAGGTGATCTCCACCGGCACCTCTTTACCCCCTTCGCGCGACTCCCCGAAGCCTACGGGCAGGAGTAGGGTCGGCGGCGAAACCCGGAGGTGAGGGGGACCCCATGGGACCGGTGCGGGTCACGGCGATCGCGAGTCTGACGCCGCTGGAGGAACTGGACGCCGATCCCTTCCTGGTGGACTCCCGCAGCCAGCACGCGATGTGCGCGCGGTGGGCCGCGGAACAAGGTTACGTCGTCAGCCGCGAGCTGCTGGTCCGCGGGCTGCGGCCGGACCACTGCGTGCTGTGGGACGGTGTCAGAGCCGGCGTCGACCTCTTCGTCGCACCCAGCCGGCGGGTGCTGGAGAGCGCCCTGTCGTCCGTGGAGGAGTTCGCCCGGGAGTGCGCGCGGCGGGGGGTGCGGGTGGAGACGGTGGGCGTCGCCGAACCCGCCTACGACGCCCAGATGAAGGCGCGGGTGCACCGGAGACTGTCGATGCCGACGGCGGGGTACGACGGGCGCTGATCGCTCGAGGGCTCTCCGCGGCTTCGCGTCGGCGGCCCGCGTCCTCGGCTTCGTGTCCGGGGGACGCGGTGCTGTCCGTGGGTGTGCCGTGCCCGGTCGCGCGCACGTGGCGGAGCCGCACGGCGACACCGGCCCGCGCCGCTCGGGACGCCGCCGGCGCCCCAGCTTCAGGGGAGGGCCGCGGCTCTCCGGATCCGGTGGCCCTCGGCCGTCCGTGTGACAGGGTGGTGGGCACAGGGCCGCACCGATGACGGGCCGGGACGTGAGGTGTACGGGGCGTGGGCGAGGGGCGTTGGCGGCGGGCCGTCAGTCAGGCCGGGCGGAGCGTCGCGGTGTGGGGCGTGTCCACGGTCACGATGCTGGTGCTCGCGGGCGTCCTGCCCGACTTCCGGCTCCAGTCGCCCGACGGGGACAGCGCCACCACCATAGCCGTCACCGCGGCCGCCGGGGCCGGTGTCTTCGGCGTACTGTCGGCGCTCGCCTGGCCGCTCCTCGTCCGCCTGCTGCTGCTCGTGCCGGCGCTCGTCCTCGGCCTGCTGGTGTTCTTCCTCAACGGCTCGCTCCTTCTGCTGGCTCTGCGGCTGAACCCGTCGGGGCAGAGCGAGGCCGCCCCCGAGACCGCCGTCATCGTGGCCGCCGTGATGTCCGCCGTCGCCTCCGCGACCGGCGGCGCCCTCGCCGTGCGGGACGACGAGGCCTACCGGCGCCGCCTGTACCGCCTCGCCGACCGCCGCCGCGGAGGCGGGCCGACCTGCCCCGCCACCCACGGCACCGTCTTCATCCAGCTCGACGGGGTCGGCCACGACGTGCTGGCCGCGGCCGTCGTGAAGGGGCTGATGCCGACCGTCGCCAAGTGGCTGGGCGCCGGACCGGAGGCGGCGGCCAGCGCCACCCACCGCCTCACCCCCTGGCGCACCGACTGGTCCAGCCAGACCGGGGCGAGCCAGCTCGGCATCCTGCACGGCAGCAACTTCGACGTGCCCGCGTTCCGCTGGTACGAGAAGGACAGCCGGGAGGTGATGGTCTGCAACCGTCCGACCAGCGCCGCCGAACTCCAGCGCCGGGCCGTGCAACGCACCGGCGACGGCGGGCTGCTCTCCGCCGACGGCGCCAGCCGCGGCAACCTCTTCGGCGGGGGCGCCGGCGAACAGGCCCTCGTGCTGTCCATCGCCACCCGCCGCCGCAGCCGCGCGACCCGCTCGCGGGCCGGATACTTCGCCTACTTCTCCGACCCGGCCAACGCCGTCCGCACCGCCCTGTCCTTCGTGGCGGAGGTCGGCCGGGAGATCGGCCAGTCCACCCGCGCCCGGCTGCGCAAGCAGCGTCCCCGCGTGGCCCGCGGCGGCCTGTACCCGTTCATCCGCGCCTTCGCGACCGTCGTCGAACGGGACGTCGTCGTCGCCGCGGTGACGGGCGACATGCTGGCCGGCCGCAGCGCCGTCTACGCCGACCTGGTCGCCTACGACGAAGTGGCGCACCACTCCGGACCGCTCGGCCGCGACGCCGAGCGGGTCCTCGCCCGCCTCGACCGGTCCCTGGCGCTCATCGAGAGCGTCGCCGAGCACGCCCCCCGGCCGTACCGCGTCGTCGTCCTGTCCGACCACGGGCAGAGTCCCGGCGAGACCTTCCGCGCCCGCTACGGCCTCACCCTCGCCGACCTGGTCCGGGCGGGCTGCGGGCTGCCCGTGCCGCGCCGGGCGCGGCGCACCCACAGTGGCGCCGAGGCGCGCGCGGCCGTCCGGGCGGCGCTGCGCAGGCCCGTCGAGGAGGGCGGCGAACAGCACCGCCCGGCCCGCCGCTCGGAGCCGATCGTGCTCGCCTCCGGCAACCTCGGCCTGGTGTCCTTCCCGGACGTGCCGCACCGGATGAGCAAGGAGGAGATGGACGCCCGCCACCCCGCACTGCTGCCCACGCTCGCCAACCATCCCGGCATCGGCTTCCTGCTCGTCCGCAGCGAGCAGCACGGCGGGGTCGTGCTGGGCGCGTACGGCGCGGAGATACCCGTCGACCGGCTCGACGAGGAACCGGGGCCGCTGGCCGTGTTCGGGCCGGGTGCCGCCGAGGCCGTGCGCCGCACCCACTCCTTCCCGCACACCGCCGACATCATGGTCAACTCCTTCCACGACCCGGCCGACGGCGAGGTCCTCGCCTTCGAGGAACAGATCGGCTCGCACGGCGGCCTCGGCGGCGCCCAGGCGAAACCGTTCCTGCTGTCCCCCCTCGCCCTGTCCGCACCGGTCGAGGACGGCGAGGACCTGACCGGCGCCGAGCAGGTCCACCGCGTCCTGCGCCGCTGGCTGCGCGAGGCGGACGGGCCCCAGGTGCCGCTGGAGACGGCGGGCGAGGAGCGGGCGGCCTGAAAATCGGCTGCGACCACGGATCCGTACGCACACACTGTTCGTGAATCGCGCACCCGCGCGCCCGCCCGGACCCCCAGGAGTCGCTGCGTGCAGGCAGCCGTCACCGTCACTCCCTCCCGCATACCGGAGCTGCTGCTCGGCCTCGCCACCGTGCGGCCCGTGTTCCTCTGGGGCGCACCCGGCATCGGGAAGTCCTCCCTGGTGCGGGACTTCGCCGCCTCCCTGGGCCTGGAGTGCGTGAGTCTGCTGGGCACCCAGCTCGCGCCCGAGGACCTGATCGGCGTGCCGCAGATCCGGGACGGGCGCTCGGTGTTCTGCCCGCCGGAGGCGATCGCCCGCGACGAGCCGTACTGCCTGTTCCTGGACGAGCTGAACGCGGCCACACCGGACGTGCAGAAGGCGTTCTACTCGTTGATCCTCGAGCGCCGGATCGGGAACTACGAACTGCCGAAGGGCTCCATCGTCATCGGCGCCGGCAACCGGGCCACCGACAACGCCCTCGCCCGCCCGATCGCCTCCGCACTGGTGAACCGCCTCACCCACGTCCACCTGGTGGCCTCCGCCGCGGACTGGCTCGTCTGGGCGGCGGACAACGGCATCCACCCGTGGGTCCTGGACCACCTCACCGACCGGCCCGACCACCTGTGGTCGAAGCCGCCGAAGACCGAGGAGCCGTTCTCCACGCCCCGCTCCTGGCACATGCTCTCCGACGCCCTGCACTCCTTCGGCCGGGACCTCGACGAGGACACCCTGAGGGTCCTCGCGCACGGCACGCTGACCCCCGCGCACGCCACCGCCTTCTGCGGCTACGTCAAGATCGTCCGCAGCCGGTACGGCATCGAGGCCGTCATCAAGGGCGACGCCCCCTGGCCGCACCGTCCGCAGGACCGCGATCTGCTCTACTACCTCGCCGAGTCGTTCCGCGGCCGGCTGGTGAAGGAACTGCCCGCCGTCAAGGAGCACATGTCGGCGAACGGCCGGCAGACCGCCTACCGCGCCAAGTCGCTGCTCGTGCAGCTCGCCGAGATCTCCGTGGAGGTCGCCCAGAGCGTCATCGCCCCGGACGCCGACGGCAACCCCGTGCTGCCCGCCTGGTTCCTCATCGAGGCGGCCCGGGACATGCCCCGCCTGGTGGAGGCCCGCCGGTGAGCCGCGGCCGGGGCGGCCGCAGGAAGCGGGACCTCGCCGGTGAGGCGTTCGCCGAGGGCATGCGGCTGATGCGCGCCAACCCGGCACTGGCCGCCGTCGACTTCGACGCCTGCCGGCACGTGGACTGCGACCTCGCGCCCCGGGACGGCCTCCTCCGCGTCGACTCCGACGGCAGGGTCCACGCCCGGCCCGACCGGATCGCGGAGCCCGCCCGGTGGGCGTGGTCGCTCGCCCACGCCGCCCTCCACCTCGGTTTCGGGCACCTCCCGGCGGACAAGGGCGAGCGGGTCCAGCCCGACCGGTACCAGCGGGCCGCCCGCTGCACGGTCGTCAACCGCTTCCTGCTGACGTTCCCCGTCGGCGCCGCCCCCGACGACCTGCCGCCGACGTACCCCGACGGCGACGAGGAGCAGCTCGCCGACCGCTGGCGGCGCACCGGCCTCCCGGCGGCCTACGAACACTGCGGAACGGCCGGCGCCGAACCCGACCAGTTGCTGCTGCCGTGGGACGGCTGGCGTTTCGCGCAGCCGCCCGACCGGCAGCTGGCGTTCGCGACCGCCCTCACCCGGACGGTGTCCGCCGCGATGGACGTGGCGGGCGGCCGCCGCGACGGTCCCGACGGTGAGCCGCCGGGCCGACGCCCCTGGGAGAAGGCGCTGAGCTGGTTCATCTCCTCGTACCCGCTGCTGGGCGGCATCGCGGCCGGCATCACGCTCGTCGCCGACGCCGAGATCGCCCGCGCCCACGGCATCTCCGTCGCCGCCGTGAACGCGGAGGCGGGCGAGGTGTACGTCAACCCCGTACGGACGTTCGAGGACGAGGAATGGCGGTTCGTCCTCGCCCACGAACTGCTGCACGCGGCCCTGCGCCACGGCGACCGCTGCGGCACCCGCGACCCGTACCTCTTCAACGTGGCCTGCGACTACGTCATCAACGGCTGGCTGCGCGAGATGCAGGTCGGCACCATGCCCGAAGGACTGCTGTACGACCGGGAGCTGGCCGGCCTGTCCGCCGAGGAGGTCTACGACCGGATCGCCGGCGACCTGCGCCGGATGCGCCGCCTGTCCACCCCGCGCGGCAAGGGCGTCGGCGACGTGCTCGGCGCCCCGCTCGGTCCGCCCCGTGACCATGTCGACCTCGACGGCTTCTACCGGCGCGGCCTGGCCCACGGCCTCGACCTGCACGAGCGCCAGGAACGCGGATACCTGCCCGGGGGCCTCGTCGAGGAGATCCGCGCGCTCAGCCACCCACCCCTGCCCTGGGACGCGCTGCTGGCCCGTTGGTTCGACGAGTTCGTGCCCCGGCCCGAGCCGGTGCGCACGTACGCCAGGCCCGCGCGCCGCCAGGCCTCCACGCCCGACATCCCACGGGCGGGCCGGTACTTCCCGCCCGAGGAGATCGCCCGCTGCACGTTCGGCGTAGTGCTGGACACCTCCGGCTCGATGGACCGCACCCTCCTCGGCAAGGCGCTCGGCGCCATCGCCTCCTACGCCGAGGCGCGCGACGTACCCGCCGCCCGGGTCGTCTTCTGCGACGCGGCCCCGCACGACGCGGGCTACCTGCCGGTCACCGACATCGCCGGCCGGGTCAGGGTGCACGGCCGTGGCGGCACCGTCCTCCAGCCCGGCATCGACCTCCTGCACCGGGCGGACGACTTCCCGCGCGGCGCTCCGGTCCTCGTCATCACCGACGGCGCGTGCGACGTCCTGCGGGTCCGGCGCGAGCACGCGTATCTGATCCCGCAGGGCCGCCACCTGCCGTTCACCCCTCGCGGGCCGGTCTTCCGGGTGCGGTGACGGCGAGTGTGATCGGATGGGCAGGGAAACCCGTCCTACGGGAAAACCATGCGAAAGGAACAACCGTGGCCACCACGCGCTCCGCACACACCGTCTGGGAAGGCAGCCTCATCGAGGGCAACGGGGTCGTCACCTTCGACTCCTCCGGTGCCATCGACGAGCAGCCCGTGACGTGGGCCGCCCGCACCCAGGAGGCGAACGGCAGGACCAGCCCGGAAGAGCTGATCGCCGCCGCCCACTCCAGCTGCTTCTCCATGGCGTTCTCGCACGCCCTGGCCGGTGCCGGCACCCCGCCCACCAAGCTGGTCACCTCGGCCGACGTCACCTTCCAGCCGGGCGAGGGCATCACCGGCATCCACCTCACGGTGGAGGGCACCGTGCCGGGCCTCGACGCCGACGCCTTCGTCGCCGCAGCCGAGAAGGCCAAGGTCGACTGCCCGGTCTCCCAGGCCCTGAAGGCCGTACCGATCACCCTGTCCGCCAAGCTCGCCTGAGCCCGCGGGCACCCGGCCGGTCGCGCGGTCCGCACGACCGGCCGGGTGCCCGGGATCCGGTGCGTCCGCGAGGAAGACGAATGACACGACCCGCCGTCTCCGCCCATCGCGGCGGCAGCGAGCACCGTACGGCAGCCACCCTCGAGGCGTACGAGGACGCGCTCTCCTCGGGCGCCGAGTACGCCGAGTTCGACATCCGGCGCACCGCCGACGGCGTCTTCGTCGTCCACCACGACCCGCGCGCCGGGAGCGACGGACCGCCGCTGTCCCGCATCACGTACGCCGAACTGCGCGCGCGGACCGAACACCGTGTGCCGCTCGTCGAGGAGGTCATGGCGCTGGTCGCGGGAAAGCTGATCGGGCAGCTGGACCTGAAGGAGACCGGCCACGAGCGGGAGGTGATCGACCTCGCCGTGGCTCTGCTCGGCCGTGACGGGTTCGTCGCCACGACGCTGGAGGACCGTTCCGTCGCCGCGATCACCCGCGGCTTCCCCGGCGTGCGCACCGCCCTGTCACTGGGGCGCGACCGCCGGGAGGTCGGGATGGCCCGGCTGGCCGGGATCCGCGCCGGCGAACTCTTCCCGACACGACGCCTGCGGGCCTGCGGGGCGCACGGCGTCGCCGTCCACCAGCGGCTGGCGCGCGCCACCGTGCTGCGCGGGGCGGCCCGGCAGGGCCTGTTCACCCTGGTGTGGACGGTCAACGACGACGCCGGACTGCGGACCTTCCTCGCCGATCCCCGAGTGGACGTGCTGGTCACGGACCGGCCGTGGCACGCCGTGCGGCTGCGCGGCGAACCACGCCGCGACCTTCCGGCGGGCAGCGCGTCCCGGTGACCCCTCCCGGCGGTCGCGCGGTGGTCGAACTAAACACGCGCAGGACGGCACTCGCCAGGTGCTCCCTCGACGACGAGGCCGGTGCAGACCGGAGCGGTCGGCGCCCCGGCGGGACCGTGGGACTACGGTCCGGTGTATACGGTCGGCAGTGTGGCGCATACGGCGTTCAGAACGGACGCGTACGGTGTGCCGGCGCCGGTCAGCCGGGAACGGAGCCGCTCCAGGCCCGCGCGATGCCCGGTGAGCAGGCGGGTGTCGCCGGTGCGGGCGGCGAACTCCAGTACCGCGGGCAGGAAGTCGGGCAGCTCCTCGCCGGTCAGCTCCAGCCCGTGCCGCCGGTAGAGGTCCTCGAAGCGGCCGGGGGAGATGCCGTCCCGCCGGTCGTGCTCGTCGTACCACCGGCTCAGATGAAGGCCGGTCCGGTCCTCGGAGCCGAACACCCGCGTGTAGTGCACGGCCAGCTCCGCCCGTGGCGTCACGGCCGCGTGATCGGTGAACTCCCGCAAGGGCGGGGCCGCTTCACGCACCAGGGGCAGCCGCGCGTACAGGTCGTCGTCGGGATACGTCAGACAGAGCGCGGCAGCCTGGTACAGCACGGCGTCCGAGGGCATCACGCCTCCTTCGCGGGGCGCACGCGCGGGGGAGCGGATGCCGGTGCCGCCGCGCCCGATGTCGCCAGGCCCGATATCGCCACGCTCGATGTCGCCGCTCCCGGTGGCTCGGCGGACGGTGGCGCGGCGGGCGGTGTCTCCGTGCAGGTCACAGGACGCTCCCTTGCTCGCCCCTGTCCCGAACCTAGGTGCGGGCGCGGCGGCGCACCCGTTCACGGCGCCCGTACGGGTCACCCCGCGCCGGGCGACCCGGGGCGGCGTACCTCACGCGCGGCCCCGGCACGCGGCGGGGCCGGCCGTCCGGCACCCGGCGTCTCAGGGCTTGCGGGCCACCCCCGCGTACACCGGCACGATGCCCTCCGCCTGGAGAGCCACGTCCTCGGGGTCGGGTCGCCAGCCGGAGACCGGGATCACGCCCGGACCGAGCAGCTCCAGACCCTCGAAGAAGCGGGAGAACTCCGCCAGCGAGCGCGGGTGGAAGGGGGTGCCGCCGCGCCGGAAATGGTTCGCGGCCTTCTCGATCGCCTCCGGGTTCAGATCGGGGGTGACCTGCGAGAGGATCAGGTGACTGCCGGGCGCGAGCGCGTCGACGTACCGCTTCAGCAGCCCGTACACGTCGTCGCCCCCCGGGTCCTCGCCCAGGTAGTGGGTGAGCGCGACCAGTGACAGCGCCACCGGCCGGTCGAGGTCCAGGAAGTCGGCCGCCCGGCGCAGCAGCGTGCCGACGTCCCGGACGTCGGCGTGCACGTACTCGGTGGCACCCTCGGCCGAGCCGTGCAGCAGCGCCTGCGCGTGCCGCAGCACGATCGGGTCGTTGTCGGCGTAGACGACCCTCGATGTGGGGTCGACGCTCTGCGCCACCTGATGCAGATTGGGCTCGGTCGGGATGCCCGTACCGATGTCCAGGAACTGGCGGACGCCCGTCTCGGCGACGGTGCGCACGGCCCGCTGCATGAACCGGCGGTTGGCGCGCGCCCCGCGCAGCACCGTTCCGTCCACGGCGAGGATCCTGCGGGCCAGCTCCTCGTCCACGGGGTAGTTGTCCTTGCCGCCGAGCCACCAGTCGTACACCCGGGCCGGATGCGGCCGGCTGGTGTCGATGCGGACGGCGGCCTCGGACTCGGATCCGGTCATGCGCGTCTTCTCCTGGTGAGGGGGCGAGCTGGAAGGGTCGAAAAGGTGGCGGACTCAAGAACTCCCCGCGGACTCAGAACTCCCCGCGGACGTCCCGCAGGAGCTTCATCGTGTCCTGCGCCGACGCGGCGTGCGTCGTCATGTGGTCGAGGACCTCCAGGTGCGCGGAGACCTCCCGGCGCGAGTCCAGGTACAGGGCGCCGGACAGATATTCCGTGACGACCATGTCGGGCAGTTCGGGTTCGGCGAAACGGAACAGCGAGAACGGCGCGGACGTCCCCGGGTGCGGGCCGCTCGCGAACTCCGCCACCTGCAAGGTGATCCGGTCCCGCTCCGCGAACTCCAGCAGCTTGTCGATCTGTTCGTACATGACGTCGGCGTCGACGCTGACCGGTCGGCGCAGGACCGTTTCGTCCAGTACGGCCCACAGGTGCGGCGGGTGGGGGCCTTCCAGCAGCTGTTGCCGGGCCAGCCGCAGTGACACGTGCCGCTCGATGGCCTCCGGGCTCGTCCGGCCGACCGTCCCGGCCTCCAGCACGGCTCGCGCGTACCGCTCCGTCTGCAACAGGCCCGGTACGAAGTGGGGTTCGTACGAGCGGATGAGCCGGGCCGCGCCCTCCAGGCTCACGTACAGGCTGAACCATTCCGGCAGCACGTCGTGGAAGCGCTGCCACCAGCCGGGCCGATTCGCCTCCTCGGCGAGGGTGACGAAGGTGCGGGACTCCTCCTCGGCCACCCCGTACGTCTCCAGCAGCACCTGCACGTAGGGGATCTTCAGGGAGACCTCGGCCGTCTCCATGCGCCGCACGGTCGCCGGGGCCACCCGCAGCGCGCGGGCCGCCTCCTCGCGGCTGAGGCCCGCCGCCTCGCGCAACTCCTGTAGCCGTCTGCCGAGCACCACCTGGCCCACCGTGGGTGCGGGTCGCCGCTCACTCACGCCACGTCTCCCCTACGTGTCGAAGCACGCCGGTCAGTGTGTCATGTTCCGGCCGTGCCGCGACAGGACCGGCGGGAGGGGACGCGGGGTCGTGCGGAGGGTCTCCGGCGCGTCGCGTCACGGCGGCCCGTCCGCGGCCCGGCGCATTACCTCGTGGGTCATCGACGGCGGCCCGCGCGGACGGGATCGTGGAGGCAACGGGCTCCGGGGCGGCGCACTCCGCTCCGGAACCCGTCCCCAGGGGAGTGGCCCTGAGTGTGCGCCGGCTCATCAGCGGGTTCAGCTCACCAGCGAGTGCAGGTACTTGACCGTCGCCGGGTCGGCCGGGAGCAGCGTCTCGACGGCCAGTTCGGCGACCGTCACGTCCATCGGCGTGTTGAACGTGGCGATCGACGAGATGAACGACAGCGTCCGCCCCTCGTGCTCGATCACCATGGGCAGCGCGAAGTACGGCACCGGCTCAGCGGGTTCCGTCTCGGGCGCCGATTCGGGAACCGGATAGGCGGCGACCTCCTCGTACAGCGCCCGCAGCGGCGGGGAGCGGTGGAGGGCGATCTGCCGTTCCATCTGGGCCAGCAGATGCCCGCGCCACTCGGACAGGTTGCGGATGCGCGGCGCGAGGCCCTCCGGGTGCAGCGTCAGCCGCATAGCGTTCAGCGGCGGCGCGAGCAGTGACTCCGGGAGGCCGTCCATCAGCATGGTGATCCCGCGGTTGGCCGCCAGCACGTTGTACGTCGCGTCCACCACCAGTGCCGGATACGGCTCGTACCCCTGGATCAGGCGCTCCAGGCCGGCGCGCAGCGCGTCCAGCGCCGGATCGTCCAGCGGGGTCTCGCGGTAGCGGGGGGCGTAACCGGCCGCCACCAGCAGGGCGTTGCGCTCGCGCACGGGCACGTCGAGGTGCTCGGCCAGTCGCAGCACCATCTCCTCGCTGGGCCGGGAGCGGCCCGTCTCGACGAAGCTGATGTGCCGGGCCGAGGAGTCCGCGCGCAGCGCCAGTTCCAGCTGGCTGACCTTGCGCCGCTCCCGCCAGGCCCGCAGCAGGGGGCCGACGCCCCGGTCGGCGGGGGCGGCGGAGCCCGAGGTGCCGGTCGCGAGAATGGTCATAGGGACGACCGTAGCCGAGCGGCGGGCGGAAGGCCGCGCCGCGCCGCGCACCGGGCCGTACGCCCTAACGCCCGCACCCGCACCCCGAGGAACGCCCGCGCCCGCACCCGCACCCCGAGGAACGCCCGCACCCGCACCCCGAGGGTTTCCCGCCCGGACGGCGGGAACCCTCCCGACCAGGGCCGCCTCGGCTCTCCTGTGGCAGGCTGAACGCGTACCCGACACCCACCCACCCCACGGAAGGGAGCCAGGTCATGGCCGTCGCACCGCTGTCGCAGGAGGAGATCGACGACCGGCTCGCGGAGCTGCCCGGCTGGTCCCACGACGCCGGCCGCCTCACCCGCTCCTACCGCCTCGCCTCCCACCTCGCCGCGACCGCCCTGGTCGTCCATGTCGCCCAGGTCCAGGAGGAGTTGGACCACCACTCCGAGCTGACCCTCGGCTACCGCACGGTCTCCCTCGCGGTGCACACCCACAGCGCGGGCGGTGCCGTCACCGACCTCGACTTCGAGCTGGCCCGCCGGGTGCGGGACCTGGCCCCGGCGCACGGCGCGCACTGAGACGCACCGCGGACGGGAAGGGGGGAGCCGCGTGCTGGACTACGACGAGGAAGCCGCACGCTACGACGCCTCGCGCGGCGGCGAACCCCGCGCGGCAGCCGCCGCGGAGGCCGTCCTGGCCCTCCTGCCGGACGGGACACGCGGTCTGCTCGACATCGGCTGCGGCACCGGCATCGTCACCCGCAGGCTCGCCGCGGGGCGCGACGGCCTGCGGGTGACCGGCGTCGACCTCGCCGCGGCGATGCTCCGCCGGGCCGCGGTACGGCTCCCCGGTGCCGTGGTGCGGGCCGACAGTCGCCGACTGCCGTTCCGCGACGGGGAGTTCGACGCGGTCAGCAGCGTGTGGCTGCTGCATCTCGCCCCGACCGACGCGGACGTGCGGGCGATCGTCGCCGAGTGTGCGCGGGTGCTGCGGCCCGACGGCGTGTACGTCACCACCGTCGACAAGGCCGCCTCGCACAACGTGGGCAGCGACATCGACGCCGTCCTCGCCTCCCGACCGCCCAGCGCGGCCCGTGACGGGGCGGCGCTCGTCGAGTCGTACGCCGTCGACCGCGGTCTCGTCCCCGCGGGCCAGGGCCGCTTCCGCGGCCGGGGCCAGGGGCGCAGCCCGCGCCGCACCATCGCCGACCTGCGGCGGGGCTGGTTCGTCACACTGCCGCCGGGCGAGCCGCCGGCGGAGGCGTTCGCCACGCGGCTGGCCGCGCTGCCCGACCAGGACCGGTCCCGACCCGACCCCTGGTTCACCCTGAAGGCGTACCGGAAGCCGGGGAGAACGCCGACGGGCGTGTGACGTGCGCGATCCAGTCGGTCGCCCAGGTGTCCACGCCGTCGGCCGAAGGCTCGCTCCCGGTGGGCCACCGTCGCCGATTCCCCGACCGCACGAACCGCAGGCGAGCGGCCGTTCTCATGCGCGGTCCCCCGTGGTTCCTGCGGGCATCGAGTCCGCCACGTAGGCGGCGAGGTTCGGCACTTCGGGGACGAGCAGATGCCGCACCCACGCGTCCCGCTCGTGCAGGAGGGGCGGCAGCTCCCAGACGCAGCCGATCCACGGGCGGTCCGTCGTGACGAAGTGCGCCGGGTCTCGGTCCGGGCAGCCCAGGACCGGCTGGCCCGCCGCCGCGCCCCTGAAGTGCAGGACGTTGTCCCAGACCCAGCTGTAGGCGTTGAGGTAGGCGCCGTCGTCACCGCCCCGGTGCAGCACGACGAACGTGGCCGGTGGTGTCCCGTCCGGCTCCGGCAGCAGCTCGGGCAGGATCGCGTACGCCGCCCGCTGCACCTCGGGCGCGATCCCCGCGGGGTCGGTGGTGACGTGGTAGCGCTTGATGCTCCGTCCCGCCACCTCGATCGGCGGCGGCACGGTCAGCAGTTTCTCGGTGAAGGTCATGGCGTGACGTTAGGCGCGCTTCACTGACACCCTGTGTCAGTGAAGTCCAGCCGACTCGTCTCGATCCTGCTGCTGCTCCAGACCCGCGGCCGGATGACCGCCGCCCAGCTCGCGGCGGAACTCGAGGTGTCGGTGCGCACGGTCTACCGGGACGTCGAAGCCCTCGTCGCGGCGGGCGTCCCGCTGTACGGAGACGCGGGGCACGCGGGCGGATACCGGCTCCTCGACGGGTACCGCACGCGGCTGACCGGCCTGACGGCCCAGGAGGCGCAGGCACTGTTCCTGGCGGGCGCGCCCGGTCCCGCCGGGCAGCTCGGTCTCGGCGCGGTGCTGGCCGCCGCCCGGCTGAAGGTGCGGGCGGCGCTGCCGGCGGAATTGCGGGAGAGCGCCGACCGGGTCAGCGGGCGCTTCCATCTGGACGCGCCGGGCTGGTACGCGCAGGCGGAGGAGGCGCCGTATCTGCCGGAGGTCGCCGACGCGGTGTGGAACAACCGTGTACTGGATGTCGTATACCGCCGTTGGCGTACCCCCACCGATGTGGACCGCAGGCTGGAGCCGTACGGCCTGGTGCTCAAGGCGGGCCGCTGGTACGTGGTCGCCGGACCCGGCCCGCGGACGTTCCGCGTCGACCAGATCCTCCGGCTCACCGCCTCCGGGGAACGGTTCGTCCGTCCGGACGACTTCGACCTGGCCGCCTACTGGACGGCGTACCAGCAGGACTTCCACGAGCGGCTCCACACCGCCAGGGCGGTGGTGCGGCTGGCGCCGGGCGTGACGCTGGCGCGCGCGACCCCGGTGGGACGGGGGAGGGAAGCCGACGGCCGGACCGTGGTGACCGTCCCCGTCGAGTCCGTGGAGCGCGCGCACGACGAGTTCCTGCGGCTCGGCGCGGATGTGGAGGTGCTCGGCCCGCCCGAGCTGCGCGCGCGCCTCGCGCGGACCGTGACCGCTCTGGCCGAGCGCTACCGTGCCCCCCTCGACGAACCGTACGAAGGCCCCGGCGACCCCGGCCCGTCGGCGTCGGACTCCCCGACGGCACCCGCGTCGACGAGTACGGCACCTCCGGCGACCCCCGCATGCTGACCGCCTCCGGTTTCCCCCCACGGCACCAGGTCCGTCTCGTCGCCGTCCGGGGCGTCCCCGGCGACGGCGCCGAGGCCGACGGTCCGTACACCTGACCGGTTGCCCGCGCGAAGGGCGCGTGCCGCTCGCGGCACGCGCCCCAGGGACTCGGTGGCTGCCGCGCTCGGGCCGTCACCCCACCGCGCAGTTCTGATCGCCCAGCTTGAACGCGACGGGTTTCGTGTTCGTGCCCGACCAGGCTCCCGTGAAGCCGAAGCTCACCGAGGAGCCCGCCGCCACGGTGCCGTTCCAGCCGGTGTTCTTCACGGTCACCGTCGCACCCGACTGGGTGTACTCGGCGTTCCACAGCTGGGAGACCCGCTGCCCGCCTGCGAAGGCCCAGTTCAGCGACCATCCCGACCAGGCGCGCGTCCCCGTGTTGGCAAGCCTCACGTCGGCCTGGAAGCCGTCGGACCACTGGTTGGTGATCGTGTAGGTCACCTTGCAGGCGCCCGTCGGGGTCGGCGTCGGATCCGTGCCGCCGCCCCCGCCGCCACCGCCCGCGGGGTCCGAGGTGTCGCCGTAGACGACGCCCCGGCCGTTCGTCGAGACATAGACGCGGCCGTAGACCCGCGGGTCACCGGTGATAGCGGCGCCGGTCCAACCCCACTGGTGGGCATCGTCGTTGATCCGCGTCCAGGTCGCGCCCCTGTCCGTGGAACGGAAGATGCCGCGCACGCCGGCGATCTTGGCGCTGGTGTAGAGCGTCTGGTACGAGGCGCCCGTGGCCGCCTTGCCGAAGCCGATCGTGTCGGCCTCCTCGACGTTCGACAGCTTGGTGAAGCTCGCGCCGCCGTCCGTCGAGTGCCACAGGCCGTACGCCCCGTCGCCGGTCCCGCCGGCCAGCCAGACGTCGCCCTTCGTGCCGGGCAGCGCCTGGAACCGCACGCTGTCCCCACTGGGCAGGCCGGTCGCGGAGGACGCGGTGAAGGTCGCGCCGCCGTCCGAACTCACGTAGAACCTGCCCGACTTGAAGCCGTAGAAGGTTTTCGCGTCGACGCGGTCGGACTCCACGATCGCGCCGGCCGGGATGCCGCTCGACGCCGACCAGGAGGTGCCGAAGCCCGTCGTATGGTGCACGCCGGCGCCCGCCGGGCTCCACACGAAACGGCTGCCGTCGGCCGCCGCGGCCACCGTCCCACCGCCGCTCACCCCCGAAGGGTCGGTGCCCGCGAACCAGTTGGCGCCGTTGTCCGTCGAGAACGCCACATGCGGGCCCGAGTCGAGGTTGCCGGTCCGCACGACCGTGTTCGGGTCGGACTCGGCGAAGTCCAGGCTCGTCGTCGTGGTGAAGTTGGGCGAGGTGAACATCATCGACGGAACCTTGGTGAGGTCGGTGTGCCGAAAGCCGCCGATGTCACCGAGGGCGCTGATCAAGGGCGCGCCGGTCGGGGGAGAGACGAGGTCGTTGACCGCGGTCTCCTCCAGGCCCTGCACCATCGGTTTGATGGTGAACGGGGAGCCGGAGTCCCAGTTGGTGAGGTTCTCCGTGCCGTAGAGGGTCGCTCCGGTGCCGTACATCATCCGGTTCGAGTCGAGGGGGTCGATCTCCAGCGACTCCGTCATCCAGCCCAGCTTCGGCGTCTGCTCGGGCGGTGACGGGTTCGCGCCCCAGGTCAGCCAGGGGGACGACGAGACGTCCATGGTGTACCGGTTCCGGCGGTCGGGATACGGCGCGTAGTCCCACGCCTTCGTCCAGGTGCCCCCGCTGTCGGTGGAGCGGAAGATCTGGGTGTCGGGCCACCAGGAACTGTAGGCGGTCGCCATCACCGTGCCGGGGTGCTGCCGGTCGACGGTCAGTCCGCTGAAACCGTAGTAGGTGTCGGCCTCGGCGACCGGGCTGATGTCCGTCCACGTGCCGGTCGCCGTCGAGTACCGGTACAGCCGGCCCTTGCCGCCGTCGTACGGCCCCCCCTTGTCGCTGTATGCGATGTACAGCTGGCCATGGACGGTATCCAGTACACCCTTGTGCGCCAGATGGCCCGTCGGCTGTCCGGCCACCCGCGACCAGGTCGCGCCCGCGTCCGTCGAGCGGTACACCGCGTTGTCCGTGTCCGCGACCCCGACGTAGATCGTCTTCGTCGCGCTGCCCGACGATCCCGTCGACTCGTCGAAGGTGACCCAGACGACGTCCTGGTTGTCGGAGGCGTAGCCGCTCGTGTCGCTCGGATCCTGCACGTAGTCGCCGACGTTGGGGAAGTTCGCCACCTGCGACCAGGTGACACCCGAGTCCGTCGAACGCCACAGTCCCTTGCCGCTCGGCGCGCCCAGGTACAGCACGCTGTTGCGGTTCGGGTCGACGGCGAGGCGCTCGCCCATGCCCCGGCCGGGCATGTTGCCGCCCAGCTTGAACGGCAGGTCCGTCCGCTGCCAGCTCGCACCCCGGTCCGCGGAGCGCATGACCGCCCCGTTCCCCGGGTCCCAGCTGTTGGTGTAGGTGCCGACGGCCGCGTACACCTTGTCAGGGTCGACGGAGTCGGAGGCCAGGCTCACCACGCCCGTGTGCCCCCAGTTCGCCCAGCCGACCGAGTCCAGCAGGGGCGTCCAGGTCTTGCTGTTCTGCTGCCAGCGGTAGGCGCCGCCGATGTCGGTGCGGGCGTAGGCGAGGTTCTTCTCCTTGCGGTTGAAGACGATGCCCGGGACGAAACCGCCGCCGTCGATCCGGGCGTTCTTCCAGGTGTACGACTCCGCCGCGAGCGCCGTGGGCGGGGCGCTGTCGGCGGCCAGTGCGGGCGGGGTGCCGGCGAGCAGGCCGGCCGCGAGTGCCAGCGCGGCCGTGAGGACACGGGTTCTTCGCACGGTGGGGGTCACGGTGGGGGTCCTTCCTCGCGAAGCCATGTGAGCCCGGACGAGGCCGTGGGAGGCCGTGGGGAGGTCGGGGGTCGCAGGCCGGGTGGGGGTTCGTGCGGGAAGTGCGACGACCGGGCGGCCCCCTGTGCGGGTGGGGACCGCCCGGCGCGGTACGCGGAGCCTTAGCGGGGGCTTATTCGAGAAGCTCCGCGTACGAGCCCATGGCCATGGCGATGTCCGCCTGGGCCCAGAAGCGGTGGTACGTGAACACGGGCGCGGCTCCGCCCGCGAGATAGCTCTCGATCTTCGACCAGGACGGGTCGTCCTGGTAGAAGGACCTGATCGAGTCGAAGGTGGAGGAGGCGTTGATCGCGTCGCCGTTCGGCATCGTGCCGGTCCAGCCGCTCGGGACGTACACGCCGTCGTCGAAGCGGTTGTAGTCGGCGCGGGTCTCGGGGACCGCGATGCCGAGGGCGTCCTGGTTGTTGTTCCACATGCCGTCCAGGAGCGCCTTCGCGGTCGACTTGGCCTCCGCGTCACCGGACTTGGCGGCGTAGTACGTCAGAGTCCTGGCGTACGCGGCGGCCACGCCGACGTCGTTGGTGTAGTCGGCGACGGTGACGTGCAGTCCCCTGTTGGCGCCGGGACTCGACGCGTTCCAGGTGTCGGGCTGGCCCGACCACTGGAGGGTGGAGGGGATGCGGAAGGTGCCGTCCGGGTTGATCGTGGTCTTGGACAGCGCCCAGTCGACCCACTTGTCGAGAACGACCTTCGCGTCCGCGTCACCCGTCTGCTGGTAGTACTCGGCGACCCGCTCCATCGACCACGCCTGGAAGCCGAACCACTGGTTCGACGGCGGGTCGTGGTAGACGGGCTGCTGGTCGTAGTACATGCCGTAGAAGGTCGACGTCCCGGCCGGGGGAGTTCCGTAGCGGCCCGCCCAGCTGTTGGTCGCCCCGCCGGCGATGGCGCCCTCGCTGGACTGGAGCCACCGGTAGAACTCCAGCTGCCGGTCGAGCGACTTCGCCCAGTCCGCCTGACCCGTGGCCGACTTGGGCTTCAGGTCGGCGTAGCTGCTGAGGGCGTAGGCGGCCAGGGGGTTCTGGTAGCCGCCGTGGGTGTGGCTGGAGCCGATGCGCCAGGCCCACCCGGCACTGGTGTCGGTGGCGCCGCCCCACGCGTAGTACCAGGACAGCAGGTAGTGCGAGGAGTCCTTGCCGGTGCCCGCGGGACAGGTCGACGGACCGACGCAGTTGCCGACCTTCTTGAAGTACTTGTCGTACATCGCGTACCGCAGGTAGTCGCCCATCTTCGCCGCCTTGGCCACGGTGGCCGAGACCTGGCTGCCCTTGCCCTGCTGTTCCGCCCAGACGTCCGCCCAGTACGCGGCCTGCACGGCCCGCGCGTCGGCGTCCGGGGCGTTGGTGAACTTCCACTGCTTGGCGTAGGAGGCGTCACCGGTGAACAGGTCGAGGTACCCGTTCTTGCCGCCGTACTTGAAGGCGTCGCAGGTGGGCTGCGGCACCGTCTCCCACACCGACTCCTGCGCGCCGCGCTGGAAGGTGTTGATGTACGACGGGCCGGTGTCCGTCGGGCCGGCCTCGCACTTGCCGGGGGAGTTGCCGAAGCCGTACACGTTGTCGACGTCCTGGAGCCAGTGCATACCGTAGACGTCGTCCGTGCCGTACGCGGTCCTCAGTTCACCGGCGATGGGATCCGGTCCCACCGAGACCGCGGCGTCCAGCTTCGCCGGGTACTCGTCGGGCGTGTCCAGTTCCGGCGCGTACGTGGCCGGCTTGGACGCGTTGTAGAAGGAGTTCGTCGGCTGGTCGGCGTGGGTGGGGATCATGTACTTCTCCATGATCTCCCAGGCGCCGTTGAACTTGGTCCAGTCGCCCGTGACCTTGCCGTACATCGCCTGGAGCCAGAGCAGGTAGCTGTAGGCCTCCGACGTGGTCTCGTGCCCGTGGTCCGGAGCCTCGACGATCAGCGTCTCGACCGAGTGGTACGGAATGCCTTCGGGGGAGAAGTAGCCGTTCGCCGGGTTGGTGATCTTGCCGTACAGCTCCAGGAAGCGCGCGTCGTACGTCTTGGACGCGGCGATCTGGGTGACGGTGACCGAGGCCTTCGCGTGCCCGTTCGCCGTCGACTCGAAGGTCGCCGCGCCGGTGCCCGAACTGTTGCCCGTGACGGTCACCTTCTGCGCGGTGTTCCAGTTCGACGGCGTGAAGGTCAGACTCGCGCCGCCGGTGACCGTGAGTCCCGTGTTGCCGCTCGTCCGGGCGGTCGTCACGGTCACATTGGCCGACGGTTGGGTGGAGAGCCGTATCTCGTACGTTCCCGACCTGCCTTGCTGGACCGCGAGTTGGGTGGCGGAGGCCACCACGGTCGGTCCCGAGGCGACCGTGATGCCGACCGGCGTGGACGATGCGGAGGCGCCCAGGCTGTCGTACGCCTTCGCCACCAGCGAATGACTGCCCACGGTCAACCCCGAGGCCGACAGTGCGTACGGCGCGCTGGTGTCGGTGCCCAGCAGGGCCGTGTCGTCGTAGAACTCGACCTTCGTGATGGTCGCGCTGTCCGCGGCCGCCGCGGTGGCCGCGAGGGGCACCGCGGCGCCCTGGGTGTAGACGGCGCCCGCCGCCGGGCTGGTCAGGACGGTGATCGGCGGCTGGTGGGCACCGGTGCACGGGGTGCCGTTGACCGAGAAACTCGAGGGAGCGGCGTTGCTGCCGCTGTAGGTGAACTGCGCCCCGGTGCCGACCGCCGCGCCGGCGGCGATCGTCCCGTTGTAGGAGGCGTTGGTCACCGTGATCTGCTTGCCGGACTGCGACCAGCTGCCGTTCCAGCCGTTCGTCAGCTTCTGGTCGCCGGCGTAGGCGTAGCTCAGGGTCCAGCCGTTGATCGGGTCCGTGCCGCGGTTGGTGAGGGTCAGATCCGCGGTGAAGCCGGAGCCCCAGTCGTTCGTCTTGTAGTCCACGCTGCACTGAAGTGCCGCAGCCTGGGCGGGGGTCGTGGTCGTGCTCAGCATGGCCAGGGGGAGCGCGAGGGCCGCCGCGGCGGCGGTCCACAGCCGCCGCGCCGTGCGACGTCTGCGTGAGGGATCCATGGTGCTGGTTCCTCCTTGCGGCTCGGAGAAGTGGGGAGGAGCAACAAGCCTTGAACCAGTGGGAGCGCTCCCATAGTGAGGATGGGGGGGTGAGCGGTCAAGGTGCTTGAGGAATCGAAAAGATTCGACAGGTGATGTCGAGGGAAAGTCGGTGACTCCCCTGTTCTTCGCCGACACTTGCCGCTAGTTTCGATGACACCAGTGGGAGCGGTTCCATCAGTCGACGCGTCCGAACCGACGCGCCCGATCTGTGAGGAGTCGCTCATGCGACACCCCCCGCGTTCAGTGCTCTCAGCCGTCGTCGGCACGGTCGCCCTCGCCCCGGGCGTCACGCTGCCGGTCGTGACGGCGCAGGGAGCCACGTCCTCCCGCACGGTGGAGTACCCCGCCACCGGACAGGGGGAATACGGCTTCCAGAGGGCCGTGAAGGTCATCAACCGCGCGGCCGTCATGAGCGGTTGGCGTCCGGCCTTCGACCTCGCCGACGGGCAGGGCCACACCGGGCCGGAACACCGAGTGGCCACAGTCGGGTACGGCCGTCACGGCCGTGAACGGCGGCTGACGTACGAGCCGGCCGACCCGACGCACCATCTCGCCGCCGCCCGGCACTCGACAAGTTCACTTCCTGTGCCGGTGTGAGCTGCTGGAACTCCACGCTCGCCCCCGTCGCCGCCCGTGCCCCGCTGGTGGCAGGGGAGAACGGGGAGGACTCCTGCTCGCACGGATGCGTCGACCAGACCATGAAGTGGTGTCACGACCGCGGACGGCCGTACCGGGGCTGGACCCGGAACACCCGGCACCGCTCCACCGGTCCGTCCCTGATCTCGCACCACGACGGGACACCTACCACGTACGGCGTCGGGTCGCGCGATCGTCCGCGCGCCCTGAACGGCTGACACCCGTACCACCGGACCATCGCAACCGACAGGGAAACGCGCATCACCCCACACCCGCGACAAAGAAGGAAACCCGCACTCATGAGCCGTAGCAGAACAGCGATACTCGCCGCGCTGGCGCTGGTCGCCGGTGCCTCCGGGACGGCGCTGGCCGTCGTGCCCGGTGACGCCGATGTCACCGCCGTGCCGTGCACCGTGGACTACAAGGTGCAGAACGACTGGGGTTCCGGCTTCACCGCCAGCGTCACCGTCACCAACAACTCGGCCGCCAAGTCGAGTTGGGCCGTGAAGTGGTCGTACGCCGGCAACCAGAAGGTCGCCAGCGGCTGGAACGCCAAGATCAGCCAGTCCGGCACGACCGTCACCGCCGCCAACGAGAGCTACAACGGCACGCTGGGCACGGGCGCTTCGGCCAGCTTCGGGTTCCAGGGCACCTACAGCGGCAGTAACGCGCTCCCGACGGCCTTCACCCTCGACGGCGTCACCTGCAACGTCGACGGCGGCGGCGGCCCGACCGACCCCGGCCCGACCGACCCCGGCACACCCGGCACCAAGGTCGACAACCCCTACGCCGGCGCCAAGGTGTACGTGAACCCCGAGTGGTCGGCGAAGGCCGCCGCCGAACCGGGCGGCAGCCGCATCTCCAACCAGCCCACCGGCGTCTGGCTCGACCGTATCGCCGCGATCAACGGCGCCAACGGAGGCATGGGCCTGCGCGCCCACCTCGACGAGGCGTTGAAGCAGAAGGGATCCGGCGAACTCGTCGTCCAGCTGGTCATCTACAACCTGCCCGGACGCGACTGCTCCGCCCTGGCCTCCAACGGCGAGCTGGGCCCGACGGAGATCGGCAAGTACAAGACGCAGTACATCGATCCGATCGCGGCGATCCTCGGCGAGTCCAAGTACGCCGGGCTGCGCATCGTCACCACCATCGAGATCGACTCCCTGCCCAACCTCGTCACCAACACCGGAAGCCGGCCCACCGCCACCCCGCAGTGCGACGTGATGAAGGCCAACGGCAACTACCAGAAGGGCGTCGGCTACGCCCTGAACAAGCTCGGTGACGTGCCCAACGTCTACAACTACATCGACGCCGGCCACCACGGCTGGATCGGCTGGGACGACAACTTCGCCGCCAGCGCCGGCATCATGAAGGAGGCGGCCACCACCGAGGGCGCCACCGTCAACGACGTCCACGGCTTCATCACCAACACGGCCAACTACAGTGCCCTGAAGGAGAACAACTTCACCATCAACGACTCGGTGGCCGGCAAGTCGGTCCGCGAGTCGAAGTGGGTCGACTGGAACCGCTACGTCGACGAGCTGTCCTTCGCCCAGGCCTTCCGCAACCAGCTGGTGACGACCGGCTTCAACTCCGGCATCGGGATGCTGATCGACACCTCCCGCAACGGCTGGGGCGGCACCGCGCGGCCCGCCGGACCGGGCGCCTCCACCAGCGTCGACACCTACGTCGACGGCGGCCGCTACGACCGCCGCATCCACATCGGCAACTGGTGCAACCAGGCCGGTGCCGGTCTCGGCGAACGCCCGCAGGCGGCCCCCGCGGCCGGGATCGACGCGTACGTCTGGATCAAGCCGCCGGGTGAGTCCGACGGCTCCAGCAGCGCCATCCCGAACGACGAGGGCAAGGGCTTCGACCGGATGTGCGACCCGACGTACACGGGCAACCCGCGCAACGGCAACAACCTGTCGGGCGCCCTGCCCGACGCGCCGATCTCCGGGCACTGGTTCTCCGCCCAGTTCCAGCAGCTGATGAAGAACGCCTACCCGCCGCTGCCGTAACCGCTCGGCCCGCCGGGGACCAACGCCCCGCCCCTCCCCGGTGCAGTACCCGGCCGCTCCCGTTCACCGGGAGCGGCCGGACCGCGTCCGCCTGGAAACAGGTTGCCGATTTTTTGCTGTCCCGGCAACAGTGGTGGCCTCCGGACGGTGCGTCGACGCAGGCTGTCAGCACCACGGACGAGAGGCTGACCACCATGGCGCGCGAACAGCATGAACAGCACGAACAGCACGAACAGCACGAACAGCACGAGCGGCACCAGCGCGACGGCCACGCCCGGCGCGGCAACCACGGCGACGGCGCAGCGGGAGCCGGGCACAGCCACGGGCACGGGAACGGAACCGAGATCGACTGGGCCGAGATGGCACCGCACCTGGAGGCTCAGGCGGAACTGTTCATGCCTCTGTACGAGAAGGCCCTGTCCTGGCTCGGGAAGGAGGTGACCGAGCCGGGTCTGATCGTCGACGCCGGCAGCGGACCGGGCGTGGTGTCCTGTCTGTTCGCCGAAGTCTTCCCGGAGGCGCGGGTCATGGCCGTCGACGGCTCCGGACCGCTCCTGGAGCGGGCGCGGGCACGGGCCGACCGGCTCGGACTCGGCGACCGCCTCGGCACCCTGACCGGTGAACTCCCCGAGGTGCTGGACGAGTTGGACTACCCGGCCGACCTGATCTGGGCCGGTCGAAGTCTGCACCACCTGGGCGACCAGCGCGCGGCCCTCGCCGCGTTCGCCGAGCGGCTGGCGCCCGGCGGCACGCTGGCGATCATGGAGGGGGGCCTGCCCGGCCGGTTCCTGCCGCGCGACCTCGGATTCGGCCGCCCCGGTCTGGAGGCACGGCTGGACGCGCTGGAGGCGGAGTGGTTCGCCCGGATGCGGGCCGACCTGCCCGGAGCCGTCGAGGAGACCGAGGACTGGGCCGCGCTGCTGAGCGCCGCGGGCCTGGAGCACGCCCGCACCCGCAGCTTCCTGCTCGACCTGCCGGCTCCTGCCTCCGACCGCGCTCGCGCCTATGTCGCCGCCTCCCTCGGCCGTCTCCGGGACGTCTTCGGCGACACCCTCGACGCGGGTGACCGTGCCACGCTCGACCGGCTGCTCGACCCGCGGGACCCGGCGGGCGTGCACCGGCGGCCCGACGTGTTCGTGCTGGCCGCCCACTCGGTGCACACGGCGGTCAGGTCCGTCTGAGGGAGGGGCTTGACTTGGAGAGCGCTCCAAGTGGTGGACTCCGTGCCGTTCACGCCACGCACAGGGGGTACACACCATGAGCAGCTCCGCGGGCACGACCGGCGCGTCCGACACGACGACCGCGCCGGTCGCCCTCATCACCGGCGGCGGCAGCGGCATCGGTGCCGCCGTCGCGCGGCGCCTGTTGGACGCCGGGTACCGGGTCACCGTCACGGGCCGCGGCGAGGAGCGGCTGCGCGCCTTCGCCGGGGAACTCGGCGAACCGGAGGGCCTGCTGACGATCGTCGGCAGCGCGTCCGACTACGACCACATACAGTCGGCGGTCGACCGTACGCTCAAGGAATACGGTCGACTGGACACAGTCGTCGCCAACGCCGGCACCGCCACCCACGACTCCGTCGCCGAAGGCGACCCCTCCGGCTGGACGGACATGGTCCTGACGAACGTGCTGGGCCCCGCCCTCCTCGTCCGCGCCTCGATCGACGCGCTCAGGAGGACCCGCGGCCGGATCGTCCTGATCGGCAGCGTCGCCGGCTTCGTGCCCACGCCGGGCAACTTCTACGGGGCGACGAAGTGGGCGGTCACCGGCCTCGCCGAGAACACCCGCCGACAGGTCACCGAGTGGGGCGTCGGCGTCACCCTGATCGCGCCCGGCCGGGTGGAGACCCCGTTCTGGGACAGCTACGGCAGCCTGCCGCCGGGGCATCTGCTGACCGCCGACCAGATCGCCGACTCCGTCGTGTGGGCGGTCCGCCAGCCGGAGGGGGTCGACGTCAACACCGTCGTCGTACGGCCCCTCGGACAGCCCAACTGACCGACGGACGTGCGAAGGGCGCCCCCCGACAGGAGGGGCGCCCTTCGCCGACCGGGCCGGGGACTCAGCCGACGTCGAACGTGGCCGGGTCGGGGCCGATGCGCCGGTCCTCGTTCAGCGCGCTGATCGCGGCAAGGTCCTCGGTGTCCAGGCTGAAGTCGAACACCTCGATGTTCTCCGTGATCCGCGACGGTGTCACGGACTTCGGGATCACGACGTTGCCGAGCTGGAGGTGCCAGCGCAGTACGACCTGGGCCGGGGTGCGGTCGTGCTTCCGGGCGATGGCGACGATCGCCGGTACCTCCAGCAGGCCCTTGCCCTGGCCCAGCGGCGACCAGGCCTCGGTGGCGATGCCCCGTTCCGCGTGGAACTCCCGCGCGGCGTGCTGCTGGAGGTGCGGGTGCAGCTCGATCTGGTTGACCGCGGGGATGACCGAGGTCTCGGCGATGAGCCGCTCGAGGTGCTCCGGGAGGAAGTTGGAGACGCCGATGGCCCGCGCGCGGCCGTCCGCGAGGAGCTTCTCGAACGCCTTGTAGGTGTCGACGTAGGTGCCGCGGGCCGGCAACGGCCAGTGGATCAGGTACAGGTCGACGTAGTCGAGGCCCAGCTTCTCCAGCGAGGTGTCGAACGCGCGGAGCGTCTCGTCGTACCCCTGGTCGCTGTTCCAGAGCTTGGTGGTGACGAAGAGGTCCTCGCGGGCCACGCCCGAGGTGGCGAGGGCCTTTCCGGTGCCCTCCTCGTTGCCGTAGATCGCCGCTGTGTCGATGCTGCGGTACCCGGCCTCCAGGGCGGTGGCCACCGCCTGCTCGGCCTCGTCGTCCGGCACCTGCCAGACGCCGAAGCCCAGCTGGGGCATCTCGACGCCGTTGTTCAGGATGATCGGGGGGACCTTGCTGCTCACGAGCTCTTGATCCTTCGGTTGTCCGTCAAGTGGTACGCCCATCGTCAACGATCACGGGGCGTGATGCATTCCTGACCCCGAAATTCGTAGCTCGGGGCTCACGACCGGTACAGCGCGTCGACCTCGTCGGCATAGGTGGCCTCGATGGCCTTGCGCTTCAGTTTCAAGGACGGGGTGAGCAGGCCGTGCTCCTCGGTGAACGGCTGGGCGAGGATGCGGAAGGTGCGGATCGACTCCGCCTGCGAGACCAGCGTGTTCGCCGCCACGACGGCACGCCGCACCTCCGCCTCCAGGTCCGGGTCGCGCACCAGTTCGGCGGGCGTCAGCTGCGGTTTCCTGCGCATCTGGAGCCAGTGTTCGACGGCCTCCTGGTCGAGGGTGACCAGGGCGGCGACGAACGGCCGGTCGTTGCCGACGACGATGCACTGGTTCACCAGCGGGTGGTCCCGTACGCGTTCCTCCAGCGGCCCCGGCGAAACGCTCTTGCCGCTGGAGGTGACGAGGATCTCCTTCTTGCGGCCGGTGATGGTGAGGTAGCCGTCCTCGTCGAGGGAGCCCAGATCGCCGGTGGCGAGCCAGCCGTCGCGCAGGGCCTCGTCGGTGGCCTTGGGGTTGTTGAGGTAGCCCTGGAAGACGTTGTCGCCGCGCAGCCAGATCTCGCCGTCGTCCGCGATGTGCACGGTCATGCCGGGGATGGCCTGGCCGACGGTGCCGTACCGGGTGCGTCCGGGCGGGTTGGCGGTGGCGGCCGCGGTGGTCTCGGTCAGACCGTAGCCCTCGTAGATCTGCACGCCCGCGCCCGCGAAGAACAGGCCCAGCCTGCGGTCCATCGCCGAGCCGCCGGACATGGCGTGCCGGACGCGTCCGCCCATGGCCGCGCGCACCTTGGAGTAGACGAGCTTGTCGAACAGCTGGTGCTGCATCCGCAACCCCGCCGAGGGGCCCGGCCCGATGCCCCAGGCCTTCGCCTCGACGGCCTCCGCGTGGTTCACGGCCACCTCGACGGCCTTCTCGAACGGCCCGGCCCTGCCCTCCCGCTCGGCCTTGCGGCGTGCCGCGTTGAACACCTTCTCGAAGATGTACGGCACGGCGAGGAAGAAGGTCGGCCGGAACGCGGCCAGGTCGGGCAGCAGGGCGGCGGCGTGCAGCTGGGGCTGGTGGCCGAAGCGGACCCGGCCGCGGATCGCGGCGATCTGCACCATCCGGCCGAAGACGTGCGCGAGCGGGAGGAACAGCAGGGTCGCCGCCTCGTCGCCCTTCTTGGAATGGAACACCGGCTCCCAGCGCTCGATGACGGTGTCCGCCTCGAACATGAAGTTGCCGTGCGAGATGACACAGCCCTTGGGACGGCCGGTCGTACCGGACGTGTAGATGATCGTCGCCGTCGACTCCGGGGTGACCGCCTCCCGGTGCCGGTGCACCACCTCGTCCTCGATGTGGGCGCCGGCGTCGTACAGCTCCCGCACACACCCGGCGTCCAGCTGCCACAGCCGGCGCAGCCGGGGGAGGCGGTCGATGACGGTGGCGATCGTCATCGCGTGGTCCTCGTGCTCGACGATCGCCGCGGTGACCTCGGAGTCGTGCAGCATCCAGAGGCACTGCTCGGCCGAGGAGGTCGAGTAGACGGGGACGACCTGGGCGCCGATGGTCCACAGGGCGAAGTCGAACAGGGTCCACTCGTAACGGGTGCGGGACATGATCGCGACGCGGTCGCCGAAGCGGACGCCTTCGGCGAGGAGGCCCTTGGCGAGGGCGAGGACCTCGTCGCGGAACTCGGCGCAGGTCACGTCCCGCCAGTCGCCCCGCTCGTCCTTGCGGCCCAGCGCGATGTGGTGCGGGTCGTCCTGGGCGTGCTCGAAGACGACGTCGGCCAGACCGCCCACCGGCGGTGCCGACGCCAACGGAGGGTTGGTGAACTCGCGCAAACCCCGCACCCCGCTTCTCATGGCCGCACAGCGCCGTGAAAGCTACCCCACGCCCGCGCGGGGCGGGAGGGGGCCGGAATGCGAACGGTGCTCTCGTCTGCGCTGGTCAGTGCGGGAAAATGGGCTCACATGCGGAAGGGTCGGACAGAAAACTGACGGAAGAGTAAGTTTCGGTGCCGTAATCTCCACCGAATCTGCCCGACCCGCTTACGCGGCCCCGCCGCCGGCCCGCAGAGTCAGCCGCGTGTCGGCGCCGTCCCTTCGGACAGCGCCGGAGCGGCCGATTCCGTTACCGCGTCACGCCCCCTGCGCTCCGGCCGGACCAGCACCAGGACGAGAACCCCGGCCACCAGCCCGGTGGCGCCCGCCGCGAGCAGCGCCGCGTCCAGCCCGGAGGCGAACGCCGCCCGCAGGGTGTGCTCGCCGTAGGACCCGCGCAGCGCACCGGCGCCACCGCCCGCCAGTGTGTGGGCGGCCTCGTGCGGCAGCGTGCCGGCCGTCCGCGAGGTCAGGACGGTGCCGAAGACGGCGACCCCGAGCGCGTAGCCGAGCTGGCGCACGGTGCTCACCGCGCCGCCCGCCATCCCCGCCCGCTGCGGGGGTACCGCGGCCAGCGCCGCGCCCGCCACCGTCGGCGACACCAGGCCGGTCCCCGTACCCACCAGCACGAACCCCGGCACCAGCGCCGTCCAGGACGACCCCGCGTCGAGGACCGCCTGCGCGCAGCAGCCCGCGCCGATCAGCAGCAGTCCGCCGCCGATCGTCAGCCGGGCCGGCGCCCCGTGCAGCAGCCTGCCCGCCAGCACCGCGACGATCATGGCCGCCACCATCAACGGCAGCAGCGTCAGCCCGCCGCGCACCGGGCTCATGCCCAGCAGCGTCTGCATCCAGATCGACAGGTACGGCGTGACCCCGAACGCCGCTGCGTTGAAGGCGAACGCGCCCACCATCGCGCCGACGAACGCGGGCCGCCGCAGCAGCGCCAGGTCCAGCAGCGGGTGCACCGCCCGGCGCTCCACCAGCACGAAGCACAGCAACGCCGACGCGGCGAGTCCCGCCGACACCAGCGTGGCCGTCGCCCCCCAGCCGTCCTCCCCGGCCCGCACCACGGCGTACGTCGTGCCGCCCGCGAAGACGGCGAACGTGAAGGTCCCCGCCCAGTCCACGCGCATCCCGCGCGGCCCCCTGGACTCCGGCACCACCTTCAGCGTCAGCCACACGGCCGCCACGCTCACCGGCAGATTCACGAAGAAGATCCACCGCCAGCCGGGTCCCGCGGTGAGCAGCCCGCCCAGCACCGGCCCGATCGCCGCCGCGCCACCGCTGACCGCACCCCACACCCCGAGCGCGGCCGACCGCTGCCGCCCCTGGTAGACCGAGCCGAGCAGCGGCAGCGTCGTCGCGAGCATCGCCGCCGCGCCGACCCCCTGCACCGCCCGCGCCGCGACCAGTGTCGCCGGCCCCGAGGCCAGCCCGCACAGCAGTGACGCCGCCGCGAACACCACCACGCCCGCGACATGCACCCGGCGCCGCCCCAGGATGTCGGCGGC
The DNA here is from genome assembly GCF_055577115.1 of Streptomyces sp. NPDC033216. Taxonomy (NCBI): domain Bacteria; kingdom Bacillati; phylum Actinomycetota; class Actinomycetes; order Kitasatosporales; family Streptomycetaceae; genus Streptomyces; species Streptomyces sp. NPDC033216. The sequence goes on along the minus strand of NZ_JBVIQK010000011.1, from coordinate 80,723 downwards.
CGCCCCCGCCCCCAGCAGCAGCGCGGCCAGTGCCAGCGCGTACCCGTCCACCACCCACTGGAGATCGCTCAGCGACGCGTCCAGCGCCCTCGCCATGTCCGGCAGCGCCACCACCACGATCGTCACGTCCAGCAACAACATGAACGTGCCCAGGCACACCGCCGTCAGCGGCCCCCATGCGCGCATGACTCCCACTCCCTCTCCCGTTCCCCTCCGACGAACACCGACGGCCCGTACGATGGGGGGACACCGGACGATCGCGGCGGAACACGGCGACCGATCGACGGAATCCGACGGGGGAGTAGCCGGTGAAGATGGAATCCGACACCTTCGACGAGCTGGACCTGAAACTGCTCTGCGCCCTGGAGATCGACGGCCGGGCCTCCTTCAGCAGGCTCGGCACGGTCCTCGGCGTCTCCGACCAGACCGTCGCCCGCCGCTACCGACGGCTGTGCGCCGAGGGCGGCCTGCGTGTCGTCGTCGTGCGCGACGCCGAACGCCTCGGCCAGGACCAGTGGATGCTGCGCCTGCGCTGTGTCCCCGACAGCGCCACCGTCATCGCCGACGCCCTCGCCAAACGCCACGACACCCACTGGATCGGCCTCGGCTCCGGCGGCACCGAGATCGTCTGCATGACCCGCCCCCGCCGCCCCGACGACCACGACGAGCTGATCCTCGGCAGACTCCCGCGCACCCCGAGCGTCGTGGAGATCCGCGCCCAGCAGATCCTGCACCGCTTCTACGGCGGCCCCACCGGCTGGCTGCGCAAGTTCGGGGTGCTCGACGACGACGTGACCGCGGCCCTGCTGCCCCGCCACGAACCGCTCGCCGGACCCGCCCGCGTCGACCCCGAGGACGAGGCCCTCATCGCCGTCCTGGAACGCGACGGCCGCGCCGGCTACCCCGAACTCCAGCGGGCCACCGGCCGCTCCGAGTCCGCCGTCAAGCGCCGCCTCGCCGCCCTGCTCGCCTCGGGGGCCGTCTACGTCGACGTCGAGTACCACTCCGAGATCCTCGGCTACCCCCTCGCCGCCGCCCTCTGGGTCACCACCACACCCGCCGCCCTGCACTCCGTGGGCGAGGCACTCGCCGGCCACGACGAGGTCGCGCACGCCGCCGCCACGGCCGGTCCCTCGCACATCGTCGTCACCGCCGTCGCCCGCGACACGGCGGGCCTGTACGCCTATCTCAGCGGGCCCCTCGGCCGGCTGGAGGGCGTCCAGCACGTGGAGGCGACTCCGTTCCTGCGCAGGATCAAGCAGCTCACGTACCACCGCCCGCCCGTCAGGCCTGCTCGTTAGGACGGCCCGGCAGGCTGCCGTCAGAACGGCCCGTCAGAACGGCCCGTCAGAACGGCCCGTCAGAACGGCCCGTCAGAACGGCCCGCCGGGCCGGTGCGCCAGGCGGTTCCGTCCGTGCGGTCCGCGCCCGCCGGACGGGGCGCGCGCCGGTGCAGCCGGTCGCCGCCCGCCAGGACGGCCGCCGCCAGCGCGTCCGCCGCGCCCTGCGCCGACGTACGCCGCCGCCCGTGGGCCAGGACGAACTCCACCCGGCCCAGCTCGGGCAGGCCCGCCCGATCCGGAACACGTACCAGGCCCGGCGGGATCAGGCCGCGCGAGTGCGCCATCACGCCCAGGCCCGCGCGGGCCGCCGCGATGAGCCCGTTCAGGCTGCCGCTCGTGCACACGATCCGCCACGCCCGCCCCTGCCGCTCCAGCGCCTCCAGGGCGAGGGCACGGGTGATCCCCGGCGGCGGGAAGACGATCAGCGGCACCGGTCGGTCGGCGTGCAGCCGCAGCCCGTCCGCTCCGATCCACACCAGCTCGTCGTGCCGGACCAGCTCGCCGCGCGGATCCTCGGGGCGCCGCTTGGCCAGCACCAGATCCAGCTTCCCGGCCGCCAGCTGCTCGTGCAGCGTGCCGGACAGCTCCACGGTCAGCTCCAGATCGACCTCCGGGTGGTCGTGGCGGAATCCCTCCAGGATCTCCGGCAACCGCGTCAGCACGAAGTCCTCGGAGGCGCCGAAGCGCAGCCGCCCGCGCAACCGGGTACCGGTGAAGAACGCCGTCGCCTGCTCGTGCACCTCCAGGATCCGGCGCGCGAAGCCCAGCATCGCCTCGCCGTCCTCGGTCAGCTCCACCGAGTGCGTGTCCCGGCTGAACAGTGTGCGCCCGGCGGCGCCCTCCAGACGGCGTACGTGCTGGCTGACGGTCGACTGGCGCAGCCCGAGCCGCCGGGCGGCCTGGGTGAAACTCAGGGTCTGGGCGACCGCCAGGAAGGTGCGCAGCTGGGACGGTTCGTACACACCGGCCACCGTACCGGTCATCGCGCCACGCGATCACAGTGAGAGCGGTATACGGGATTCCCGATCACGGAGCCGAGGAGGACGATGGACGGGGGCTCCCCGGCCCTCGGGGCACTTGATCGAACGAGCGAGAACGAGCAGAGGAGCACCGTGAAACGCCTGCGCCGGCCGAGCTGGATGCCGATCGACCCGTACGTCCTGCTGCTTCTCGGGACGGTCGGCCTCGCGGCACTCCTGCCGGCCCGCGGCGACGCCGCGGACGCGGCCTCCGGAGCCTCCACGGCCGCCATCGCCTTCCTCTTCTTCCTGTACGGCGCCCGCCTCTCCACCCGGGAGGCGGTGGACGGGCTCAAGCACTGGCGTCTGCACGTCACCGTTCTCGCCTGCACCTTCGTGGTCTTCCCGCTGCTCGGCATGGCGACCCGCGGCCTCGTCCCGGTGATCCTCACCGACCCGCTCCACCAGGGACTGCTGTTCCTGACCCTGGTCCCGTCGACCATCCAGTCCTCGATCGCCTTCACCTCGATCGCCCGCGGCAACGTGCCCGCCGCGATCTGCGCCGGCTCCTTCTCCTCGCTGGTCGGCATCGTCGTCACGCCGCTGCTCGCGGCCGCCCTGCTCGGCAGCAGTGGAGGCTTCTCCGCGGACTCCCTCGTCGAGATCGTGCTGCAACTGCTCGTGCCGTTCGTGGCGGGGCAGGCGCTGCGGCGCTGGATCGGCGGATTCGTCGCCCGGCACAAGAAGGCGCTCGGCTACGTCGACCGCGGCTCGATCCTCCTGGTCGTCTACACCGCGTTCAGCGAGGGAATGGTCCAGGGCATCTGGCACCAGGTCAGCCCGGCCCGGCTCGCCGGTCTGCTGGCCGTCGAGGCGGTACTGCTCGCCGTGATGCTCGCGGTGACCTGGTACGGATCCAAGGCGCTGCGGTTCGACCGAGCGGACCGGATCGCCATCCAGTTCGCCGGGTCCAAGAAGTCCCTGGCCTCCGGATTGCCGATGGCGAGCGTCCTGTTCGGCGCGCACGCCTCCCTCGCCGTACTGCCGCTGATGCTGTTCCACCAGATGCAGCTCATGGTGTGCGCGGTCATCGCCAAGCGCCGGTCGCACGACCCGGAGGCGCAGGCCGAGGCGCAGGCGGACGCGGCCACGGGGAAGGAGGCGCAGGCCGGGACGCGGACGGCCGGGGCCGTGGCGAGGGCCTCGACGTCACGGTCCATGGCCGACAGGGGAGCAAAGCCACGCTGAGGCGGGCCGCCGTCACCCGGAGGCGGCGCGTGGTCGAGGCGGGGCCCCTGCGGCGCAGGGGGCGCTCCCCGCCGGTCGGGGCCCCGCCGCCGTGCCGCGGGCGGCCGCCTAACCCCGCGCGGCCGCGGTCCGCAGGGCGATGCGGTCCTCACCCGCGTACACGTTCATGGAAGCGCCCCGCAGGAAGCCCACCAGTGTCAGTCCCGTCTCCGCCGCCAGGTCCACCGCGAGGGAGGAGGGCGCCGACACCGCCGCGAGCACCGGGATGCCCGCCATCACGGCCTTCTGCGCCAGCTCGAACGAGGCCCGGCCGGACACGAGCAGGATCGCGCGGGACAGCGGCAGGCCGCCGTTCTGGAGGGCACGGCCGACCAGCTTGTCGACCGCGTTGTGCCGGCCGACGTCCTCGCGGACGTCCAGCAGCTCGCCGTCCTCGGAGAAGAGGGCCGCCGCGTGCAGGCCACCGGTGCGGTCGAAGACGCGCTGGGAGGCGCGCAACCGGTCGGGGAGCACGGCGAGGAGTTCCGGTTCGACGCGCAGCGGGGGAGTGTCGGCGATGGGCCACCGGGTCGTCGTACGGACCGCGTCCAGGCTCGCCTTGCCGCACAGGCCGCAGGAGGAGGTCGTGTAGACGTTCCGTTCGAGGGTGATGTCGGGGATGGTGACGCCCGGCGCGGTCCGCACGTCGACGACGTTGTAGGTGTTCGATCCGTCCACGGTCGCCCCGGCGCAGTAGACGATGTTCTCCAGATCGGATCCCTCCGCCAGCACACCTTCGCTGACCAGGAAGCCCGCGGCCAGGGCGAAGTCGTCACCGGGCGTGCGCATGGTGATGGCGAGGGGGCTGCCGTTGAGCCGGATCTCCAGTGGCTCCTCCGCGACCAGCGTGTCCGGGCGACGGGAGACCGCCCCGTCGCGGATGCGGAGCACCTTGCGTCGTTCGGTGACTCGTCCCATGTCGTCAGCCCCGGTTCTGTACGTGCTGGTAGCCGAAGCGGCCCTTGATGCAGAGGTTGCCGTGGGTCACCGGGTTGTCGTGCGGAGAGGTGACCTTCACGATCTCATTGTCCTGCACGTGCAGCGTCAGGTTGCAGCCCACTCCGCAGTACGCGCACACGGTCGTCGTCCTGGTCTGGGCCGACTCGTCCCAGGTTCCCGCCGCCCGCCGGTCGAACTCCGACTTGAAGGACAGCGCGCCCGTCGGGCACACCTCGATGCAGTTGCCGCAGTACACGCACGCCGAGTCGGTCAGCGGCGCGTCGTGCTCCACGGCGATCCGGGCGTCGAAGCCACGGCCCACGACGGAGATGGCGAAGGTGTTCTGCCACTGGTCGCCGCAGGCGTCGACGCACTTGTAGCAGAGGACGCACTTGCCGTAGTCGCGGACGTAGAGATCATTGTCGATCCTGGGCTCCTCGTTCACGCGGGCCGCGCCGGGGCCGAAGCGGTCCGGCTTCGCCTCGTACTCCTTGATCCACTCCGCGGCCGACGGTGTGGTGGACAGATCGACCGAGGACGCGAGGAGTTCGAGGACGATCCTGCGACTGTGCCGGGCGCGTTCGGTGTCGGTACGGACCTCCATGCCGGGCTCGGCCGTGCGGGAGCAGGCCGGGACGAGCGTGCGCGAGCCCTCGACCTCCACCACGCAGACGCGGCAGGCGTTCTTCGGGGTGAGGGTGTCGCCCTGGCACAGGGTCGGCACGTCCTTCCCCGCCGCCCGGCAGGCGTCCAGGATCGTCGAGCCCTCCGGCACGCGCACCGGTTCCCCGTCGACGGTGAACTCCAGCAGGCGGCGGGGGATCCCCAGCGGTGTCACGGTCATTCGTACGCCCCCAGACGGTCGATCGCCGACTCCACGGCGTTCCAGGCGGTCTGCCCGAGACCGCAGATCGAGGCGTCCCGCATCGCGCGGCCCACCTCTTTGAGCAGGGCGACGTCACCGGCGGCCGCCGGCCCCGTGCGCTCCGCGATCCGGTGCAGCGCCTCCTCCTGACGGACCGTGCCGACCCGGCACGGCACACACTGACCGCAGGACTCGTCGCGGAAGAACTCCGCTATCCGCAGCAGGAGTCGGGGCAGCGGGACGGTGTCGTCGAAGGCCATCACGACCCCGGAACCGAGGGTCGTGCCGGCTTCGCGGGTGCCCTCGAAGGTGAGCGGGATGTCCAGCTCGTCGGGGCGTACGAAGCCGCCGGCCGCCCCGCCGAGCAGCACCGCGCGCAACCGGTTCCGGACGCCCGCCCGCTCCAGCAGCCCGCCCAGCGTCACGCCGAACGGCAGCTCGTAGACACCGGGCCGCTCCACCGCGCCCGACACGCAGAACAGCTTGGGACCCGTCGACCTCGCGGTACCGATCGCCGCGTACGCCGGGGCGCCCATGGTCAGGATCGGCAGGACGTTGACCAGCGTCTCCACGTTGTTCTCGGCCGTCGGCCTGCCGAACAACCCCTTCTCCACCGGAAACGGAGGCTTCGAGCGCGGCTCGCCCCGGTAGCCCTCGATCGAGTTGAACAGGGCGGTCTCCTCGCCGCAGATATAGGCGCCCGCGCCGCGCCGGATCTCGATGTCGAAGGAATAGCCCTGGCCGAGGATGTCGTCACCGAGCAGTCCACGGGCCCGCGCCTGGTCGACGGCGTGGTGCATCCGGGACGTCGCCCGTGGATACTCGCCGCGCAGATACAGATAGCCGCGGTGCGCGCCGACCGCGTACGCCGCGACCGTCATCGCCTCGACGAGCGCGTACGGGTCGCCCTCCATCAGCACCCGGTCCTTGAACGTGCCCGGTTCGGACTCGTCGGCGTTGCAGACCAGATAGTGCGGACGATCGGGCTGCGACGCCGTCGCCTGCCACTTGCGGCCGGTGGGGAAGGCGGCGCCACCGCGCCCCACCAGCCCGGAGTCGGTGACCTCCCGGATGACACCGGCCGGACCGAGGCCGAAGGCGTGACGCAGGGCCGCGTAGCCGCCGTGGGCCCGGTAGTCGTCGAGCGAGGAGGGGTCCACCACGCCCACCCGGCGCAGGAGCACCAGCCCGTCCTCTCCTCCCTGCGGGACCGCCGACACCGCGGGCGGCTCCTCGGCCGCCGAGTCCGGTGCGCTCGCGGCGAGCACGGCCCCGTCCACGGTCGCCGGCGCCGCGACCGCCGTACGCACCGGGTCGCCCGCCCTGACGGCGAGGGCGGCCGGGGCACGTTCGCACAGGCCGAGGCACGGGCCGCGCTCGACGTGGACACCGCTGCCGGGGCCCAGGGCCGCCTCGATCCCGCCGCACAGGCCCTGCGCTCCGGCGGCCGTGCACGCCAGGTCCGTGCAGACGCGCAGGACGGTCGCGGGGCGGGGCCGGACGGAGAACATCGCGTAGAAAGTGGCGACCCCGTAGGCCTCCGCCGGCGGCACGGTCAGCCGGCGGCACAGGTAGGCGAGGGCGCCCTCGCTGATCCAGCCGACGCGGTCGTTGACGGCGTGCAGCCCCGGCAGCAGCAGATCGCGCCGGTCCCGGGCCTGGCGTCCGCCGCGCGCCCACCGGAGGTCGGCGTCGCTGCGGTCGGCGCCCTCCCAGGACGACTGCGGAGGGCCCAACAGGGCGTCGACGGCCGCCCGTTCCTCGTCGGTCGGCTTGCTGTCGCCGAAGTGCAGGTCCACGCCGTCACCTCACACGGGTCGGGGCCGGGAGCTTCTCGATCCGGATCGCCGACGCCTTGAACTCCGCCGTCCCCGCGATCGGGCAGTTCGCCTCGATGGTCAGCCGGTTGGTGTCCACCTCGTCGGGAAAGTGCATCGTCATGAACGCCAGGCCGGGCCGCAGCGCGGTGTCGATCCACACCGGCGCCGTCACCGAACCGCGCCGGGACGACACCCGCACCTCCTCACCGACCACCACCCCGAGGTGCTCGGCGTCCTCCGGACACAGCTCGACGTACTCGCCGCGCCGCAAGGGGGAGGCGTAACCACCGCTCTGCACACCGGTGTTGTAGGAGTCGAGGCGCCTGCCGGTGGTCAGCCGGATCGGGTACGCCTCGTCGGTGAGGTCGACCGGCGGATCGTGCCGGACGATCCCGAACGGTGCCCGCCTGCCCCGTAGTTGCGGATCCCTCTCCCACAAACGGCCGTGCAGGTAGGTGGATTCGAGCCGTTCGCCACTCGGGCACGGCCACTGGATGCCCTGGTGCTTCTCGAGCCGCTCGTACGTCATCCCGTAGTGGTCCGGCGACACCGAGCGCAGCTCGTTCCACACCGACTCGGCGTCGGCGTACTTCCAGTCGTGGCCGAGCCGGGACGCCAGGTCGCAGAGGATGTCGATGTCCTCGCGGGCCTGGCCGGGCGGCGTCACGGCGCGCCGCACCCGCTGGACCCGGCGTTCGCTGTTGGTGGTCGTGCCCTCGGTCTCCGCCCAGCCGGCCGTCGCCGGCAGCACGACATGTGCCAGTTCGGCCGTCTTCGTGAGGAAGATGTCCTGCACGACGAGGAAGTCCAGCGCCTTCAGCCGCCGTACGGCCTGCTCGCCGTCGGCCTCCGACTGCGCCGGGTTCTCGCCGATGCAGTAGACGGCCTTCAGCTCACCGTCCTCCATCGCCTCGAACATCTCCGTCAGGTTCATTCCGTAGTGCGGCGGGATGACGGTGTCCCACGCCGACTCGAACTTCAGCCTGGCGTCCGGGTCGAGGATGTCCTGGAAGCCGGGCAGCCGGTTGGGGATGGCGCCCATGTCGCCGCCGCCCTGCACGTTGTTCTGTCCGCGCAGGGGCTGGAGACCGGAGCCGTACCGGCCGACGTGGCCGGTGAGCAGGGAGAGGTTGATCAGGGCCCGCACGTTGTCGGTGCCGTTGTGGTGCTCGGTGATGCCGAGGGTCCAGCACAGCTGCGCGCGCTCGGCGCGGGCGTAGGCGTGGGCCAGCTCCCGGACCGCGGCGGCCGGTACGCCGGTCACCTTCTCGGCCAGCGACAGCGTCCACGGCTCGACCAGCGCCCGGTACTCCTCGAAACCGCTGGTCGCCCGCTCGATGAAGGCGTGGTTGGCGAGCCCGGCGTGGATGATCTCGCGCCCGACGGCGTGGGCCATGGGGATGTCCGTCCCGACGTTGAGGCCGAGCCAGCTCTCCGCCCACTCGGCGGTGGACGTCCGTCGCGGGTCGACCGTGTACAGTCGACCGCCGTTGCGGATCCCCTTCAGCACGTGCTGGAAGAAGATCGGATGCGCGAACCGGGCGTTGGAGCCCCACATCACGATGACGTCCGTGTGCTCGATCTCCTCGTACGACGACGTCCCGCCGCCGGAGCCGAACGCCGCCGACAGGCCGGCCACGCTCGGCGCGTGACAGGTGCGGTTGCACGAGTCGACGTTGTTGGTGCCCATGACGACCCGGGCGAACTTCTGCGCCACGTAGTTCATCTCGTTGGTCGCGCGGGCGCAGGAGAACATGCCGAACGCGCCGCGCGCGGCCGCCAGTCCCTGAGCCGCACGGTCCAGCGCCTCGTCCCAGCTCGCCTCCCGGAACGGCTCGTCGCGGGAGTCCCGGACGAGCGGACGGGTGAGCCGTGTGTAGGTCTTCGGGGTCCGGTCGCGTTTGCTCATGCGGCGCTCCTCAGTGCGAGCAGGTCCGAGATGGCGTGCACGGTGCGCAGGGTGGGCACCTCGACGCCGGTGATCTCCGCCAGTTCGACGACCGCCGCGAGGAGGACGTCGAGTTCCAGCGGCTTGCCGCGCTCCAGGTCCTGGAGCGTGGAGGTGCGGTGGTCACCGACGCGCTCGGCGCCCGCGAGGCGGCGCTCGATGGACACGCCCACCTCGCAGCCGAGGGCCTCGGCGACGGCGAGCGTCTCGCGCATCATCGTCTCGATGACCTGACGGGTGCCGCCGTGCAGACACATCTGCCGCATGGTGGCGCGGGCCAGCGCGCTGATCGGGTTGAAGGAGATGTTGCCGAGCAGCTTGAGCCAGATGTCGTTGCGCAGGTCGGGTTCGACCGGGCACTTCAGGCCGCCCGCCCGCATGGCGTCGCCGAAGGCCGTGCAGCGCGCGGACACGCTGCGGTCCGGCTCGCCGATCGAGAAGCGAGTGCCTTCCAAGTGCCGTACGACTCCCGGCCCCTCGAGTTCCGTGGCCGCGTACACCACGCAGCCGACGGCCCGTTCGGGCGCGAGCACCGCACTGACCGTGCCGCCGGGGTCCACGCTCTCCAGGCGGTGGCCGTCGTGCGGGCCGCCGTGCCGGTGGAAGTACCACCAGGGGATGCCGTTCTGGGCGGCGACGACCGCCGTGGTGTCGTGCAGCAGAGGCTCGATCAGCGGCCCGCACGCCGCGTACGAGTGGGCCTTCAGGCCGAGGAAGACGAAGTCGACCGGGCCGATCTCGGCCGGGTCGTCGGTGGCGTGGGCGCGGGCGGTGAAGTCACCTCGCGGACTGAGCACCCGCACCCCGTCCTGCCTCATGGCCGCCAGGTGCGGTCCACGGGCGACGAGATGCACATCGGCGCCGGCGCGGTGGAGCGCGGCACCGACATAGGCGCCGATCGCACCGGCGCCGAGAACTGCGACTTTCACAGGAGCACTCCGTTCGGTTGAGGGATACCGCGGAGGTGGTGTGGAGGATGCTGGCGACCGAATCCCGTCGACGAAATATTGTCTACAGTATGGAGGCGGGTCCAGCAAGGCTTCGCGCACGCTCCTGCCGTTCGCCTGATCGCTGGACGGCCTGCTCGTCGTCGGCTTCGTCGCCGACGCCCTCGTCCGCCCCCTCCACCATCATCAGGCCCCGCCCCGGGGTAGGCCCCCGATGACGGGTCTCGTCCGGCTGCGGCAGGGCGCGCCGCTCGTCCACGGGCGTGCGAACCCCGACGGAAGGGCGACGCCGCTGTTCACCGGGCGGCGGAGGTGGCGCCCGGACCCCGTGCCCGGTCGCCACGGGGTGGACGGATGTCCGCGCGGGAAAGGGATAGCGGGAAGCCGACAAGCCCGGCGCGCGTTTCCTGTCGCTTCAGATGCCCGCGTACCCGTGAGTCACTGATCAGACTGGAGGATCCCGCTACCCAAAGGCAACGAGGGGACTCCCCGATGAACGGCTCGCGCATCGTCGCCGTCGGTCACTACCAGCCCGCCAAGGTACTCACCAACGAGGACCTGGCGGCACTGGTCGACACCAATGACGAGTGGATCAGGAGCCGGGTGGGCATCCGCACACGTCACATCGCGGGCCCCGACGAGCCGGTGGACGAGCTGGCCGGGCACGCCGCCGCCAAGGCGCTCGCGGCGGCCGGCCTCACCCCCGCGGACGTCGACCTGGTCCTCGTGGCCACCTCGACCGCCGTGGACCGCTCGCCCAACATGGCCGCCCGGGTCGCGGCCCGGCTCGGCATCCCGGGGCCGGCCGCGATGGACGTCAACGTGGTCTGCGCCGGGTTCACCCACGCGCTCGCCACCGCCGACCACACGCTCCGCGCGGGCGCCGCGACCCGCGCCCTGGTCATCGGCGCCGACAAGATGTCCGACGTGACCGACTGGACGGACCGCACCACGTGCGTCCTGGTCGGCGACGGGGCGGGCGCGGCCGTGGTCGAGGCGTGTCCCGGCGGAACCGAACCCGGCATCGGGCCCGTGCTGTGGGGGTCGGTGCCCGAGATGGGCCACGCGGTGCGCATCGAGGGGCAGCCGGCCCGGTTCGCGCAGGAGGGGCAGAGCGTCTACCGATGGGCGACCACCCGGCTGCCGCCGCTGGCGCGGGAGGCGTGCGAGCGAGCCGGCCTCGCCCCGGAGGACCTCGCCGCCGTCGTCCTGCACCAGGCGAACCTGCGCATCATCGAGCCCCTCGCCGCGAAGATCGGCGCCGTCAACGCCGTGGTGGCGCGCGATGTCACCGAATCGGGGAACACCTCCGCGGCGAGCATCCCGCTCGCCTTCTCCAAGCTGGTGGAGCAGGGCGCCATCTCCAGCGGTGATCCGGTCCTGCTGTTCGGTTTCGGCGGCAACCTGTCGTACGCGGGCCAGGTCGTACGCTGCCCGTGACGGGCGCGGCGTCCCGGATCCTGCCCGTGACGGGCGGCGTCCCGGTTCCGCGCGGCGATGTGACGCGGTCCACCGCTTCCAGCTCTGGCTACAGTGAGCCGTAGACTGTAGACGAAAGACAATCGATACTGGCTTTCCGGCTGCCGGCGCCCGGCGCTGCCCAGGAGGGGGATCGACCGATGTTGTCGACAGGACTGCCGCAGGGTGCGGTGCCCAGGCTCGAACGCCCCGGTCCGTTGCGTGAGCGTGTCTACGAGGCGCTGCTCGAACTCATCACGACCCGCGCTCTCCAGCCCGGCCAGCACCTCGTCGAGAGCGAACTGGCCGGACACCTCGGCGTCTCACGGCAGCCGGTGCGGGAGGCCCTACAGCGGCTGAACACCGAGGGCTGGGTCGATCTGCGACCCGCCCAGGGCGCGTTCGTGCACGAGCCGACAGAGGAGGAGGCGGACCAACTCCTCACCGTGCGTACGCTGTTGGAGGCCGAGGCGGCCGGCCTCGCCGCCGCGAACGCCGACAAGGCCGGCATCGAGGCCCTGGACGAACTTCAGGCGCAGGGCATGCTGGCGGTCGCCTCCGACGACGTGGACCGGGCCGTCCTCCTCAACGCCATGTTCCACGCGAAGATCATGGAACTGGCGGGCAACGCGGTCCTCGCCGAACTAGCGGGACAGGTCGACCGGCGGGTGCGCTGGTACTACACGCCCATCGCACGACAGCGCGGTCACCAGTCCTGGATCGAACACCGGGACCTCATCGCCGCCATCGCGGAAGGTGACGAGCAGCGCGCCATCCGGCTCATGCGCGAGCACACGGAGCACACGCGCCGCTCGTACCACGCGCGCCAGGGGGCGTAGAAGGCCCGCCCCCTCACCGGCGCCGCCAGGCATCCCGCCCCGCCGTCACCGCCGACGCTCCTGCCCTGCGTGCCCTCGACGGGCCGCAGGGCATTCCTTTGTCCTGTGAGTGGAGAAAGTTGACGGCAATCCGTGCACGACTTCTTCCCACTCCCGGCAACCGCTGCTACGTTCCCCTCGAAAGCCCGCCAGCAGGCGGCTGATCGAGGCGGGGAGGGGTTCGTGAGACGGATGACGGCACGACCCGCGAACACGCACCAGGCGCGACTCCTGCGGCTGTTGCGCGACGGAGGCCCCAACTCCCGCGCGCAGCTCGGTGATCAGGTCGACCTCTCCCGGTCCAAGCTGGCCGTCGAGGTGGACCGGTTGCTGGAGACGGGGCTGGTCGTGGCCGACGGACTCGCCGCCTCGCGGGGCGGGCGCCGCTCGCACAACGTCCGGCTCAATCCGCAACTCCGCTTCCTCGGCGTGGACATCGGCGCGACCTCGGTCGACGTCGCTGTCACCAACGCCGAACTGGAGACGCTCGGGCACCTCAACCAGCCCCTCGACGTACGTGAGGGGCCGGTCGCGGTCTTCGAGCAAGTGCTCGCCATGGCGGCGAAGCTGAAGGCGACGGGACTCGCCGAGGGCTTCGACGGCGCCGGTATCGGCGTCCCCGGACCGGTCCGCTTCCCCGAGGGCGTACCGGTCGCGCCGCCGATCATGCCCGGCTGGGACGGCTTCCCCGTGCGGGAGGCGCTCAGCCAGGAACTGGGCTGCCCGGTCATGGTCGACAACGACGTGAACCTCATGGCGATGGGGGAGCAGCACGCGGGCGTCGCCCGCACCGTCGCCGACTTCCTCTGCGTCAAGATCGGTACCGGCATCGGCTGCGGCATCGTCGTGGGCGGCCAGGTCTACCGCGGTACCACCGGCAGCGCGGGCGACATCGGGCACATCCAGGCCGTGCCCGACGGCCGGCCCTGCGCCTGCGGCAACCGCGGTTGCCTGGAGGCCTACTTCAGCGGCGCGGCCCTGGCCCGTGACGCCGTGGAGGCGGCCCAGCAGGGCCTCTCGGCCGAACTCGCGGCACGGCTGGAGACGAACGGCGGTCTCACCGCCGTCGACGTCGCCGCCGCGGCCGCCGCGGGCGACGCCACCTCCCTCGACCTGATCCGCGAGGGCGGCAACCGCGTCGGCCAGGTCATCGCCGGACTCGTCTCGTTCTTCAACCCCGGCCTGGTGGTGATCGGCGGCGGGGTGACCGGCCTCGGCCACACCCTGCTCGCCGCCATCCGTACCCAGGTCTACCGTCAGTCGCTTCCCCTGGCGACCGGCAACCTGCCCATCGTCCTGGGTGAGTTGGGCCCCACCGCCGGCGTGATCGGCGCGGCCCGCCTCATCAGCGACCACCTGTTCTCACCCGCGTAGCCCCCCGTTCGTACCGGCCCTCCGCCTCAGTCCTCTCACGAACCTTCCGTCCCACTTCGTACGGCACCACCGGCACAGCGCACCGCTCTGCCCTGCCCCGCCCTGCCCCGAGAGCGCCCGAATCCCGGCGTTCTGCCCTGACTCCGGCCCGCACGCCCGCCGAGGGGAACCCACATGGCACCAGAACCACCGCTGCTCAGCATGTCCGGCATCACCAAGTCGTTCCCCGGCGTCCGGGCCCTGGACGGCGTCGACCTCGACGTCCAGGCCGGTGAAGTGCACTGTCTGCTCGGCCAGAACGGGGCCGGCAAGTCCACCCTCATCAAGGTTCTGGCCGGTGCGCACCAGCCCGACGGCGGCACCGTCCGCTGGCGCGGCGAACCCGTGGTCCTGCGCTCGCCGATCGCCGCCATGCGCCTCGGCATCGCCACCATCTACCAGGAACTCGACCTGGTGGAACACCTGTCGGTGGCGGAGAACGTCCACCTCGGCCACGAACCCACCGCCGCGGGCTTCGTCGTCCGCAGGAGACTGGCCCGCCGGACAACCGGCGCACTGCTCGAGCGGCTCGGGCACGCGGAGATCGATCCCGCCCGTCTGGTGGGCGAGTTGTCCGCCGCCCAGCAGCAGGTCGTCTCCATGGCGCGGGCGCTCTCCCACGACGTCCGGCTGATCGTGATGGACGAACCGTCCGCCGCCCTCGATCCGGACGAGGTCGACAATCTCTTCCGGATCGTGGGCGACCTCACCGCGGACGGCGTCGCCGTCGTCTACATCTCCCACCGCCTCGAGGAGATCCGCCGTATCGGCGACCGCGTCACCGTGCTGAAGGACGGCCGGGCGGTGGCCGGCGGACTGCCGGCGAAGTCGACGCCCACCCGTGAGGTCGTCGCCCTGATGACGGGCCGCAACGTCGAGTACGTCTTCCCCGAGCGGTCGGCGGCCGGCGTGCCGCCGACGAACGGGGAGCCGCTGCTGGAGGTGCGCGGACTGGCCCGGCAGGGCGAGTTCGAGCCGCTCGACCTGGACCTGCGGCCGGGGGAGATCGTCGGTCTCGCCGGGCTGGTCGGCTCGGGGCGCTCCGAGATCCTGGAGACGATCTACGGCGCACGCAAGCCCACCGCAGGTCACGTCCTCGTCGACGGGCGCCCGCTGAGGTCGGGCAGCGTGCGGGCCGCCGTGCGCGCCGGACTGGGACTCGCCCCGGAGGAGCGCAAGGCTCAGGCCCTGTTGATGCTGGAGTCCGTCACCCGCAACGTCTCCGTCTCCTCCCTCTCCCGTTTCTCGCGCGCAGGCTGGATCGACCGCGGTGCCGAGCGCGGCGCGGCCCGCGCGGCGACCCGGGAACTGTCGCTGCGCCCCGACAACCCGTCCGTACCGGTACGCACCCTGTCCGGCGGCAACCAGCAGAAGGCCGTCCTGGCGCGCTGGCTGCTGCGCGGCTGCCGCGTCCTGCTGCTCGACGAGCCCACCCGTGGGGTCGACGTCGGTGCCCGCGCCGAACTGTATGCGGTCGTCCGTCGACTGGCCGACGAAGGCCTCGCCGTGCTGCTCGTATCCAGCGAGGTGCCCGAGGTCCTCGGCCTCGCCGACCGCGTCCTGGTGCTCCGCGAGGGGCGCGTGGTCCACACCGCTCCTGCCCGGGAGCTGGACGAACACCGCGTACTCGACCTCGTCATGGAAGGAAGTCCGGCATCATGACGCAGCCCGTCTCCCCGCCGCGGGACAGCACCGACACGGTGCCCCAGGTCCGACCCCCCGCCTGGCGCGGCCTCGTGGCCCGCGCCGATGTCCGCACCCTGTCCCTGCTCGGCGTCCTCGCCGCGCTCGTCGTGATCGGCGGGATCACCAAACCCGACGAGTTCCTCGACACCCGCAACCTCCAACTCGTCCTCACGCAGGCCTCGGTGATCGGCGTCGTCACGGTCGGCATGACCTTCGTCATCACCTCCGGAGGCATAGACCTCTCGGTCGGCGCCATCGTCGCCCTCGCCTCCGTCTGGGCGACCACACTCGCCACCCAGGAGTACGGCTTCGGAGGCATCCTCTTCACCTCCGTCCTCGTCGGCCTCGGCTGCGGCCTCGTCAACGGCCTCCTCATCGCCTACGGCGGCATGGTCCCGTTCATCGCCACCCTCGCGATGCTCGCCTCCGCCCGTGGCCTCGCCCTGCAGATCACCGACGGCAAGACGCAGATCGTCACCTCGGAGAGGATCCTCGACCTCGGCGAGCGCGACGCGTACGTCCTCGGGGTGCCGCCCCTCGTCATGGTCTTCGCGGTCGTGACGATCATCGGCTGGCTCCTGCTGAACCGCACCACCTTCGGCCGGCGCACGGTCGCCGTCGGAGGCAACGCGGAGGCGGCCCGCCTGGCCGGTATCGACGTACGCCGCCAGCGGCTCTACCTCTACCTGCTGTCCGGACTGTGCTGCGGCATCGCCGCCTTCCTGCTGATCATCCTGTCCGGATCGGGTCAGAACACCAACGGCAACCTCTACGAACTCGACGCCATCGCCGCCGCGATCATCGGCGGCACGCTGCTCAGCGGGGGGCGCGGCACCATCGTCGGCGCCGTGCTCGGCGTCCTGATCTTCACCACGATCACCAACATCTTCGCCCTCAACAACCTACAGAGCGACGTCCAGCAGATCGCCAAGGGCGCGATCATCGTCGCCGCCGTGCTGGTCCAGCGCCGTACCGCGAGCACGACCTGAGGAAAGGGTCCACCGCCATGCCAGAGCCGACGAGACTTCCGAGCCGCTTCACCAGTCGCCGAGGTCTGCTCCTCGGCACCGCCGCCGTCTCGGCCGGTGCCCTGATGACCGGTTGCACGAGCAATGATCCCAAGGACGAGGAGCCCGCCGCCGACACCCGGCCGGCGACGGACGACAAGCCCGGCAAGCAGGTCACCATCGGCTTCGCCGGACCGCAGGCCGACCATGGCTGGCTCAACGCCATCAACGACAACGCCAAGAACCGGGCCAAGAAGTACTCCGACGTCACCCTGGAGATCACCGAGGGCTCCAACGACACCGCCCAGCAGATCGGGCAGATCGAGACCCTCATCAACAAGAAGGTCGACGTCCTGGTCGTGCTGCCCGCCGACGGCAAGGCCCTCACCCAGGTCGGTCTCCAGGCCATGCGCGCGGGCATCCCGGTCGTCAACCTCGACCGGATCTTCAACACCCCGCAGGCTTACCGCTGCTGGATCGGCGGCGACAACTACGGCATGGGCCTGAGCGCCGGCCACTACATCGGCGAGAAACTGAAGGGCAGATCCGGCGCCCGCGTCATCGAACTGGCCGGTCTGGACAACCTGGAACTCACCAAGCAGCGCACGCAGGGCTTCGACGACGCTCTGAAGAACTATCCCAACATCAAGAAGGTGGCCCGCCAGGCAGCCGACTTCACGGTCGAGTCGGGGCAGGCAAAGATGGCCCAACTCCTGCAAGCGCAACCGAAGTTCGACGCGTTGTGGAACCACGACGACGACCAGGGTGTGGGCGCGCTGCGCGCCATCGAGCAGGCCGGTCGCGACGACTTCATGATGGTCGGCGGGGCGGGCGCCCTCTCCGCCTTCCAGGCGATCAGGCAGGACGACGGCGTCCTCAAGGCCACCGTCCTCTATCCGCCCACCATGGCCGCCTCCGCCATCGACCTCGCCCGCGCCCTCGGCCAGGGCAAGGGTGCCGCAGGCCTCGCGGAGTACGAGATCCCCGCGTCGATCACGCTCTACTCGGCGGTGGTCGACAAGGAGAACGTCGACCAGTACATGTCCACCGGCTTCCGGTGAGACACGGGCTCCGCCCGGCCGGCCCGTGCGCGTCACCGGGCGGAGAGGGGTGCGACGGCCGGGGAACCGCCTCCACCCCCGTCCCGCTTCCCCTCCCGCCGCGCCGGCGGCGGCTCGGGGAGGCGTGTCCCGGTGAGGCGGGCCCCGGCGAGGTGCGCGGCCGCGAGACCGGTGTCGCGGTGGGCCGTGCCGGGGCGAGCCCCGACGAGTGGGGCGCACCCCGGCCTACGGCCGGACCCCGAGCCACCCGCCGGCAGGCCCCACCCCCACCGCGCCACGACGACGAGGAGGACACCTGCATGGAACAGCCGCAGCAGTCAGCGGGACCGGCGGAGGCCGGAGCGGAGGCCGGCAAGCCACCGCTCCGCGTCGGCATGGTCGGCTACGCGTTCATGGGCGCCGCCCACTCCCAGGGCTGGCGCACCGCGGGCCGCGTCTTCGACCTCCCCCTGCGTCCCGTTCTCACCGCGCTCTGCGGCCGGGACGCCGTCGCCGTCCGCGCGGCGGCCGACCGGCACGGCTGGGCGACGACCGAGACCGACTGGCGGGCGCTGGTCGAACGCGACGACGTCGACCTCGTCGACATCTGCACGCCCGGCGACAGCCACGCCGAGATCGCGGTCGCCGCGCTGGCCGCCGGCAAGCACGTCCTGTGCGAGAAGCCCCTCGCGAACACGGTCGAGGAAGCCGAAGCCATGGCCCGCGCAGCCGAAACGGCTTTCGCGACACGTGGCAGGCTGGCGATGGTCGGCTTCAACTACCGTCGCGTGCCCGCCACCGCGCTGGCCCGGCGCATGGTGGCCGAGGGCCGGCTCGGCCGGCTGCGGCACGTGCGGGTGACGTACCTCCAGGACTGGCTCAACGACTCACAGTTCCCGCTGACCTGGCGGCTGCGCAGGGAGCTGGCGGGCTCCGGCTCCCTCGGCGACCTCGGCGCGCACATCGTCGACCTCGCCCAACACCTCGCGGGGGAGCGCCTGGCCGGGGTCTCCGCGCTCACCGAGACGTTCGTACGGCAGCGGCCGCTGCCGGGCGGTCCGGCCGGTGGACTGGCCGGGGAAGCGGGCACCGGCACCGGCACGGTCACCGTCGACGACGCCGCCGTGTTCACCGGCCGCTTCGCCTCCGGCGCCCTCGCCTCCTTCGAGGCGACCCGCTACGCCACCGGCCGAAAGAACGCCCTGCGCCTCGAACTCAATGGAGAACACGGCTCGTTGGCCTTCGACCTGGAGCGGCTCAACGAGCTGTGGTTCCACGACGCGACCGAACCCGGCATCCACGCCGGCTTCCGCCGCATCCTCGTCACCGAACCCGACCACCCCTACCTGGACGGCTGGTGGCCCCCCGGCCACGGCCTCGGCTACGAGCACACCTTCGTCCACCAGGCTCGCGACCTCGTCCACGCGATCGCCGAGGGCAGCGGACCAGAACCCTCCTTCGCCGAAGGTCTCCAGGTCCAGCGTGTCCTCGCGGCGGTCGAGGAGAGCGCCCAGAAGAACGCCGTCTACACCCCGATCGCCGACTGAGGAGGGCCCGCAGCATGCCCCGCAGATTCACACTCTTCACCGGCCAGTGGGCGGACCTCCCCCTGGAGGAGGTGTGCCGACTCGCCCGCGACTTCGGTTACGACGGCCTCGAACTCGCCTGCTGGGGAGATCACTTCGAGGTCGACAAGGCCCTCGCCGACCCGGCGTACCTCGATTCCAGGCGGGCCCTGCTCGACAAGTACGGCCTGCGCTGCTGGGCCGTCTCCAACCACCTCGTGGGACAGGCCGTCTGCGACGCCATCATCGACGAACGTCACCAGGCCATCCTGCCCGCCCGCATCTGGGGCGACGGCGAGCCGGAGGGGGTCCGGCAGCGGGCCGCCGCAGAGATCGCCGACACCGCCCGCGCGGCGGCCGCTCTCGGCGTCGACACCGTCATCGGCTTCACCGGATCCGCCATCTGGCACCTGGTGGCCATGTTCCCGCCCGCCCCCGAAAGCATGATCGAACGGGGCTACCGCGACTTCGCCGAGCGCTGGAACCCGATCCTCGACGTCTTCGACGCGGAGGGCGTCCGGTTCGCGCACGAGGTCCACCCGAGCGAGATCGCCTACGACTACTGGACGACCGTACGCACGCTGGACGCGGTCGACCGCCGACCGGCTTTCGGACTCAACTTCGACCCCAGCCACTTCGTGTGGCAGGACCTCGATCCGGTCGGCTTCCTGTGGGACTTCCGTGACCGGATCTACCACGTGGACTGCAAGGAGGCCCGTAAGCGCCTCGACGGCCGCAACGGCCGCCTCGGCTCCCACCTGCCCTGGGGCGACCCGCGCCGCGGCTGGGACTTCGTGTCCGCCGGCCACGGCGACGTCCCCTGGGAGGACGTGTTCCGGATGCTGAGGTCGATCGACTACCGGGGCCCCGTCTCCGTGGAGTGGGAGGACGCCGGCATGGACCGGCTGCAAGGCGCCCCCGAGGCACTGAGGCACCTCAAGGCCTACGACTTCGAGCCGCCGTCGGCCTCCTTCGACGCGGCGTTCGGCAACTGATCGCAGGCTCGCCACACGCTCTCCCACCACAGGCTCTCCGGGATGACGGCGCGTCCCGGCGCAAACACCCGCACGTACAACCGGGCCCATCCTGGAGGCACCCGTGCACGGGAACGACCGATCCACCCGCACCGCCGGACACCGCACCAGCGGACGACATCCCTCGCCGCGCAAGGTGATCGCCCTGCTGGCCGGCGCCCTGCTGGCCGGGGCGTCACTCGGTCTCGCCGCACCCCCGGCCGGCGCAGCCGTCGCCGGTCGGGCGGCACCGGCCGTGACCGCGGAGGACTTCCAGCAGGTCACCCTCGCCAAGGGCGAGGCGGAGGTCGGCGAGCCCATGTCGCTCGCCGTCCTCCCCGACCGCTCCGTCCTGCACACCTCTCGCGACGGCGAACTGCGCCTCACCGACGCCGCCGGCAACACCCGCCTGGCGGGCAAGCTCGACGTCTACTCCCACGACGAGGAGGGCCTCCAGGGCATCGGCGTCGACCCGCGGTTCAGCGCCAACCGCTTCGTCTACCTCTACTACGCGCCCCCGTTGGACACCCCGGCGGGCGACGCCCCCGAGACCGGGACGGCCGCCGACTTCGCGCCCTTCGACGGAGTCAACCGGCTCTCCCGGTTCGTCCTGAAGACCGACGGCACCCTGGACCCCGCCAGCGAGACGAAGATCCTCGACGTGCCGGCCTCCCGCGGGCTGTGCTGCCACGTCGGCGGCGACATCGACTTCGACGCGGCGGGCAACCTGTACCTGTCGACGGGCGACGACACCAACCCCTTCCAGTCGGACGGCTTCACGCCCATCGACGACCGCCCGAACCGCAACCCCGCCTTCGACGCCCGGCGTTCCTCCGGCAACACCAACGACCTGCGCGGCAAGATCCTGCGCATCAAGGTGAACGCCGACGGCACGTACACGGTCCCCGACGGCAACCTCTTCGCGCCCGGTACGGACAGGACACGACCCGAGATCTACGCGATGGGTTTCCGCAACCCGTTCCGGTTCAGCGTCGACAAGGCGACGGGCATCCTCTACGTCGGCGACTACGGACCCGACGCCGGCGCCGCCGACCCGGCACGCGGTCCCGCCGGACAGGTGGAGTTCGCTCGTGTCACCGGACCGGGCAACTTCGGCTGGCCGTTCTGCACGGGCGACAACGACCCGTATGTCGCATACGACTTCGCGACGGGTGTATCCGGTGCGCCGTTCGACTGCGCCGCCCCGAGGAACACCTCGCCGCACAACACCGGTCTCACCGACCTGCCGCCGGCCCAGCCCGCCTGGATCCCCTACGACGGCGCCTCGGTGCCCGAGTTCGGCAGCGGCTCGGAGTCCCCCATGGGCGGCCCGGTCTACCACTACGACCCGGCGCTCGACTCGCCGGTGAAGTTCCCCGAGGTCTACGACGGCGACTTCTTCGCGGGGGAGTTCGGCCGCCGCTGGATCAAGCGGATCACCGGCGACGCCGACGGCACCGTGCGCGCGATCAGCGACGTACCGTGGACCGGCACCCAGATCATGGACATGGCCTTCGGTCCCGACGGCGCGCTCTACGTCCTCGACTACGGCGTCTCCTGGTTCGGCGGCGACGAACACTCCGCCCTGTACCGCATCGAGAACGCCACCGACGGCCACTCCCCGGTCGCCCGGGCCGCGGCCGACCGCACCTCCGGCCAGGCGCCGCTCAGGGTGGGATTCTCCTCGGCCGGCACGACGGACCAGGACGGTGACGCCCTCACCTACAGCTGGGACTTCGGCGACGGCTCCACCTCCACCGCCGCCGATCCCACGCACCGCTACCGCAAGAACGGCACGTACACCGCCACGCTCACCGCGAAGGACCCGGGCGGTCGCACCGGCAGCGCGAGCGTGCAGGTGGTCGTCGGCAACACCGCGCCGAAGGTGACGCTCGAACTCCCAAAGGACGGACAGCTGTTCAACTTCGGCGACGCGATCCCGTTCACCGTGCGCGTCACCGACCGCGAGGACCGCACCATCGACTGCTCGAAGGTCGAGGTCACCTTCGTCCTCGGTCACGACAGTCACGGCCACCCCGTGACCTCCACGAACGGCTGCACCGGCACCGTCCGCACCAGCGCCGACGGCGGCCACGACGACGACGCCAACATCTTCGGGGTGTTCGACGCCGAGTACACCGACGGCGGGGGCGGCGGCCAGGCGGCGCTCACCACCCACGACCAGAGCCTCCTCCAACCCCGTCACCGTCAGGCCGAGCACTTCGGGGACTCCTCCGGCGTCACCGTGACCACGCGCGAGTCGGCGCACGGCGGCCGGACCGTCGGGGGGATCTCCTCCGGTGACTGGATCTCCTTCACCCCCTACGTCCTCACCGATGCCAGGAGGATCACCGCCCGCGTCGTGTCCGCCGGTTCCGGTGGAACGCTCGAGGTCCGCGCCGGCTCGCCCACGGGCACCCTGCTGGGCAGGGCGACCGTGCCGGACACCGGCGGCTGGGAGTCCTATCAGGACGTCGGCGCCGCCCTGTCCCGCGCCCCCAGGGGCACGACCACCCTCTACCTGGTCTTCAGGGGAAGCGGTCCCGCGCCCCTGTACGAGCTGGACGACTTCACCTTCACGACGGGCTGAGAGGAGGCTGTCATGTGCTCGACCGGCCGACCGGCCCCGTCACCGGAGGGAGCCGCCCTGCTCCTCGGCGACGTCTCGCTGCCCGCCGCCTCGCAGTCGCCGGCTCCGGCTCAGGCGCGGGTGCTGGTCACCGGGACGGCGGGTTTCCGGCACGACTCGATCCCCGACGGCGTCACCGCGCCGAAGGAACCGGGCGGCACCGAGGTTTGCGGGAGGACCACAGGGTCCGTCGACGGCTTCACGTCCGCGGCCGCCCTCGAACGGCGCGACCGTGCGCTGAGTCCGCCGGGGGAGGGGAACACGTACGTGGTCCGGGCGGAGGGGGAACGCCTGCACGGGTGGCGGAACGGCGTGAAGACCGACGACCGCACCGACACCGGCCCGGTCCGGGATCCGCGCGACGGTCATCCGGGCCGCCACGACCACGGAGCCGACGACCAGGTGTCCTTGTGCGACGCCCGGATCGAGGAACCGCCCGTCAGGGGCTCCTGAACGGCGGCGGGCGGAGGACGCCGGACCTCCGCCCGCCGTCCCCCCTCTCTCCGCCTCTCACTTGCTTCCCTTTCGTTCACCTGTCCGCGTTCACCTGTCCGCGTTCATCTGTCCACCCTCGACCTTCGACGCCGCCCGCCGCTCGCTGCTCCTCGCCCACCTTCTTCGCGTTCACCTCATCGCGCCCGGCTCCGCCCACGACAAGGAGGCCGCACATGTCCGCGTCCCGCCCAGTCCCCCCTCGCGTCGGCGTCTGGCTGATCGGGGCCCGTGGCTCCGTCGCCACCACCGTCGTGGCGGGCTGCGCCGCCCTGACCGCCGGACTGCGCCCGCCGACGGGCCTGGTCACCGAGACCCCCGCCTTCGCCGACAGCGCACTGCCCGCCCTGTCCTCCCTCGTGTTCGGCGGACACGACACGATCGGCTGTCCCTTGCCCAAGCGAGCCGAACAGCTCGTTGCCGGGGGAGTGCTGCCGCCCGGCCTCCCTTCCGCCGTCGGGACCGAACTCGTCGCCGCCGACCGGGAGATCAGACCGGGCGGCCCCCTCCCCGGCGACGCCCGCGACCAGGAGCAGCTGATCACCGCCTTCACCACCGACCTGCGCGACTTCGTGCGACGGCACGGCCTGGCTCGTGCGGTCGTGGTGAACGTGGCCTCCACCGAACCCGTGTCCACCGGCCCCGCCCTTCCCGCCAGCTCCCTCTACGCCGCGGCGGCCCTGCGCGCCGGCTGCCCCTACGTCAACTTCACTCCCTCGACCGGCCTGCACCACCCCGGCCTCGCCACCCTCGCCGCGTCGAGCGGCCTGCCGTACGCCGGCCGCGACGGCAAGACCGGGCAGACCCTCCTGCGGTCCGTCCTCGGGCCGATGTTCGCCCAGCGGGCCCTCGCCGTGCGCGCCTGGTCCGGCACCAATCTCCTGGGCGGCGGTGACGGAGCCGCCCTGGCCGACCCGGCGGCCGCCGCGGCCAAGAACGCCGGCAAGGAACGCGTCCTCGCCGACACGCTCGGCACGGTCCCCGAGGGCCAGGTGCACATCGACGACGTGCCCGCCCTCGGCGACTGGAAGACCGCCTGGGACCACATCGCCTTCGACGGTTTCCTCGGCACCCGCATGGTTCTCCAGACCATCTGGCAGGGATGCGACTCCGCCCTCGCGGCCCCGCTCGTCCTGGACCTGGCCCGCCTCCTCGCCCGCGCCCACGAGCGCGGCCTGTCGGGCCCCCGGCCCGAACTCGCCTTCTTCTTCAAGGACCCCGTGGGAGACGCGCCGGCGTCCCTTGCGGAGCAGTACGCGGAACTGCGGAGGTTCGCCCGACGGCTGAGCGACGAGGACGGACGATGAGCGCAGCACAGGCGGTCACCCACCGTGCCCCCGACCCGCGCGCGTGGGTGGAACTCCTGCGCCTGCCCGCCCTCCTCACCGTGCCCGGTGACGCTCTCGCCGGGGCGGCCGCCACCACCGCCCGTCCCGACCGCCGCACGGTCCTCGCGATCGCCTCCTCCCTCTGTCTCTACGAGGCCGGCATGGCCCTCAACGACTGGGCGGACCGCGCGGAGGACGCCGCCGAGCGCCCGCACCGGCCCTTGCCCTCCGGCCGGGTCCGGCCCGCCGCAGCGCTCGGCGCGGCCTGCGCCCTCACCGCCGCCGGCCTCGCCCTGGCGGCCCGAGCGGGCCGCCCCGCCCTGACGATCGCGGCCCCGCTCGCGGCGACCGTCTGGTCCTACGATCTCTTCCTGAAGCGCACCCCCGCCGGCCCGTTCGCCATGGCCGCCGCGCGCGGCCTGGACCTCCTTCTCGGAGCAGCGGCCACCGGCGGCCGGGTCCGCCCGGCCCTCCCCTCGGCAGCGCTCCTGAGCACGCACACCCTCGCGGTCACGACGGTCTCCCGTCACGAGACCCGCGACGGCACACCCGCCGCCCCCTTCGCCGCCCTGGCCACCACCGGCGTCCTGACCTGGCTGCTGCACCGCCGCCCGCCCCGCGACGGTCGCCCGCCCCGCGACGGTTCACCGCCGCTACGACGGCACCTCCGCCGCCCTGCCGGTGCGAGCACGGGCCGCCCCGCCACCGCGTCCACGGCTCTCCCCGCCGCGACGACCACCGTCCTCACCGTCGCCTACGCCGTGACGGTCGCCCGCCCCTACGTCCACGCCGTCCTCAACCCGTCACCCCCTCTCACCCAACGGGCCGTGGGAGCCGGCATCCGCGCCACGATCCCCCTCCAGTCCGTCCTCGCGGCCCGCGCCGGAGCCACCGTCACAGCGCTGTGCACGGTCGCCCTCGCCCCGGTCGCCCGGTGGTTCGCGAAGCGGGTGAGCGTCACATGAGCGCCCGCCGCCCGGCCCCCGCCGTCCCTGCGGCGGATGTCCCGGAGGGGATCCCACGCCCCCTCCGCTTCGGCTACGGCACCAACGGTCTGGCCGATCTCCGCCTCGACGACGCCCTCGCCCTCCTCGCCGACCTCGGCTACGACGGCGTCGGGCTGACCCTCGACCACATGCACCTCGATCCGCTCGCGTCCGACCTCGCCACCCGCACCCGGCATCTGGCACAGCGGCTGGACGCGCTCGGGCTCGCCGTCACCGTGGAGACCGGAGCCCGCTATGTCCTCGACCCACGCCGCAAGCACGGACCCTCCCTCCTGGACGCCGATCCGGAGGACCGTGCCCGCCGAGTCGACCTCCTGCTCCGCGCCGTCCACATCGCCGCCGACCTCGGCGCCCACGCCGTGCACTGCTTCAGCGGCACCCTGCCGCCCGGCACGGACCGGGACACCGCCTGGCGGCGCCTCGCGGAGGCCCTCGCCCCCGTACTGGAGGCCGCCGCCACCGCCGGCGTGCCCCTGGCCGTCGAACCCGAGCCGGGGCATCTCCTCGCCACCGTCGCCGACTTCCACCGTCTGCGTCTCCTTCTCGGTGATCCCGAGCCGCTCGGCCTCACCCTCGACATCGGTCATTGCCAGTGCCTCGAACCGCTCCCTCCCGCCGACTGTGTGCGTGCCGCGGCGCCCTGGCTGCGCCACGTGCAGATCGAGGACATGCGCCGAGGCGTCCACGAGCACCTCCCCTTCGGGGACGGCGAGATCGACTTCCCGTCCGTCCTCGCCGCGCTCCGCGCCACCGGCTACCGGGGCCTGACGGTCGTCGAGCTGCCCCGGCACTCCCACGCCGGACCCCGGCAGGCCGAACTTTCCCTCCCCTTCCTCCGCCGCGCGGCGACACCCGCCCCACCTGACGGCCGCGCGGCCGAGGCCGGGGAGGTCGGCCACGGCACGTCCGCTCCCGAAGAGGCCGGACACCGCCCCGAGCACAGTGAACCGCCGCCCACTCACTCACCGCGCCTGCCGCCCCCGCCCCTCTCTCCCGTACCACCCGGCGATCCTTCCGCCGTCCAGGAAGGGAGCACTGCATGACCCACCGCCACACCACCCCGGCCACCCCCGAGCGGTCACACCGGGGCACCACCCCCGCCCCCGGCAGGACGTCCCCGGCCCCGGCCCTCACCTCCCTCGACGCCCTCCAGGGCGACCTGGAGTCCGAGCTGCCCGAACCGGCACGCGCCTGGTTCCTCCAAGCCCTCGACGAGGCCGCCGCCCACCCCGGTACCCACGGTCCGATCTCCGCGTGGGAGCTGCGTCTCGCCGAGGCCGGCCGTCGCTGCGGCAGCCGGTACGCGGACGCCGCCCGGATGCTCATCCTGCGCGCCGCCCGCGCCGACCCGGCCGCTCTCAGCCGGGTCTACTTCCAGGGCACCGCCGACGAACGCCGCGCCGTGCTGCACGCTCTGCCGCACCTCGTGTCCGGCCCGGACGCCCTGCCGCTGGTGGAGGACGCCCTGCGCACCAACGACACCCGGCTCCTGACGGCCGCCGTCGGCCCCTACGCCGCCCGCCACCTCGACGCGCACGGTTGGCGCCACGCCGTCCTGAAGTGTCTGTTCACGGGAGTGCCCGTCGACGAGGTGGCGGACCTGGCGCACCGGGCCCGCGGCGACACGGAACTCGCCCGCATGCTCGGCGACTACGCCGCCGAACGCACGGCCGCGGACCGTCCCGTACCCGCTGACCTGCACCGCGTTCTCGCCCTGACCGACTCGGCCGGCCCCGCTGGTCCCGTGCCCCCGCCGCACGCGACGCGTCCCCACGGCACGGGCCACCCCCACGGCAAGGAGTCCTGATGCGCATCTTCGACCCCCACATCCACATGACCTCCCGGACCACCGACGACTACGAGGCCATGTACAGGGCCGGTGTCCGCGCCGTCGTCGAGCCGTCCTTCTGGCTCGGCCAGCCCCGCACCTCGCCCGCCTCCTTCCTCGACTACTTCGACTCCCTCCTCGGCTGGGAACCCTTCCGGGCCGCCCAGTACGGCATCGCCCACCACTGCACCCTCGCCCTCAACCCCAAGGAGGCGAACGACCCGCGCTGCGTCCCCGTCCTCGGCGAACTGCCCCGGTATCTCGTCAAGGACCAGGTCGTGGCCGTCGGCGAGATCGGCTACGACTCGATGACCCCCGCCGAGGACACCGCCCTCGCCGCACAGCTCCAGCTCGCCGCCGACCACGGGCTGCCCGCGCTGGTGCACACCCCGCACCGCGACAAGCTCGCCGGGCTGCGCCGCACCCTCGACGTCGTCCGGGAGTCCGCGCTGCCCGAGGAGCACGTCCTGATCGACCACCTCAACGAGACCACCGTGAAGGAGGCCCGGGACAGCGGCTGCTGGCTGGGCTTCTCCGTGTATCCGGACACCAAGATGGACGAGCGCCGCATGGTGGGGATCCTGCGCGCCCACGGGCCGGAGCGGATCCTGGTGAACTCCGCCGCGGACTGGGGCCGCAGTGATCCCCTCAAGACCCGCCGCGTGGCGGACCTGATGCTCGCCGAGGGCTTCACCGAGGACGACGTCGACCGGGTCCTGTGGCGCAACCCCGTCGCCTTCTACGGCCTCAGCGGCCGGCTGAACGTCGAGGTGAGCGCTCCCGGCGCCACCCACGAGGGCAACTCCGTGCTGCGCGGCGGGGAGTGAACGATGCGCTTCCGCCACCCCGACGGCACCGTCGTCCACCTCGCCTACTGCACGAACGTGCATCCCGCCGAGACCCTCGACGGCGTGCTCGCGCAACTGCGGGACCACTGCGAGCCCGTCCGCCGTCGCCTGGGCCGCGACCGGCTCGGCATCGGCCTCTGGCTCGCCAGGGACGCCGCGCACGCCCTCGACACCGACCCGTCCGCCCTGCGCGGCCTGCGCGCCGAACTCGACCGGCGGGGCCTGGAGGTCGTCACCCTCAACGGCTTCCCCTACGAGGGCTTCGGCGCCCAGCAGGTCAAGTACCGCGTGTACAAGCCCGACTGGGCCGACCGTGAGCGCCTGGACCACACCACGGCCCTGGCCCGTGTCCTCACCGGTCTCCTGCCCGACGACCTCACCGAGGGCAGCATCTCCACCCTGCCCCTCGGCTGGCGCACCGCCTGGAGCCCCGCCCGCGCCGATGCCGCGCACGCCGCCCTGCTCACGCTCGCCGAACGCCTGGACGCCCTCGCCGACCTCACCGGCCACTCCGTCCGCGTCGGCCTCGAACCGGAGCCCGGCTGCATCGTCGAGACCACCGGTGACGCCCTCGCCCCGCTCACCGCCGTCGGCCACCCCCGCATCGGCGTCTGCGTCGACACCTGTCACCTCGCCACCTCCTTCGAAGACCCGCACACGGCCCTGGACGCGCTCACCGCGGCCCACGTCCCCGTCGTCAAGTCCCAGCTGTCGGCAGCCCTGCACGCCGAACACCCCCACCTCCCCGCCGTCCGCGCGGCCCTCGCCGCCTTCGACGAACCCCGGTTCCTGCACCAGACCCGGACCTGCCCCACTCCCCACTCCGCTCGAACGGGAGGGCCGCCCGTCCCCACCGGCCGGCAGGGCACCGACGACCTGGGCGAGGCCCTCGCCGGCGACGTCCTGCCCGACGGCACGCCGTGGCGCGCGCACTTCCACGTCCCGCTGCACGCGCCCCCCGCCGCACCCCTCACCTCCACCCTCCCCGTCCTGAAGGGCGCCCTGACCCGCCTCGTCGGCGGACCGCACCCGCTCACCCGTCACCTCGAGGTCGAGACCTACACCTGGCAGGCACTCCCGCCCGAGCTGCGCCCCCGTGGCCGCGCCCAGCTCGCCGACGGCATTGCCGCCGAACTCGCCCTGGCACGGGACCTGTTGACCGACCTCGGCCTGAAGGAGCTGCCATGACCTTCGCCACCTGGCAGGCCGCCCCGGAGGCGGGCCAGGAGGCCACCGCGGAGGCCGCCGCCGACCCGGAACGACCCGTGCCGCTGCTCGTCCTCGACGTCGTCGGTCTCACCCCCCGTCTCCTCGACCACATGCCTCACCTCAAGTCCCTGGCCTCGAGCGGCTCGCGTGCCCCCCTCGGCACCGTCCTGCCCGCCGTCACCTGCGCCGCCCAGTCCACCTTCCTCACCGGCACGCATCCGTCCGAGCACGGCATCGTCGGCAACGGCTGGTACTTCCGCGAGCTCGGCGACGTCCTCCTGTGGCGCCAGCACAACGGTCTCGTCGCCGGCGACAAGCTGTGGGACGCCGCCCGACGGGCGTATCCCGGCTACACGGTCGCCAACGTCTGCTGGTGGTACGCCATGGGCGCCGACACCGACATCACCGTCACCCCCCGCCCCGTCTACTACGCCGACGGCCGCAAGGAGCCCGACTGCTACACCCGGCCACCGGCCCTGCACGACGAACTCACCGAGAAGCTCGGCACCTTTCCCCTCTTCCACTTCTGGGGCCCCGGCGCGGACCTCGTCTCCAGCCGCTGGATCATCGACGCCACCCGGCACATCCTGCGCACCCGCCGGCCCGACCTGGCCCTGTGCTACCTCCCTCACCTCGACTACGACCTCCAGCGCTTCGGCCCCGACGACCCGCGCTCGTTGCGGGCGGCCTCCGACCTCGACGCCGCCGTGGCACCGCTGCTGGAGGAGGCGCGCGCCGAGGGCCGTACCGTCGTCGCGCTGTCCGAGTACGGCATCACCCCGGTGAGCCGGCCCGTCGACATCAACCGTGCCCTGCGTCGCGCCGGACTGCTGGAGGTGCACACCCAGGACGGCATGGAGTACCTCGACCCGATGGCGTCCCGTGCCTTCGCGGTCGCGGACCACCAGATCGCCCACGTCTACGTGCGCCGCCCCGAGGACCTGGACGCCACCCGTGCAGCCCTCGCCGGCCTACCCGGCATCGGGGAACTCCTCGACGACCAGGGCAAGAAGGCGCACCACCTCGACCATCAGCGCTCGGGCGAACTCGTCGCCGTCGCGGAGCCGGACGCCTGGTTCACCTACTACTACTGGCTCGACGACGCCCGCGCACCCGACTTCGCCCGGCTCGTCGAGATCCACCGCAAACCGGGATACGACCCGGTCGAGCTGTTCATGGACCCGCTCGACCCCTACGTGAAGGTCAAGGCGGCCACCGCCCTGGCGCGCAAGAAGCTGGGCATGCGCTACCGCATGGCGGTCGTGCCCCTCGATCCGTCACCTGTTCGGGGCAGCCACGGCCGCCCACCCGCGAGCGACGACGACGGTCCGCTCCTCATCTGCTCCACCCCCCGCGCCGTCGGTGACCGGGTCGCGGCCACCGATGTCAAGCAACTCCTGCTCCATCTCGCCGGACTCGGCTGACGCACGGCCGCCGAGATCCAGCCGCATTCAGTGAAGCACGCACCACTGACAACGGCCCGCCCCGCGTCCTCGGGGCGGGCCACGACAGAAGGCAGGCATCCGTGACCCCGTACTCCGACACGTCCCGCACCGACGCCACCGAGGGCCCCGACGAGGCCCTGCGCCGCAGCCTGGGTATCGGCCGCCGCCGCTTCCTCAGCACCTGCACCGCTGTCGCCGGCGGGGCGATCGCCGCCCCCGTCCTCGGCGCCTCACCGGCCTTCGCCCAGGACCGGGACGGAGGAACCCACGGCCACGGCGGCCACGGACACGGCCGTGACGCTCTCGTGCCGGCCCACAAGCGCGGCATCATCCTCTACACCGTCCGCGACGCGACCGGCCGAGACCCTCTCTCCACCGACCTGCCCTCGGGCTTCCGCGAGGTCTTCGGGCAACTGGCCCGCTTCGGCTACCGCCAGGTCGAGTTCGCCGGCTACGGCCAGCACCCCGACGCGCCCGGCGGCGCCGCACTGGAGTCCGTGGAGGGCGCCAGGCTCCTGCGGCGCTGGCTGGACGAGTACGGCCTGCGCGCCCAGGGCAACCACGGCTTCATACCGCCCTCCTGGCCGTTGACCACCGCCGACCTGGACACCTTCAAGAAGCACCTGGAGATCGCCAACATCCTGGGCATGGACCACATGGGCACCGGCGCCGACCCCACCAACAGCTCCTACCGGGCGGACTGGGACGTCGCCGCCGACAAGTGGAACGTCCTCGGGAAGATCGCCCACCGCGAGGGCGTCAAGCTCTACACCCACAACCACGACGCCGCCTACGGTTTCCTCCTCGACGGCGGTCCGCTGGACGACCGGGGCCGGCCCACCCGCAGCTCCGGCATCCGCAGGCTGGAGTACTTCCTGAAGGTCACCGACCCGAAGTACGTCTGGCTGGAGATGGACGTCTTCTGGGCGCACGTGGCCCGGTACAAGTTCCACACCTACACCGCGCACGACGGCTCCGTCCGGGAGAAGGTCTTCGACCCCGCCGGTCTGGTCGCCCGACACAACAAGCGCTACCCGCTGTTCCACGCCAAGGACGGCACGGCCAACACCACCAACGGGCAGGGCTACGACATGGTGCCCTTCGGGACGGGCGTCATCGACTACGCCACGTTCTTCTCGCGGGTCGGGGAACGCAACTACCACAACCCGATGGTGGAGCAGGACAACGCGCCCAGCTCCACCGATCCCGGGCAGTCCCTGCGACATGCCAGGACCGGCTACGACAACCTCGCGGCGCTGCGCGAGCGGCGCCGCTGACCGCACCCGCGCACCGAACGGTCCTCCCCGCACCCGCGCACCGGGCGGTCCTCCCCTCTCGGGGGAAGGGCCGCCCGGTCCGTCGCGTCGGGGTCAGGCCGTCTCGTCGCCGAGCGGGTGCGGGTTGGGAACCACGTTCCGGGTCTTCGGCCTGCCCGGCGCCTTCAGGAAGAGGGCCAGGACCGCGGAGGCCAGGCCGATGGACCCCGCGATGACGAACGCCCCCTCGTAGTCCCACGCGGCGACCACGACCGCGCCCATCCCGGAGCCGACCAGGCCCGAGATCAGCTTGGAGCTGTAGACCATCCCGTAGTTGGAGGCGTTGTTGTTCTCGCCGAAGTAGTCCGCCGTCATGGCCGCGAAGAGCGGGAAGATCGCGCCGCCGCCGAAGCCGGAGACCATGGAGCAGAACAGGAAGAAGGGCATGCTGCCCATCTGGCCGGAGACCAGTACCCCGAACTGGGCGGTGCCCAGGACCAGGCAGACGATGATCAGCGTGTGGCGGCGGCCGAACTTGTCGGATATCCAGCCGATCACGCCGCGGCCGGTGCCGTTGACGACGGCCTTCAGGGACATCGCCGTGGCGACGACCCCGCCCGCGAAGCCCATGTCCTTGCCGAAGGGCACCTGGAAGGCGATGCCGAAGATGTTGATGCCGGCGGTGCACAGCAGACAGAACCACATCATCCACAGGACGGGTGTGCGGGCGGCCTCCTTCGGTGTGTACTGCTTGACCGCCGGCGGGTTCTTCTCCAGCGCGCGGCGGATCTTCGGGTCGTCGGTCTGCCGCAGCGGGTCCACGTGCGCGGGCCACCAGTTCTTCGGCGGGTCCTTGAAGAACCAGCCGGCGAAGGCGACGACCGAGCAGCAGGTCAGACCCACCAGCACCAGGACGGTCTCGTAGTTGCCGAGGTCCATGTACGAGGTGAACAGGAACACGAAGGGCACCGAGCCGTAGGCGAAACCGCCGTTGACCATGCCGGTCTTGCCGCCCTTGCGCTCCGGATACCACTTGCCGACCATGTTCACGCAGGTCGCGTAGACGAGGCCGGCGCCGATGCCGCTGAACATGCCGAACCCGATGTAGGCGACGATCACGTGCGGCGCGAACGCCAGCGAGAGATAGCCGCAGACCGTGCCCAGCGCGCCGAGCATCATCGCGTGGCGCGCGGGGAGCCTTCCGCTCTCCCGCAGCTGTCCGGCGGGGAAGGCCACGGCGGCCTGGAAGAAGACCCAGACCCCCATCAGCCAGAAGATGTGCCCGTTGTCCCACAGGTGGGCCTCGTGCAGGGTCTCCTCGGCGGAGGTGAACGCGTACTCCGAGGAGCTGATGCCCAGCATGCCCATCCACGGGAAGAGCACCATGGTCCAGCGTGGTCGCCCCATGATGTCCCGGTCGGTCTCGCCGATCCGGTACAGGCGGCCGTTGCGGTCCGTCACCTCCCGGTACGTGAGGGACCTGGAGAAGTCGGTGGTTGTCATCGTGTCGCACCCCTTGCGTCGAAAGATCTGGCCAGCGCCCCCTGTCCAATGCCTTTCGTGCGCGCACGGGTCCCGGAGCCGGCCGACGCGCACCGTCGGCCGGCCCCGCGCCGGGTCACCTCATGAACCGCCCCCCAGCAACCCGGCCGCCCGCGCCCACCGGTACTTCGCGCCGAGCACCGCCACCGGCTTCTCGGTCGTGTACGGGTAGGCGACGACTCCCCGCTCGTACAGGTACTGGCAGGCCTCCTCTACCTCCACGTCACCCGCGAGCGACGCCACGACGGGCTTCTCGACGCCGCGCGCGCGGAACTCGGCCACCACGCGCGCGGTGAGTTCCGCGAACACCATCGGGGGAGTGACGATGGTGTGCCAGTAGCCGAGGACGAGGGCGTGGATGCGCGGGTCCTCCAGACCGAGCCGGATCGTCGCCTCGTACGTCGACGGCGGCTCGCCGCCGGTGATGTCGACCGGGTTTCCCGCCGCGCCGAAGGGCGGGATGAACTCCCGGAAGGAGGCGTCCAGGTCGGGCGGGATGTCCATCAGCGTCAGGCCGTTGTCGGTCACCGCGTCCGACAGGAGCACCCCGCTGCCGCCGGCCCCGGTGATGATCACGACATTGTCGCCCTTCGGGGTGGGAAGGACCGGCAACGCGCGCGCGTACTCCAGCATCTCGTTCAGTCCGGGAGCCCGGATCACCCCCGCCTGCCGCAGGATGTCGTCGTACACGGCGTCGTCGCCCGCGAGGGCCCCCGTGTGCGAGCCGGCGGCCCTGGCACCGGCCGCCGTACGTCCCGCCTTGAGCACGACGACCGGCTTCTTCGGCACGGTCGCCCGCGCGGCCTCGACGAAGGCGCGCCCGTCCTTGAGGTCCTCCAGGTGCATCGCGATGCACCGGGTGTGCGGATCCTCGCCGAACCAGGTCAGCAGGTCGTCCTCGTCCAGGTCGGCCTTGTTGCCGAGCCCCACGATCGCCGACACACCCGTCTTCGTGGTCCGGGCGAACCCCAGGACGGCCATCCCGATGCCACCGGACTGCGAGGTCAGCGCGACCCCGCCCTTGACGTCGTACGGGGTGCAGAACGTGGCGCACAGGTCCTGCCAGGTCGAGTAGTAGCCGTAGATGTTCGGCCCGAGCAGCCGGACGCCGTGCCGCTCGGCGACGGCCACGATCTCGTCCTGGAGCGCGTGCTCGCCGGTCTCGGCGAACCCGGACGGGATCAGCACGGCGTTGGGGATCCTCTTGCGTCCCACCTCCTCCAGCGCCGAGGCCACGAACTTGGCGGGGATCGCGAAGACCGCCACATCCACCTCACCGGGAACGTCGGTGACACTCTTGTACGCCTTGCGGCCCAGGATGTCATCGGCCCGGGGATTCACCGGGTGGATGTCACCGGCGAAGCCTCCGTCGATGAGGTTGCGCATCACCGAGTTGCCTATCTTTCCCGGCTCGTTGGAGGCGCCGATCACGGCGACCGACACGGGCTCCATCAGCCGCCGCATCGACGTGAGGATCTCCGCGCGCGTGTAGCGCCGGCGTTCCCTCACGGGCGCGTCGGACAGAATCACGCGGATGTCCGCGGCGACCGCGCCCTCCGGGGTGGCGATCACCGGGTTGAGGTCGACCTCCGCGATCTCCGGGAAATCGGCGACCAGTTGGGACACCCGGCGGATCTGCTCGGCGACGGCCCACCGGTCCACGGCCGCCTGTCCACGCACCCCGCGCAGGATCTCCGCCGCCCGGATCGAGTCGAGCATGGACAGGGCCTCGTCGGCGTCCACGGGCGCGAGCCGGAAGGTGACGTCCTTGAACACCTCCACCAGCACCCCGCCCAGCCCGAACGCCACGACCTTGCCGAACGTCGGATCCGTGACCGCGCCGACGATGACCTCCTGCCCCTTCGGCAGCAGCTCCTGGATCTGTACGCCCGTGATGCGCGCGTCGGCGTCGTACGCGCGCGCGTTGGCGACGATCCCGTGGAACGCGGCCCGTACGTCCGCCGCGCCCTGGACACCGACGACCACCCCGCCGGCGTCGGTCTTGTGCAGGATGTCCGGCGAGACGATCTTCATCACGACCGGACCGGGGAAACGCGCCGCGTACGCGACGGCCTCGTCGACGTCGGTCGCCAGTTCCTCGCCCGGTACGGCGATCCCGTAGGCGTCCGCGACCACCTTGCCCTCGGGCGCGGTCAGCGCGGTCCGCCCCTCGGAGCGCACCGCGTCGAGCAGCGCGCGCACCCTCAGTACCCGGTCCTCGGCCATCACGTCAGATCACCCCGTTCGACTTGAGCAGGCGCATTTCCTCGTCACCCAGGCCGAGTTCGCCCACGTACACCTCTTCGTTGTGCTGGCCGAGCAGTGGGGAACCGGTCACCTCGACGGGGGAGTCGGAGAGTTTGAGCGGGCTGCCGACGGTCACGAACTCGCCGCGCTCGGGGTGCGGTACGCGGACGACCATGTCGTTGGCGGCCAGCGACGCGTCCTCGATGATCTCCTTGGTGGACAGGATCGGGCCGCACGGGATGTTGTGGGCGTTGAGCCGCTCCAGCACCTCCCACTTGGGCAGCGTCGAGGACCACTCCTCGATCAGCTGGAACATCTTGCCCAGTTTGGGCAGCCGGGCCTCGGGCGTCGCCCACTCGGGGTCGTCGGCCAGCTCGGGCCGGCCGATCAGCTCGGTGACCGGCTGCCAGCCGACGGGCTGCACGATGACGTAGACGTAGTCGTTCGGTCCGCCCGGCGCGCACCTGACGGCCCAGCCTGGCTGGCCGCCGCCGGACGCGTTTCCGGAGCGGGGAACCTCCTCGCCGAAGTCGTCGTTGGGATATTCGGCGAGCGGACCGTGTGCCAGGCGTTGCTGGTCCCGCAGTTTCACCCGGCACAGGTTGAGTACCGCGTGCTGCATGGCCACGTTGACCCGCTGCCCGCGCCCGGTGTTCTCGCGCTGGTACAAGGCCGCGAGGATCCCCGCCACGGCGTGCACACCCGTCCCCGAATCCCCGATCTGGGCCCCGGTCGCCAGCGGCGGCCCGTCCTCGAAACCGGTGGTCGACATCGACCCGCCCATGGCCTGAGCGACGACTTCGTACGCCTTGAAGTTGGTGTAGGGGCCGTCCCCGAACCCCTTGATGGAGGCATAGACGATCCGCGGGTTGATCTCCTGGACCCGGTCCCAGGTGAAGCCCATCCGGTCCACCGCGCCCGGTCCGAAGTTCTCGACCATGACGTCGGAGCGGCGGATCAGCTCGGTGAGGATCTCCTTGCCGCGCTCGGTCTTGGTGTTGAGGGTGATGCTCCGCTTGTTGCAGTTGAGCATCGTGAAGTAGAGGGAGTCGACGTCCGGGAGGTCGCGCAGCTGCCTGCGCGTGATGTCACCGGAGGGCGCCTCCAGCTTGACGACGTCGGCGCCGAGCCAGGCGAGCAGCTGGGTCGCCGAGGGTCCGGACTGGACGTGCGTCATGTCCAGGACGCGGATGCCTTCGAGTGCCTTGGTCATGACCGGCGCTCCTCACTTGTACATGGTCTGGTTCATGGTTCCGGGGGCGTACGCGTCGGGGTCGACCCAGACGTTGATCAGCGAGGGTTTCCCGGACTCGCGGGCGCGCCGGAGCGCGGGGCCGATGTCGGCGGGGTCGCGGACCTCCTCGCCGTGACCGCCCAGCATCCGGGCGAACTTGTCGTAGTGGACGTCGCCGAGGGTGTTGCCGATCCGCTCGCGCTCCTTGCCGTACTTGGCGGCCTGGCCGTAGCGGATCTGGTTCATGGAGGAGTTGTTGCCGACGATGCCGACGAAGGGGAGGTCGTAGCGGACGAGGGTCTCGAAGTCCCAGCCGGTGAGGGAGAACGCGCCGTCGCCGAAGAGGGCGACGACCTCCTTGTCGGGCCGTGCCTGCTTGGCCGCGAGGACGAAGGGCACGCCGACGCCGAGGGTGCCCAGCGGGCCCGGGTCCATCCAGTGGCCCGGCGACTTGGGCTGCACGACCTGTCCGGAGAAGGTGACGATGTCGCCGCCGTCGCCGATGTAGATCGAGTCCTCGGTGAGGAAGTCGTTGATCTCGCTGACCAGGCGGTAGGGGTGGATGGGTGAGGCGTCCGAGCGCAGTTGCGGAAGCCGCTTCTCCAGGGCGCTCTGTTCGGCGGCACGCAGTTCGTCGAGCCACTCCTTGCGCCGGGACGCGCCCCCGTCGAGGCGTCCCGAGGCCGCCTCGGTCACCGACTTCAGCACCAGGCCGGCGTCGCCGACGATGCCGAGGTCGATGTCGCGGTTCTTGCCGACCGTGCGGTAGTCGAGGTCGATCTGCACGACGGTCGCGTCCGGCGACAGCCGCTTGCCGTAGCCCATGCGGAAGTCGAAGGGCGTGCCGACGATCACGATGACGTCGGCGTTCGAGAAGGCGTAACGACGGGAGAGCTGGAAGTGGTGCGGGTCGCCGGGCGGGAGGGTGCCGCGGCCGGCGCCGTTCATGTACGCCGGTATGTTCAGGGTGCGGACCAGCTCGACGGCGGCCTCCGTGCCACGGGTCGTCCACACCTGGCTGCCCAGCAGGATCGCGGGCTTCTCGGCGTGCGTGAGGAGGTCGGCGAGCTTCTCGACGGCCTCGGGGTCGCCGGGCGAGCGGGTGGAGGCGCGGTAGGCACCGGCCCGCGGCACCCGCGCCTTCGCGGCGGGCACCCTGGCGTCGAGGACGTCGCGCGGGATCTCCAGGAAGGAGGGGCCAGGCGCGCCGTGGTAGCACTCGCGGAACGCCATGGACACCATGTCCGCGGCGCGCGCGGTGTCCGGCACGGTCGCCGAGAACTTGGTGATGGGCGCCATCATGTCGACGTGCGGCAGGTCCTGGAGGGATCCCATCCTGTGCTGGCTGAGCGCCCCCTGGCCCCCGATCAGCAGCATGGGTGACTCGGCCC
Source organism: Streptomyces sp. NPDC033216 (assembly GCF_055577115.1). Lineage (NCBI taxonomy): Bacteria > Bacillati > Actinomycetota > Actinomycetes > Kitasatosporales > Streptomycetaceae > Streptomyces > Streptomyces sp. NPDC033216. The sequence goes on along the minus strand of NZ_JBVIQK010000011.1, from coordinate 42,099 downwards.
GGAAGGCGTTGGCGACACCGGTGACGGCGTCGGTGGTGCCGGGGCCGGCCGTGACGACCGCGCAGCCGGGCTTGCCGGTGACGCGGGCGTAGCCGTCGGCGGCGTGGGCGGCGACCTGCTCGTGGCGGACGTCGACGACTTCTATGCCCTCGTCTACGCAGCCGTCGTAGATGTCGATGATGTGGCCGCCGCACAGGGTGTAGATGCGGTCGACGCCCTCGGCCTTGAGCGCCTTGGCAACGAGATGACCACCGGAAATCGCGTCCTGGGTGTCGTCGGGCATGGCGAAGTCCCGTCCCTTCGTAGGGGGTTGGAAAGCTCACGCGGTACATTGCATACAGTCGACGAATACTGTATGAAGCTTGTTATCCCGCATCCGGTGGGTGGTGTCCAGGGGGCGTGCGGCACTTTCAGTCATCGGGGTTCGGCCTCGCGATGACTTCGCAGACAGGAGCCGAGATGGACCTGTACGAACACCAGGCAAGGGAACTCTTCGAGGAACACGGCATCGCGGTACCGCGGGCCGAGGTGACCCGCTCACCCAAGGAGGCGCGCGAGATCGCCCGCCGACTCGGCGGCCGCGCCGTCGTGAAAGCGCAGGTCAAGGCAGGCGGACGCGGCAAGGCGGGCGGCGTCAAGCTCGCGGCGGACCCGGCCGCCGCCGAACTGACCGCCCGCCAGATCCTCGGCATGGACATCAAGGGCCACACGGTCGGCACCGTCATGCTGGCCCAGCCGGTCGACATCGAGAGCGAGTTCTACGTCGCCTACGTCCTCGACCGCGCGGCCGGTCGTTTCCTCGCCGTCGCCTCCGCCGAGGGCGGCATGGAGATCGAGGAGGTCGCCGCCCGTCGCCCGGACGCCGTCGCCCGTATCCCCATCGACCCGGCCGAGGGCGTCACCTCGGCGAAGGCGGGCCAGATCGTCGCCGCGGCCGGTCTGCCGACGCAGGCCGTCGACATGCTGGTCCGGCTCTGGCAGGTGCTGGTCCGCGAGGACGCCCTCCTCGTCGAGGTCAACCCGCTCGTGCGCACCCGGCAGGGCCAACTGATCGCCCTCGACGGCAAGGTCACCCTCGACGACAACGCGTCCTTCCGGCAACCCCGTTGGGGCGATACGGCCGCCGAACACCGCGACCCGCTGGAGGCGGCGGCCGCGGCGAAGGGCCTCAACTACGTCAAGCTGGACGGCGAGGTCGGCATCATAGGCAACGGCGCCGGACTGGTCATGTCGACGCTCGACGTGGTCGCCGGCTGCGGCGCCCGCCCCGCCGACTTCCTCGACATCGGCGGCGGAGCGTCGGCCGCGGTCATGGCCGACGGGCTGGCGGTCGTCCTGTCCGACCCGGCCGTGAAATCGGTCCTCGTCAACGTCTTCGGCGGCATCACCGCCTGCGACGCGGTGGCCGAGGGCATCGTGCGCGCCCTGGACACCGTACGGCTGACCAAGCCGCTCGTCGTCCGTCTCGACGGCAACAACGCCGCCCGGGGCCGCGCCCTCCTCGCCGAGCACCGCCATCCCCTGCTCGAACAGGCCACCACCATGGACGGCGCCGCCCGCCGCGCCGCCCGACTCGCCACCGCAGTCTGAGGAGACACCATGGCCGTTTACCTCACCGAGGAGAGCAAGGTCCTCGTCCAGGGCATGACGGGCGGCGAGGGCATGAAGCACACCCGACGCATGATCGCCGCCGGCACGAACGTCGTCGGCGGCGTCAACCCCCGCAAGGCGGGCCGGACCGTCGACTTCGAGGTCCCCGCGTCCCCGAACGGCCTGGTGGGCGCTCCCCGCTCCGTACCTGTCTTCGGGTCGGTCGCCGACGGTATACGGTCGACCGGCGCCGACGTCACCGTCGTCTTCGTCCCGCCCGCCTTCGCCAAGGCGGCCGTCACCGAGGCCGCCGACGCCGGCATCGGGCTCGCCGTCGTCATCACCGAGGGCATCCCGGTCCACGACTCCGTCGCCTTCACCGCCCACGCCACGGCGCGCGGCACCCGGGTCATCGGCCCCAACTGCCCCGGCCTGATCAGCCCCGGCCTGTCCAACGCGGGCATCATCCCCGCCGACATCACCGGACCCGGCCGCATCGGCCTGGTCTCCAAGTCGGGGACGCTGACGTACCAACTCATGTACGAACTGCGGGACATCGGCTTCTCCACGTGCGTCGGCATCGGCGGCGACCCGGTCGTCGGGACGACCCACATCGACTGCCTCGCCGCCTTCGAGGACGACCCGGGCACCGACCTCGTCGTCCTCATCGGGGAGATCGGCGGCGACGCGGAGGAGCGGGCCGCCGCCTACATCCGCGACCACGTCGCCAAGCCGGTCGTCGGCTACATCGCCGGCTTCACCGCGCCCGAGGGCAAGACCATGGGCCACGCCGGCGCGATCGTCTCCGGCTCCTCGGGGACCGCACAGGCGAAGAAGGAGGCACTGGAGGCGGCCGGGGTGCGGGTGGGAAACACGCCGACCGAGACCGCGAAGCTCGTGCTCGACCTGCTCGGCGACCGGGCCTGACACCCCCGTGCGGGCCCTCACAAGGGCCCGCGCCCGCCCGTTCCGGTGCCCGCCGCGCGGGCGCCCAAGGGCCCGCGCCCTGTCCCCTTCCCCTTTTCCTCTCGACCGTGCACCGAGAGCGGAGCAACCGCATGGCATCCACCCTCACCCTCAAATCCGGCATGTCCTGGGCCGACGCCTGGCGACGCTGCCTCGCCGCCGCCCCCGAGGCCTTCCGCGACGACCGGGTCCTCAACCTCTGGAACGCCTCCTGGCAGGCCGACGGCCGTACCCTTTCCGCCACCAGCCCCGTCGACGGCAGGCCCGTCACCGGACCGCCCCGCCTGGACCGGGCCACCGCCCACCAGGCGGTCCGCGCCTCCTTGGACCAGCACCGGGCCTGGCGCCACCTCCCGCTGGCGGAACGCCGTGCCCGCGTCGCCGCCACCCTCGACGCCCTCACCGCCCACCGCGAACTCCTCGCGCTGCTCCTGGTCTGGGAGATCGGCAAACCCTGGCGGCTCGCGCAGGCGGACGTCGACCGCGCCGTCGACGGAGTCCGCTGGTACGTCGACGGCATCGAACCGATGCTGGCCGGGCGGACCCCGCTGGACGGCCCGGTGTCCAACATCGCGAGCTGGAACTACCCGATGAGCGTGCTCGTGCACGCGGTACTGGTCCAAGCGCTCGCGGGCAACGCGGTCATCGCCAAGACCCCGACCGACGGCGGCGTCGCCTGTCTCACCCTGGCCTGCGCTCTCGCCGCCCGCGAGGGCATCCCGGTCACCCTCGTCAGCGGCAGCGGGGGCGAACTGTCGGAGGCGCTGGTGCGGGCGCCCGAGATCGGCTGCGTCTCCTTCGTCGGCGGCCGCGACACCGGCGCCGCCGTCGCCACCGCCGTGGCGGACCTCGGCAAACGGCACATCCTCGAACAGGAAGGACTCAACACCTGGGGCGTCTGGAACCACTCGGACTGGGACACCCTCGCCGCCCTCGTCCCGAAACTCTTCGACTACGGCAAGCAGCGCTGCACGGCGTACCCGCGCTTCGTCGTCCAGCGCGAGCTGTTCGACGCCTTCCTCGCGGCGTACCTCCCGGCGGTGCGGACGCTGACGGTCGGCCACCCCCTGGCCGTCGAAAACCCGGACGACCCCTACCCGCGACTGGACCTCGGGCCGGTCATCAACGCGGCCAAGGCCAAGGACCTGCACGACCAGGTCGCCGAGGCCGTCGACCGGGGAGCCGTCCCGCTGTACCGCGGGGACCCGAGGGACGCCCGCTTCCTGCCCGGCCAGGACACCTCCGCGTACGTCACTCCGGTCACGCTCCTCAACCCGCCGCCGTCCTCCCCGCTGCACCACGCGGAACCCTTCGGGCCGGTCGACACCATCGTCCTGGTCGACACGGAGGCGGAACTGCTCGCCGCCATGAACGCCTCCAACGGGGCACTGGTCGCCACCCTGTCCACGGACGACCGTGCCACCTTCGAGCGACTGGCCCCGCAGATCCGCGCGTTCAAGGTCGGCCACGGCACACCCCGCTCCCGTGGCGACCGCGACGAACTGTTCGGCGGCTTCGGGGCGTCCTGGCGCGGGGCGTTCGTCGGCGGCGAGCTGCTCGTGCGGGCGGTGACCCGGGGACCGGCGGGGGAGCGGCTGCCGGGGAACTTCCCCGGGTACCGGCTGATGCCCTGAACACCCGCGGGGCGGCGCGGCCGACCGGCGCCCCCGGCTCGCCCCGGGGCGCCGGCCGTCACCCTCGTCGCACGGTCCGTGACCGCCGGCCCCACCCGCGCCCCTGCATGTCCGCTCGGCCGTCTGCTCAGGGGGTCGTCCACGCGGCCCAGCGGACTCACCGCAGAGGTGCTCGCCCCGTACAAGGTGGACGGGCACGGCCCGACGGCCCTCGTCCGGCTCGCCGACCGGGACGTGCCGACGCAGACCGGGGCCGCGGCCCGGCCCGGTGGCGACCCGCACCAGGTCGGTGTCCCTCGTCGACGGACGGCATGATCACGCCTCCCGCTGGAGCGGCGGCGCGGCCCGCACGACCGCCGCCAGAACATCGCCGCGCCGGCTCCGTCGGGCGCGGTGTGCCTGGGCCAGGTGCGACGGGCGCGCGGCGGCGCATCGGTTCCTCGCCCGTCGGACGAGCGGGCGGCGGCCGACCTCCCGCGGCCTCCGCACACGCGGGCCACCGAGGAGGAGCCCCCACCGTGTGTCCGTCACCGTCCGGCCACGCGGTGTGACGCCGGGGACCGCGCCCGGCCCGGACGGCCCCCACAGGCCCCCGGCCAGCGGATACTCGGGTGAAGCGCACTCCGAAAGCTTGGTATTGTTGTCCATGTCGCCGCGGGCAAACACCCACGGCGGCAGACACCTGGTCCGGGTGGCGGAATGGCAGACGCGCTAGCTTGAGGTGCTAGTGCCCTTTATCGGGCGTGGGGGTTCAAGTCCCCCCTCGGACACTTGTCACCTTCCGTGTCGAGCGACTTCCGCTCGGTGAGGAAGGGTTCGTGGAGAACGTCCGCGAAGACATCACCCGCATCCGGGAATCCCGGATGCGGGTTTCGTCGTTTGCCGGTCCGCCGAATCCTGGGAAACCTTGCGAACGCCTCGATTGCCTCCCGAATGCCGCGGAAGCACGTTTATCGGTTGCGTCGCCGACGACTCATCCCCCATTGATTGACGGACCGTCAATGTTCATCTGGGGCACACATGTTGGCGGCCTGTGACCGCTTCGTGTGGTGATACGATCACGGCGCTTGTAGAGCGGGCGGATGGGTGAAGGACGACATCCTCGACTACGGGGACGGTCCGGGCGGTGGTCCCGATGCGGGCGGTCCCGCCGGTCCGCCCGCGTTGACGGGAATTCAGCAACTGGCCGTCAGTCGCCTGAAGAGAGTCTTATGACTGATTACATACAGAACCCGGTACTCTGGGCTCTCCTCGTCGCCGTGCTCGCCGCCGTCGCCCTCATCGTTCGTCAGCGGAGGGTGACGCGGGCGTTGAGGCAGGAGTTCGCAGATCTCAGGGCTCGGCACAGCGAGCTGGAGAACGGGTACGCGAAATCCGTCGAGGCGGCGCAGGAAAGAGCGGACGAGGCAACGAAAACAGTCCTGAAGTCCGCCATGCGGACCCTTCAGGGCCTGGCCGCGGAACAGCAGTTGATCGTTTCCCGGCTCCAGAACAAGTACGGCGAGTCGGTCATCCTCCAGGACCTCTTGGAGATCGACCACACGAACTCCCAGTTCGGTCGACGAGCCCAGTCCATCGCCGTCCTCTGCGACGGCTGGCTGGGACGTCAGCGTGATGTGGCGTCGGTCTACGACGTCGTCCGCAGCGCCCAGGGCAGGATCCGTCATTACCGGCGGGTGGAAATTCTCTCGCAGGTCGATTTCGGTATCACCAGCCGCGCCGTCGAACCGGTCGCACTGGCCCTCGCCGAACTGCTCGACAACGCCACCAGTTATTCCAGCCCGGACACGGTCGTCGAAATCAACATTCGCACCGTGCCCAAGGGCATTTGTATCGTCGTGGACGACGCCGGTGTCGGTATGAACGACGAGGAGCGGACCCGCGCGGAGAGACTCCTCTCCAGTGACCGCGTCTCCGGAGTCTCCGGGCTGGGCAACCCGCCGCAGTTCGGGTTCGCGGTGATCGGCGTGCTCGCCGAGCGCTTCGGCTTCGAGGTGTCCGTCGACTCCAGCTCGCCCTACGGCGGGGTACGCGCGGTCCTCCTCCTGCCGCACGACCTGCTCACCAACGCACCCGAGCAGAGGGAACCGACCCCGGTCGCTCCCGCCGTCGCCGCACCCCCCCGCGGCGGCCCCGAGCCCGCGCCGGCGCCGAGCACCACCGTCGACGGCCTGCCCAAGCGGCGCCGCAAGCGGCCCATGGCCATCGTGCCCGGCAGTGCGCCCACCTCCTCCGCCCCCTCCCGATCGGGTGCGGAGACGGCGGCGATCATGGGCGCCTTCCAGCGCGGCACCCAGTCCGGCCGGCGGGCCACCCCTGCGGACCCCGCGGAACAGTCCAGCAGCACACGTGGCGCAAGCAGTGAAGGGCATGAGTTCTCGTGAACGACGATCTGTCATGGATGCTTGACAGCGCCCTGGAGATTCCCGGGGCCCTGCACGCCGTCCTGATATCCGCCGACGGCCTGCTGATGGCCCGGACGCAGGACTTCGGCAAGGACGACGCGGACCGCGTGGCCGCGGCGATGAGCGGCGTCCAGTCGCTCAGCCGCTCCCTGGCCTTCTTCTGCGAGGACGCCGGCCAGCGGTGGCGGCAGACGCTGGTCGAGTTCGACGGGGGCTGGGTCTTCCTGATCTCCGCCGGCGAGGGTGCCTACCTCGGCGTCTCCGCCTCGCCCGACGTCGACATGGCGGACATCACCTTCCGGATGCAGCAGCTCGTCGGTCAGCTCGGCAAGGCTCTGACCACGCCGCCGCGCGAGAACCTCGGCGCGCGGTCATGACGGGATTCGACGAACTGGAGCCCCAGACAGCGGAGTTAGTGCGTCCGTACGTCATCACCAAGGGACGCGGACTGCCCGACGAGGAGCAGCTCTCCCTCATCACCCTGGTGACGGCGGCAGCCGACCACCAGCAGCGGCCCACCCGGTTGTCCCCGGAGGAGCAGAGCCTGCTCGAGCTGTGCTCGGCCGGCTACCTGTCGGTCGCCGAGATCGCCGGACACACCCAGCTCCCGCTCGGCGTCGTGAAGATCCTCCTCGCCGCCCTCACCGAGGGCGGCTACCTCGTCACCCGCCCGCCCGTGCAGCGGGCCCCCCTCGCCGACCGGGAGATCCTGGAGGAGGTGCTGAATGGTCTCAGGGCCAAGTTTGGATGAGCAGGCGTACGTCCGCGGCGGCGCGACGCAGACGGCGGTGAAGATCCTCGTCGTGGGCCACTTCGCGGTCGGCAAGACGACGTTCATCGGGGCGATCTCCGAGATCGAACCGCTGTCCACCGAGGAGACGATGACGCGCGCCGCCGAGTCGGTCGACGACCTCAAGGGAGTCCAGGGCAAGACCACCACCACGGTCGCCATGGACTTCGGCCGTCTGACCATCAGCGACCGCGTCGTGCTGTACCTGTTCGGAACGCCGGGCCAGCAGCGTTTCGTGCAGATGTGGGAGGACATGGCGCGTGGCGCGCTCGGCGCGCTGGTGCTCGTCGACCCCGAGCGGCTCGCGGACTCCTTCGCCGTGATCGATCTGATCGAGCAGTACGGGCTGGACTACGCCATCGCCGTCAACCACTTCGACGGCTCACCCCTGCGGGACGAGACCGCCCTGCGTGACGCGCTGGACCTGCTCGACGACACCCCCGTCGTCACCTGCGACGCGCGGGACGAGAAGTCGTCGGCCGAAGCGCTCATCACTCTCGTCCGCCACTTGCAGGACCGTGCCCACTAGGAGCAGAAATGGACCAACCCACCGCTCCCGTGCCCCCGCCCGGGTGCCCGGCGCACCACACCGGCGGCAGAGTGCCGCTCCACGGGCCGGAGTTCGCGGCCGACCCGCAGGCCTACTACTCCTACCTGCGCCACTACGGGCCCACCGCGCCCGTCGAGCTCGCCCCGGGAGTGGAGGCCACGCTCGTCACCGACTACGCCACCGCGCTGCAACTCCTCCAGGACTCCGGGTCGTTCCGCAAGGACGCACGCCGCTGGCGGGACTTCAACGAGGGGAAGGTCAGCCCCGACAGTCCCGTCGCCCCGCTGCTGGCGTACCGGCCCAACTGCATGTTCGCCGACGGCGCGGACCATCTGCGGCTGCGTCAGGCGGTCACGGACAGCTTTGCGCGAGTGGACTCGCTGCTGCTCAGCCACAGCACCGAGCGGATCTCCGACTACCTCATCTCGCAGTTCAGCGCCCGTGGCTCGGCCGACCTGCTCGGCGACTACGCCAAGCAGCTGCCGCTGTTCGTGTTCAACGAACTCTTCGGCTGCACCGCCGACATCGGCGACCGGGTCCTCTTCGGCATCTCCGGCATGTTCGACGGCGTCAACGCCGAGAAGGCCACCGAGGTGCTCTTCCAGGCGGTCGGCGAGCTGGTCGCCCTCAAGCGACGCAAGCCCGGCGAGGACGTCACCTCCTGGCTGATGCAGCATCAGGCAAAGCTCAGCGACGAGGAGATGGTCCACCAGCTCGCCCTGCTGCTGGGCGCGGGCGCCGAGCCGCTGCGCAACCTCATCGGCAACACCCTGCACCGGCTGCTCACCCACGACCGGTACGCCTACAAGGGCGGGCTGATCGAGGAGGCGATGGACGACACCCTGTGGGAGAACCCGCCGATGTCGAACTACGCCCCGCACTACCCGGTCGCCGACATGGAGTTCGCCGGACAGAAACTGGCCGCCGGCGACCTGGTGATGGTCAGCTTCGCCGCCGCCAACACCGGCCCCGCGCTGTCGGCGGCACGCCAGGCGGGCAGCAACCGGGCCCACCTCGCGTGGAGCGCCGGCCCGCACGCCTGTCCCTCGAAGGAGCCGGCGCGGCACATCGCCGTCACGGCCATCGAGAACCTCCTCAACCAGCTTCCCGACGTCGAACTCGCCGTCCCGGAGGACAGCCTGACGTGGCGTCCGGGGCCGTTCAACCGGGCCCTGGCCACCCTTCCGGCACGGTTCACCCCCGTCCAGCCGGCGCGCCGGGCGACCCCGCAGACCGGTGCGCAGCCGCCCGCACAGGAAGCCGCCGACACGGCGCGCAGGCCCGAACAGACCGGCGTGTGGAGCAAGTTCCTCACCTGGCTCACGAGGTGATTCACACAACATCCACAGTCTTCGCCTCCTCAGCATGAAGCTTCACCGGCGGGGGTAGTGAGCAACGCGGTATCCATGTTGCTCACGAGAAAATGGAGGTGTCGTGGACCTGGTATCCAGCGGCGCCGCTCTCCTCCGACACCCCGCCCGACGGCCCGAGCCGGGCCCGCACATAACCAGGGGGCGCACGAGCGCCCCCTTCGCCGACGCTCCCGGCAGGACCCCGCTGCACAGACGGCGAGGCAAGATACCCGCCCCATCGGGCGGGTATCTTCTTGCCCGCCCCCGCACGGCGGGGGCGGCCCGGTGAAGCGCACCCCGACCGGCGGCCGCGGTGCACGGGGAGCCCCGACCCTCGGAGCGCTCACCGGCGGCCAGCTGCTGCGGCTGTGCCACGTCACGGGACTGGACCTCACCGACGCCGAGGCCTACGCCACGGTGCTGATCGAGGCGCTCGGGGCCGCGGCCGAACGGCCCCTCGACCTGCCGCCGCCCTCCCGGACCTTCCTCTCCGACGACCACACGCCGGTCGAGTTCTCCCTGTCCTTCCTGCCCGGCGGGTCGCCCTCGCTGCGCGTCCTGCTGGAACCCGGGTGCGCGGCAGGCGGCCTGAAGCGCAACGGACGCGTAGGACTGCGGGTGGTCCGCGAGCTGGCAGAGCGCTGGAAGTTCGCCACCGACCCGCTCGACGAGCTGGAAGACCTGTTCTTCCCGGCCTCCCCCCAGGGCCCCTTCGCCCTGTGGTGCGCGCTCGAGCTCGGGCCCGGCGGCGTACCCAGGATGAAGGTGTACCTGAATCCCAACGCCTCCGGGGAGGAACGTGCCGCCGAGACCGTGCGCAAGGCTCTGCGCCGGCTCGGCCACCGCAAGGCGTTCGCCGCCCTGCCCCCGGCCGACGGACATCCGTTCCTGGCCCTGGACCTGGGCGACTGGGAGGCGCCCCGGGTGAAGGTGTACGTCCGGCACGACGGCCTCGCCGCCGGGGACGCGGCGGGCCTGTCCCGGATGGATCCCGGGCCCGGCCAGGCCGAGATCGAGGAGTTCTTCCGCACCGCGGCCGGCTTCGGCGGCGACGTCTTCGGCGGACGCGGCGACCAGGAGGCCCGGCTCGCCGGCCGGCCCGCGCTGACCTGCCACGCCTTCACCGAGGCCGGGACCGGCCCCACCGGCTTCACCCTGCACATCCCGGTCAGGGAGTACGCGCGGCACGACGGGGAGTCCCTGGCCCGGGCCACGACCCTGCTCGGCCGCTACGGCATGGACACCACCCCGCTGTGGCGGGCCCTGGCCGCCGTCACCTCCCGGCGGCCGGAGGACGGCGTGGGACTCATCGCCTACCTGGCGCTGGCCCACCAGCACGGCCGTCCGCCGCGGGTGACGGCGTACGTCTCCTCGGAGGCGTACCGGGTCCGGCCGCCCGTCGCCTTCCTGCCCGCCCTGGCCGCGACCGGCCGGTAGGACGCACGCGGCAGAACAGCGGGGAAGCCCAGAACCCCGAGGGGAGCCGTACGCCGATGTCGTCGGACCGCTCCCCTCGCGCCGCGGCGGGACCCGCGGCCGGTTCCCCGATGACGCCGACTCGGACGTCCGAGCCGCCCAGACCGCCCGGGCGGCGGCACGACGAAGGGTCCGGCGCGGCGCAGCAGACGCCTGCGGGCACCGAACCCCCGCCCTGTTCAGGGCACGCGGAGCACCTCACTGCTCCTCGCGCAACTCCTCCAGGTACGGCGCCACGTTCACCTGGATCGACGCGCCCTCCGTCTGCCCGTACTGACCGGCGATCCCGCTCAGGTACGCGGAGATCTCCTTGCGCATGACCTCCGCCTCCGGCAGGACCGCCTCGCCCGTGATGATCCGCGCGATCCACCGCGACTGGGCCTCCACGAGCCGGGTGATGGACCCGAGCGGGCGCACCAGGCCGACGAAGTGCAACCCGGGAAGGTCGGGGGCGACGACGCGCTTGTACAGCTCGACCGAACCCTGCGGGCCGATGGGGCAGCCGGCGGGCAGGAACGGGAAGGCCATGCGGTAGCCGGTGCAGTACACGATGGCGTCCGCCTGCACCGACGTGCCGTCGGTGAAGGTCACCCGGCCGCCGTCGACGACGTCGATCGCGGGTTTGGGCGTGACCGCGCCGTGCCGGATGCGGCTGAGGATCTCGTCCGAGATGGTGATGGCCGAGGCGAAGAGCGGGTGGTCCGGCTCGGGCAGGCCGTAGTCGGCGAGCTTGCCGCGCGCGGCGTGCAGCGCCTGCTCGACGAAAGCGCGCTGCTCGGCCAGGGACATGTTCGTCCACCACGACGCCTCGGCGATCTCGTCGAGGGACATGCCGAAGAGCTGCTTGGGCAGGACGTGCAGCCCCCGGCGCACCGAGAGGACGGTCTGCGCGGCGTGCCGGGAGAGGTCCGCGGCGATGTCCACCGCCGAGGCGCCGAGCCCCACCACGACGACGCGCTGCCCCGCGTAGTCGCTGCCGTCGCGGTAGTCCAGGGCGTGGAGGATCGTTCCCGTGAACGTCTCGGAGCCGGGCGGCGGAGCGGGCATGCTCGGTTCCGTGTTGTGCCCGGAGGCGACGATCACGTGCGTGAAGCTCCGAGAGGCGCGTGCACCGCCGGCGTCGCGGCTGACGACCGTCCACGTGCCGCCGGGCTCCGGCCCCACCGACTCGACGGTGGTCCCCAGCTCGATGCGGTCCACCACGTCGGCCCACTCGGCGAACGAGCGCAGATAGGCGGCGACTTCGCTGTGCCGGGGGTAGAGCGGGTACGAGTCCGGCATCGGGTAGTCGGCGTAACCCGTCAGCTGCTTCGCGGTGTTGAGGTGCAGCGACAGATAACCCGGGCCGCGCTCACCGGCCTGCGGTCGCCGCCAGATCCCACCCACGTCCGGCGCCTGCTCCAGGCAGACGAAGTCGATGCCCTTCGACTTCAGGGCGTGGGCCGTGGCCAGCCCCGACAGCCCCGCACCGATCAGACACACCCTCACGGTTTCCCCCACAGGAACGACACCTTCCTTTCACGCCGGGCAGTTGACTGCCCATCCGGCGCACCTGCCACTCCATTCTCACCAGCGACAAGGATCACAGCCGTGCGTCCGGTGGCCGGGTGGCACGGAGAGGCAGGCCGGACCAAGGAGCGTCGCGGGCCGGACCGCCTATGCCCGGGCGGCGGCCCACAACCCCCGCACATGCCCCAGATGCCGAGTCATGACCTCGTGCACGGCCCGCTCGTCGCGCGCCAGCAGGGCGTCCAGGAGTTCCAGGTGCTCCTCGGCGGAAGCCAGCAGACGCCCCGACGCGGAGAGCGCGGTGAGCCCGTAGAGACGGGCCCGGCCGCGCAGGTCGCGGACCACCTCGACGAGGTGTCCGTTGCCGGCCAGGGCGAGCACACCCAGGTGGAAGCGGGTGTCGGCCTCGACGTAGGCGATGAGGTCGCCCGCCACCGCGGCGGTGACGATCTCCCGGGCCGCCGGACGCAGTGCCTCCAGGGACACCGGGTCGGCGGTGGTCGCCAGCGCCACCACCGTGGGGATCTCGATGAGCGCGCGGACGTGCGTGTACTCGTCGAGCTGCCGGTCGGAGACGTCCGTGACGCGGAACCCCTTGTTCGGGACCGCGTCGACCAGCCCCTCCTTCGCCAGGTCCAGCATCGCCTCGCGCACCGGGGTCGCCGAGACGCCGAAGCGGGCGGCCAGGGTCGGCGCCGAGTACACCTCGCCGGGCCGCAGCTCCCCCGCGATCAACGCGGCCCGCAGCGCGTCGGCGACCCGCTCGCGGTAGCTGCTCCGGCGCCCGCCCAGCAGGGGCAGCGCGGGCGCGGCGGGGGAGGGGCTGCTGCTGCGCGGGGCGGCCATGCGGGATCTCCTCGTCACCGGTGTGCCATGTCACGTGCCATGGCATGGACCATCAGTATCCACGGCCTCTGCCGGGCGCACGTGCGGCCCGTGGCCGGCGGCGTGCGCGGAGGCTCAGAGCACGAACCCGGCCGGGAACGGGTCCGTCGGGTCGAGCAGGTACTGGGCCGTGCCGGTGATCCACGCACGGCCCGTGAAGCTGGGCAGCACCGCCGGAACCCCGGCGACCTCCGTCGTGCCGTGCAGCCGGCCGGTGAACCGGGTGCCGATGAAGGACTCGTTCACGAACTCGGTGTGCAGGGGCAGTTCACCGCGGGCGTGCAGCTGCGCCATGCGGGCGCTCGTACCCGTGCCGCAGGGGGAGCGGTCGAACCAGCCCGGGTGGATGGCCATCGCGTGCCGGGAACGGCGAGCGGTGGCACCGGGCGCGTACAGGTGGACGTGGTGGCAGCCGCGGACGGAGGGGTCCTCCGGATGCACCGGCTCTCCCTCGGAGTTGATCGCCTCCATGAGGGACAGCCCGGCTCGCAGGATGTCGTCCTTGCGGGACCGGTCGAAGGGCAGCCCGAACTCCTCCAGCGGCAGGACGGCGTAGAAGTTCCCGCCGTACGCCAGGTCGTAGGTCACCGTGCGGCCGTCGGGCAGGGTGGCCTCGCGGTCCAGGGCGACGGCGAACGACGGGACGTTGTGCAGGGTCACCGCCGTGGCCGCGCCGTCCCGGACCGCCACCTCGGCGACGACCGGCCCGGCCGGGGTGTCCAGACGGATGGTGGTGACCGGTTCGACGACCTCGACCATGCCCGTCTCCACGAGCACGGTCGCCACCCCGATCGTGCCGTGCCCGCACATCGGCAGGCAGCCGGAGACCTCGATGTAGACGACCCCCCAGTCGCAGTCCGGCCGGGTCGGCGGCTGGAGGATCGCGCCGCTCATCGCGGAGTGGCCGCGCGGTTCGTTCATCAACAACTGCCGTACCTCGTCGAGGCGTTCGCGGAAGTGCAGCCGCCGCTCGTTCATCGTCGCCCCCGGGATGGTGCCGATCCCGCCGGTGATCACGCGGGTGGGCATGCCCTCGGTGTGCGAGTCGACGGCGTGCAGGACGAGTTTGCTGCGCATGACATGCCTTCCGTGCTCGGGTGCGGGTGCGGGTGCGTGGTGCCGGCCGGCTCGTGGTGTCAGGCGAGACCCGCGGCGACGGCCTTCTCGGTGGCCGCGCGCACGACCGCCCGCTGCTCCGGAGGCAGCGGCGTGCGCGGCGGCCGGCAGGGCCCGCCGTGCCGGCCGACGATGTCCATCGACAGTTTGATGGCCTGGACGAACTCCACGCGCGAGTCCCAGCGCAGCAGCGGGTGCAACAATCGGTACAGAGGCAGCGCGGAGGTGAGGTCCCCGGCGGCGGCGGCCCGGTACAACTCCACCGAGGCGCGCGGCAGCGCGTTGGGGTAGCCGGCCACCCAGCCCTTGGCGCCCGCCACAGCCAGCTCCAGCAGCACGTCGTCCGCCCCGACCAACAGGTCCAGCTCCGGAGCCAGTTCGGCGATCCGGTAGGCGCGGCGGACATCGCCCGAGAACTCCTTGACGCCGTGGACGAGACCCTCGCCGTGCAGCCGGGCGAGGAGTTCGGGCACGAGGTCGACCTTGGTGTCGACGGGATTGTTGTACGCCACCACCGGCAGGCCCGCCTTCGCGACCTCGGCGTAGTGCGCCACGACGGCGCGCTCGTCGGCGCGGTAGGCGTTGGGCGGCAGCAGCATCACCGCACCGCAGCCCGCCTCGCGCGCCTGCTCGGCCCAGCGGCGGGCCTCGGCCGAGCCGTAGGCCGCGACCCCCGGCATCACGCGCTCCCCGCCGATGGCCGCCACCGCGGTCCGCACCACCTCGGCCCGCTCCTCGGGCGTCAGCACCTGGTACTCGCCGAGCGATCCGTTCGGTACGACGCCGTCACAGCCGTTCGCCACCAGCCAGGCGCAGTGCTCGGCATAGCGGTCGTGGTCGACGGAGAGGTCGTCGCGGAGGGGGAGGGCGGTGGCGACGAGGACGCCGTGCCAGGGGCGAGGGGTGGTCATGGGGGTTTGCCTCTCTCGGACGGGCACACTGGTGTGTGACATGGCATGGCGAGGGTGGGGCGGGCGGTGACGGGCAAGGGCTCACCGGGCCCGGATCGTTCCCGCGTTCGGGCGGGAGCGGTGTCACCGCGGCGGTGTCGAGCCGGCGTCCGGCGGGGGCGGCGCGGCCAGGACGCCGAGGGGGACGGGACGGGCGAGCGACCGTCGGCCGGGGGCGAGGTCGCAGCCCGCGACGCCCGCGACACCCGGCTCGCACATCCTGCCCTGGCACCAGCCCATCCCGGCCCGGGTCAGCAGCTTCACGGTGCGCAGGTCGCCGGCGCCCAGCGAGCCGACGGCCTCGCGGACGGCACCCGCGCTGACCTCCTCGCACCGGCACACCACGGTGGCGTCGGTCACCTCCTCCGCCCACCGCACGGGTGCCGCGTACAGCCGCTCCAGTTCGGCGAAGAACGCCCGCAGCCGGGTCCGGGACCGGGCGGCCCGAGCCCAGCCGCCCGGGTCGGGTGCCGTGCCACGCAGGCGGGCGGCGGCGGAGCGGCCGGCGATGTGGCCCTCGGCGAGCGCCAGTGCCGCGCCGCCGATGCCCGTCGCCTCACCGGCGGCCCACACGCCGGGGACGTCGGTGCGCTGCTCGTCGTCGGTGTGCACGCCCGCCCCGTCCAGGCGGCAGCCGAGTCCTTCCGCGAGGTCGGTGTGCGGCAGCAGGCCGTGGCCGACGGCGAGGGTGTCGCAGACCAGCCGCCGTGCGGAACCCGGCACCGGGTGGCCTTCCGGGTCGAGCGCGGCGACGGTGACCGACTCCAGCCGGTCCCGCCCGTGCGCCTCCACGACCGCGTGGCGCATCCTCAGGGAGACCCGGTGGCGCAGGAGTCGGGCAACGTGGCCGAGGGCCTCGGCCAGCTTCTCCGGCCGCGCGGCCAGGGCGCGGGCGCGGCGTACGACGTGCCCAGGGTCAGCGGACAGACGTACGAGAGCGTTCGGGTCGGCCGACTCGACCAGGGCCGTGACGTGGGCGCCCGCCGTCGCGAGGCCGGTCGCCACGGGGAGCAGCAGCGGGCCCGTGCCGGCGACCACCACGGTGCGGCCGGGCAGGGTCAGCCCGCCCTTGAGCAGGGCCTGGGCGCCGCCCGCGGTGATCACGCCGGGCAGGGTCCAGCCGGGGAAGGGCAGCACCTTCTCGTAACCGCCGGTCGCCAGCACCACCCCGGCGGCGCGTACCGACGCCGCCTCGCGCTGTGCGGGGCCGAGCAGCGCGTGCACGACGAAGCCGCCCGACTCCCGCTCCACGGCCCACACATGGTGGTCGCCCAGGTGCGTGACGCGTCCGGCCGCGAGGTGGGTGGCGAGCCCGTCGCGCAGACGTTCCCAGGTCCGCCACTGGTGGTGCAGGGCCTGCGGGCGGTGGGCGCCGAGGCCGGGGGCGGGCTGACGGTAGAACTGACCGCCCGGCTCGGCGGCAGAGTCGACGAGCACCACGCGCACACCACAAGCGGCGGCCGCCAGGGCGGCGGCGAGGCCCGCCGGACCGGCACCGATCACCGCGAGCACCTGCCGTCGTTCAGCCATCGTGGCCCGTCCCTTCCTGCGTACGGATGTCGGCACCCGGCGTGGCGGGCACCAGGCAGGCGCGCTGGTCGGGCCGGCCGTCCACGGTCACCAGGCAGTCGAAGCAGACGCCGATCCCGCAGAACACCCCCCGCGGGCGCCCCCCTTCGCGGGTGGTGCGCCAGGCGGTGATGCCCGCCGACCACAGCACGGCGGCGACCGTCCTACCCGGCAGTGCCTCGATCTCCCGGCCGTCGAACGTGACGGTGAACGGCGTGCCGGGGCGGGCCCCGGCCAGTTCCAGGGGGTTCACGGCGCGCTCTCCTCGGGGAAGCGGTCGGGACGGAACGGGGTGAGGTCCATCTCGGGGGTCCTCCCGGTCAGCGTCTGCGCGATCAGAAGCCCGGTGCCGGTCGCGAGCCCGATGCCCGCCCCCTCGTGCCCGCAGGCGTGGAACAGGCCCGGCGCCCGCGGGTCGGGGCCGATCGCCGGCAGGTGGTCCGGCAGGTAAGGGCGGAAGCCGAGATACGCGCGCATCGCCCGGACCTGCTCCAGGAACGGGAACAGACGGGTCGCGCCCGCCGCCAGCGCCCGGACGACGGGCAGGGAGAACGACCGGTCGAACCCGACCCGTTCCCGGCTCGCGCCGATCAGCACCGGACCGGCGGCCGTTCCCTCGACGACCGGCGAGGTCTGGAGGGCCGCGGAACCGCTGGCGACGTCGGCCACATAGTCGGCGGCGTACACCTTGTGCCGTACCCGGCGCGGCAACGGCTCCGTGACCAGGACGAATCCGCGACGTGGCAGAACCGGCAGCGAGACGCCCGCGAGTGCGGCGACCTCCGCGCCCCAGGCGCCGGCCGCGTTCACCACGGCCGGCGCGAGGAGGTCGCCCCGGTCGGTCCGCACGCCCCGCACGGCCCCGTCGGCACCGCGCAGCACCCCGGTCACCGTACGGCCGCTCTCCACCCGGGCGCCCGAGGCGCGCAGCAGGCGCGCGGCGGCCAGAGCGGGCATGACCTGGGCGTCCTGGGGATACAGGACACCGCCCGCGAGGCCTGGAGCCAAGTGCGGCTCCAGCTCGCGGAGTCGGTCCGCACCGACGGCGACGGTCTCGACGCCGGCGGCCCGCTGTCCGGCAGCCAGCTCCGTGAGGGCGGTGAGCGCCTCTGACGTGGAGGCGACGACGAGGCCGCCCTTGGGTTCGTACTCGATGTCGCTGCCGTCGACGCAATGGCCGTCGATGTCGCTGCCGAGCTGTCGGGCGGGTGGCCGGTCGTCCTCCGCCCGTCGGTTCCCGCCGGCGATCTCACCCCACAACCGAAGGGACAGCAAAGCCAGTTGCAGCTCCGGTCCCGGCCCCTTGTCGGAGACGAGGAGGTTGCCCTCGCCGGCCCCCGTCGTGCCGCCCGCCACCGGACCGCGGTCCACCACGACGACGTCCAGCCCGGCGCGCGCCGCGTACAGCGCGCAGGCGGCGCCGACCATGCCGGCGCCGACGACCACGACGTCACAGGACGGTTGGTTGGTCACGCCAGTAATATGTCACATGGCGCCCTGGAGGGGAACAGGCCGACGGAGCGCTCCCGTTCAGCCGGCCGGTTCTGGCTGACAGGGCGCTCCGGGTCGGTCGATGCCGTGAGGTCGGGGTGGGGTCGCTCAGTCGAGGTTGCTCGGCGTCGGCGTCGGCGTACGGCCGGCCTGAACCTCCTTGAGCCGCTTGGTGCCCTGCTCCACCGCGGACTTGGTGGTGTCCCCGTCGGCGCCGCCGAGCCCGCCGTTGGTGACGGTGATCGCGTCGTCGCCGACCCGGACGACGGCGACGCTCAGGGTGAGCGTCACCGGGTCGCCGTTCGCGGTGCCCTGCACGGTCACGGTGAGGCCCTGCCGTGCGTCGCCCTCCTCGGGCAGCGAGGCCTCCACCACCTGGACGGTCCGCTCGCCGCCGGCGCCGCCGGTCAGGGTGAACTGGTCGCAGGTCTCGGGCAGCTTCTCGAGCCAGTCCATCGACTTGTCGAGCGCGGCCTTCTGGTAGGCGGCGACCTGGTACAGCAGCCGGGAGTCGCCCTCCTGGAAGCCGTTCAGCGCCGACGCCCCGGACGGGGTGCCGAGCAGGGTCTCGTCGTAGAGCGCGTCGATCAGCCGCTGGCAGTCGGCCGCCTCGGCCTTCCCCGTGAGGAACTGGGCCGTGTCCACCTGCCCGATGACCAGCTTGTCGCGCCAGGTCTGCGGGTCCTTCACCTGGACCCAGTTGTCCTCGATGTCCGCCGCGGTGATCAGGGCGTTCCGGGCGCCGCTCTCCGAGAGGGTGGTGGCCGGCGACGGGGTGGCGGCGGCCGACTTGCTGGTGCTGACCGACGGCGTGGCGGCGGCCGACTTGCTGGCGCTGACCGACGGCGTGGCGGCGGTGGTCCGCGCGGCCACGGGCCGCTCGGCGACGGTGGCGGCGGTCTCCGAGTCGGCCGCCGCACCGTCGTCCCCGCTGGAGCAGGCCGCCGTCGCGAGCAGCGTCCCGGTGGCCAGCGCGGCGGCCAGGACTCGGGCGGGGCGGGCCGCGAGGACCCGACGGCCCGCCGCGCGAGGTACGGCCGTGACGGGTGTGGCCGTACGGGGCGCGGCCGGGTCCGGCGCGGCGGCCGTCTTCGCCGTGCGGGACGGGCGGCCGGTCGGGCGAGGGGTGATCACGTATGCCTCCTGAGGACGGGACGGGTTCCCGGCGCACGTGTGCCCGGGCGGCTCCCCCTTGCCTCCACCGCACCACCGGCCCGCCCGCGCGACCAGTGCAGGGGGTCATACGGGTGAGCGGGCACGCCGGGGGTGCGGCGGGGACGCGCGGGGAGGGCGGGGGTGCGGCGGCGACGCGCGCGAGCGGGACTGCGGTGGGCGTGCGGTGGGAGTACGGCAGCCGGGACCCCGGGCCGGCCGGAAAACCCGAGGTGGCCGGGCCGGTCGCCGGGGCATCATGACGACTCCGCCACCTTCGCGGCGCCGGCCGATCACCACAGGGGGAGTCCGTGACCGTCCAGAACATCCTGCTTTCCGGCGTGGTCGGCTCGACCGCCTACGGGCTCGCGCACGCCGGGTCCGACGTGGATCGCCTCGGCCTGTTCGCGGCGCCCACCGAGGAGCTGCACGGCCTGCACCCGCCGAAGGAGTCCCACGTCGGCACGGCGCCGGACCGGACCCTGCACGAGGCCGCCAAATGGTGCCGGCTGGCACTCGGCGGCAACCCCACCGTCACCGAACTCGTCTGGCTGCCGGACGAGTTGTACGAGACGCGCACCCCGCTCGGTGACGAACTCGTCGGCATCCGTACGACGTTCCTGAGCGCCCGGCGCGTCCGGGACGCCTACCTCGGTTACGCCGCCCAGCAGTTCCGCAGGCTGCTCAGCCGTGGCGACGGTTCGTTCTCGGCGGACACGCGCAAGCGGACCGCCAAGCACGCCCGCCACCTCAAGCGGCTGTGCGGGCAGGGCTACGAGCTGTACACCACAGGGACGTTGAGCATCCGCGTGGACGACCCGGAGAGCTTCCACCGCTTCGGCGAGCAGGTCGCGGACGACCCCGGGACGGCGCTTCCGCTGCTGCGCCGTTACGAGGCGGCGTTCGACGAGGCGCGCAGCGTGCTGCCCGAGCAGCCCGACAAGAGCGCCGCCGAGGCATGGCTGCGGAAGGTGCGGCGGCACTTCTACACGTCCTGAGCGGCCGGCCGAGCCGGCGTTTCCCGACCCTGCGGGAAAAACGCGTGCCGGGCACGGCCGATCGTCCCTACACTCACTCCACCGAGCGCCGCCCACGAACGGGGCCGCGCCGCACCGCGACGAACGAGGGGAGCCGGCCATGCGCGACCACACCACTGCCACCGCTCCCCGTGCCCGCTACGAGGTGATCCTCGTGTCCTTGGCCGTCCGGTGCCCGCGGCGCGGCCGGCACCGGATGGTCTGACGAGACCTCGGCCCTTGCGACCGAGCCGACCCGGCGGCTTCCCGCTGTGGTGGCGGCTCCGTCGTCATGTCGGCTGCCGGCCCGTCGGAAATCGCGCCGCCCCTTTCCCGAGACACACCTCGAAAGGCCACGGGCCGTGCGCAACAACCTCGACCGTCACCTCGCCGCCGTACGCAACCTGGGCATCCTCGCCCACGTCGACGCGGGCAAGACCACCGTCACGGAACGGATCCTCTTCGCCACCGGGACCACCCACAAGCGCGGTGAGGTCCACGACGGCACGACCGTCACCGACTTCGACCCCCAGGAGCGCGACCGTGGGATCACCATCTTCGCCGCGGCCGTCAGCTGCGACTGGCACGGCCACCGCCTCAACCTGATCGACACCCCCGGGCACGTCGACTTCGCCGACGAGGTGGAGCGCTCGCTGCGGGTGCTGGACGGGGCGGTCGCGGTGTTCGACGCCGTCGCGGGTGTGGAGCCCCAGAGCGAGTCCGTGTGGCGGCAGGCCGACCGGCACGGCGTGCCGAGGATCGCGTTCGTCAACAAGATGGACCGGACGGGCGCCGACCTCGACACGGCCGTGGCGTCGATCCGGGAGCGGCTGCACCCCGTCCCGCTCGTCGTCCAGCTGCCGATCGGGACGCAGGAGGCCTTCACCGGCGTCGTCGACCTGCTCCGGATGCGGGCGTCGACCTGGGCCGACGGCGCCGATGCGGCCGTGGAGCGGCCCGTGCCCCAGGAGCTGCGCGAGGAGGCGGTGCGGCGCCGCCGGCTGCTCGAGGAGGCGGTGGCGGAACGGCATCCGGCCGCACTGGAGGAGTTCTGCGACCGGGAGACGGTCTCGGCCGGGACGCTCGCCGCGGCACTGCGCGACCTGACCCGCACCGGCGACGGTGTGGTCGTGCTGTGCGGCTCGGCCTACCGCAACCGCGGGATCGAGCCGTTGCTCGACGCCGTGGTCGCCTATCTGCCGTCGCCACTGGACGTTCCGGCTGTATGCGGTGTGCACGACGGTGTCGACGAGCGACGGCCGGCCGACCCCGCCGCACCGTTCGCGGCCCTCGCGTTCAAGGTCAACGCCACGCCCACCGGCAGGCTCACCTACCTGCGGGTGTACTCCGGGACGATCGGGAAGGGGGACGCGGTGTGGGACGCGACCGCCGGCCGCGGCGAGCGCGTCGGCCGGATCCTGCGGGTCCAGGCCGACCGGCATTCCCAGCTGGATAGGGCGGTCGCCGGGGACATCGTGGCCGTGATCGGGCTGAAGGCGGCCCGCGCCGGCTCGACCCTGTGCGCGCCGGACGCCCCGCTGGTCCTCGAGCCGCCGGGGGTGGCCGATCCCGTCGTCTCGGTGGCGGTCGAGCCACGCCGCGGCACCGACGCCGACCGGCTGGCCTCGGCGCTCGCCCGGCTGGCCGAGGAGGACCCGTCGCTCACGGTGCGCACCGACCCCGAGACCGGGCAGACCGTGCTCTCGGGGATGGGTGAGCTGCACCTGGAGGTGGCGGTGGAGAAGATCCGCCTCACCCTCGGGCTGGAGGTCAACGTCGGCCGGCCGCGCGTCACCTACCGCGAGACGGTGGGTCGCGGCGTGTCCCAACTGGTCTTCCGGCACGTCAAACAGGACGGCGGCGCGGGCCAGTTCGCGCACGTCGTGCTCGATGTCGAACCACTGGACGACGGGTTCGACTTCCGGTCGGCCGTGGTCGGCGGGCGGATTCCGCAGGAATACGTCCGTGCCGTCGAGGCGGGCTGCCGGGACGCCCTCGCCGAGGGTCCCCTCGGCGGGCACGCGGTGACCGGCCTGCGGGTCACGCTGACCGACGGTTCGACGCACGTGAAGGACTCCTCCGAGACGGCCTTCCGCACGGCGGGCCGGCTCGGCCTCCGCGAGGCGCTGCGGGCCTGCGCCATGGTGTTGCTGGAACCGGTGGTGGACGTGACCGTCACCGTGCCCGAGGAGGCCGTGGGCGGGGTCCTCGGCGACCTCGCCGCCCGGCGCGGCCGGGTGACCGGGTCCGAGGTGCGCGGCGGCGCGGCCGTGGTGACCGCCACCGTGCCGCTCGCGGAACTGTTCGGGTACGTCACCCGGCTGCGCAGCCGCACCCAGGGCCGAGGCACCTTCACGGCCCGCCCGACGGGGTACGCCCCGGCGCCGGCGCTGACGGCGACACCGTAGGACCCGTACGCCCCGGGGTTCACCCCTCCGGGGCGTACGCACGACGGCCTCGCCGCGAGGGGAGGAGAAGGCGTCGGCGGGAGGGGGACGGAGGCTGCGACGAAAGCGGCCACGAAACCGCACCCGAGTTGCACGACCCTCGTCGAAACTCTTGACGTGGCTTCTCTTCCGGGGTTTAACTCACGTCCTAAATTAAGCCATGAGGACAGACCCGGGAGCCGACCCATGCGTACCATCCGAGCCGCGGCCGCAGGCGCCGTCGTGATGTCACTCGCCCTGGCCGTGACGGCCTGCGGCGGCGGTTCGTCGACGGACGGAAGCGGGTCCGACGACTCGCCGAAGGAACTGACGTACTGGGCGTCCAACCAGGGCGCCAGCATAGAGATCGACAAGAAGGTCCTCCAGCCGGAGCTGGACAAGTTCGAGAAGGAGACCGGGATCAAGGTGAAGCTGGAGGTCGTGCCCTGGTCCGACCTGCTCAACCGGATCCTCACCGCCACCACCTCCGGGCAGGGCCCCGACGTCCTGAACATCGGCAACACCTGGTCGGCCTCGCTCCAGGCGACCGGCGGGCTGCTGCCCTGGGACGAGGCGAACTTCGCCAAGATCGGCGGCAAGGACCGCTTCGTGGCGTCGGCGCTCGGCTCCACCGGCACACAGGGCAAGGACCCGGCCGCCGTGCCGCTGTACTCGATGGCGTACGCGCTCTACTACAACAAGCAGCTCCTCGCCGACGCGGGGATCTCCCAGCCCCCGGCGACCTGGGACCAGTTGGTCGCCGACGGCAAGAAGATCCAGGCGAAGGGCAAGCAGGTCCTGGGCGCCGAGGGCGCGAACGTCTCCGAGAACGTCCACCACGTCTTCACGTTCGCCAAGCAGCACGGCGCGGACTTCTTCGCCGCCGACGGCAAGCCCGACTTCACCTCCGACGGCGCGGTGAGCGCGGTCAAGCAGTACGTCGACCTGATGGCGAAGGACAAGGCGATCCCGCAGGGCAACGCCGAGTACGCGCAGAACCAGTCCGTCAGCGACTTCGCCAAGGGCAAGACGGCGTTCCTGCTCTGGCAGTCGGCCTCCGCCAACCTCAAGTCGCAGGGCATGGGCGAGGACCAGTACGGCATCGCGCCCGTGCCCGTGCGGTCCGGCACCCCCGGCACCGGCACGCAGGTCAACTCGATGGTGGCCGGCATCAACCTGGCCGTCTTCAAGAACACCGACAACCTCGACGGCGCCACGCAGTTCGTGAAGTTCATGACGAGCGACGAGGAGCAGAAGGTCCTCAACAAGGCCTACAGCTCGATCCCGCCGGTCGCCTCGGCGCAGGCGGACCCGGCCTTCAACACCCCCGCGAACGCCGTCCTGAAGGACACCCTCGCCAAGAGCGCCGCCCCGCTGCCGCAGGTCGCCGACGAGTCGCAGTTCGAGACGGCGGTCGGCACGGCGGTGAAGGAGCTGTTCGCCGACGCGGCCGCCGGACGGGCGGTCACCACCGCGTCGGTGAAGGCCCGCCTGGAGAAGGCCCAGCAGCAGATGCCGACGAAGTGAGCGTGATGACGACCACGGTCACCGAGCAGGCCACCGTGCGCAAGGACTCCCCCGGAGCGGCGGACGGCCCCCGCCGCCGCTCCGGGCGGATCCGCCGTATCGGACTGCCCTACCTGCTGCTCCTGCCCGCCCTGATCCTCGAACTCCTCGTCCACCTGGTGCCGATGGTCATCGGCATCGTGATGAGCTTCAAGGAACTCACCCAGTTCTACATCCGCGACTGGGGCACCGCCCCCTGGGCCGGACTCGACAACTACTCGATGTCCGTCGACTTCAACGCCCCCGTCGGCGAAGCCCTGTTGCACTCGTTCCTCGTCACCGTCGCCTTCACCCTGCTGTCGGTGGGCCTGTGCTGGCTGATCGGCACGACGGCGGCGATCTACATGCAGGACACCTTCCGCGGCCGCGGACTGCTGCGGGCCCTGTTCCTGGTGCCGTACGCGCTGCCGGTCTACGCGGCCGTCATCACCTGGGTGTTCATGTTCCAGCACGACAACGGCCTGGTGAACCACGTCCTGCACGACCAGCTCCACCTCACCGACAAGCCGTCGTTCTGGCTGATCGGCGACAACAGTTTCTACGCACTGCTCACCGTGTCGGTGTGGAAGGGCTGGCCGTTCGCCTTCCTCATCGTGATGGCGGGCCTACAGAACATCCCGCGCGAGCTGTACGAGGCGGCCGCCCTGGACGGCGCCGGCGTGTGGCAGCAGATCCGCAGGATCACGCTGCCGTCGCTGAGCGCCGTCAACCAGGTCCTGGTCCTGGTGCTGTTCCTGTGGACGTTCAACGACTTCAACACGCCCTACGTCCTGTTCGGCAAGGCCGCCCCGGAGGCCGCGGACCTCGTCTCGGTCCACATCTACCAGGCCTCGTTCGTCACCTGGAACTTCGGCGCGGGTTCCGCGATGTCGGTCCTGCTGCTGCTGTTCCTGCTCATCGTGACCGGCGCGTACCTGGCCGTCACCTCGCGCGGACGGAGGCCCGCCGATGCCTGATCCGCACCGGGCACTGCCCAACTCGCCGATGGCCCCGCCGCGTTCGTTCCTGTGGTCGCGGCGCGTCTTCCTCACGCTGCTCGCCGGTTTCGTCCTGGTGCCGGTGTACGTGATGGTCTCCAGCTCCCTGAAGCCGCTCGCGGACGTCTCGGGCACGTTCCGCTGGCTGCCGAGCGACCTGACGATCCGGCCGTACATCGACATCTGGTCGACCGTCCCGCTCGCCGGCTACTTCGTGAACTCGCTGATCGTGGCGGGCGCGGCGACGGTCTGCTCGGTGGTGATCGCCGTGTTCAGCGCCTACGCGGTGAGCCGGTACGACTTCCGCGGCAAACGCACGTTCACGGTGACCGTGCTGTCCACGCAGATGTTCCCCGGCATCCTCTTCCTCCTCCCGCTGTTCCTCCTCTACGTCAACATCGGCAACGCCACCGGCATCGCCCTGTTCGGCTCGCGCGGCGGACTGATCCTGACGTATCTCACCTTCTCCCTGCCCTTCTCCATCTGGATGCTGATCGGCTACTTCGACTCGGTGCCGCGCGATCTGGACGAGGCGGCGCTGGTGGACGGCTGCGGTCCGCTCGGGGCGCTGTTCCGGATCGTCGTGCCGGCCGCGATCCCCGGCATCGTCGCGGTCGCCGTCTACGCCTTCATGACGGCGTGGGGCGAGGTGCTGTTCGCGTCCGTCATGACCAACGACACCACCCGCACCCTCGCCGTCGGACTCCAGGGCTACTCGACCCTCAACGACGTGTACTGGAACCAGATCATGGCCGCCTCGCTGGTCGTCAGCGTGCCCGTGGTGGCCGGCTTCCTCCTCCTCCAGCGCTACCTCGTGGCCGGCCTGACGGCAGGAGCGGTGAAGTGACCAACCTCCGTGATCCCGAAAGGACCTCTGTGACCATCGACCTCGCCGCACTCCCGCACGACTTTCTGTGGGGCACGGCCACCTCGGCATACCAGATCGAGGGAGCCGTGGCGGAGGACGGCCGTTCGCCGTCGATCTGGGACACCTTCTCGCACACCCCCGGAAAGATCGCCGGCGACGACCACGGCGACGTCGCCTGCGACCACTACCACCGCTGGCGCGAGGACATCGCTCTCATGCGCCGGCTCGGCACCAACGCCTACCGGATGTCGATCGCCTGGCCGCGCGTGATGCCGGGCGGCGACGGCCCGGTCAACCCCAAGGGCCTGGCGTTCTACGACGAGTTGGTCGACGCTCTGCTGGCCGCGGGCATCACCCCGTCCGTCACCCTCTACCACTGGGACCTGCCGCAGGTGCTCCAGGACCGCGGCGGCTGGCCCGAACGCGACACGGCCGAGCACTTCGCCGCGTACGCGTCGGCGGTGGCCGGGCGGCTCGGTGACCGGGTCTCCCACTGGACCACCCTCAACGAGCCGCTGTGCTCGGCGTGGATCGGCCACCTCGAAGGCACCATGGCCCCCGGCCTGACCGACCTGACGGCCGCCGTCCGCGCCTCCTACCACCTGCTCCTCGGCCACGGTCTCGCCGTACAGGCCATCCGGGCGGCCGCGCCCGGCGCCGAGGTCGGCATCGTCAACAACCTCTCCACCGTGCATCCCGCCAGCGACCGGCCCGAGGACCTCGCCGCCGCCCGCCGGGTGGACGGCCACACCAACCGCTGGTGGCTCGACCCGGTCCACGGCCGCGGCTTCCCGGCCGACATGCGCGAGGTCTACGGCGTCGAACTCCCCGAGCAGCCGGGCGACCTGGAGACGATCGCCGCACCCCTCGACTGGCTGGGCCTGAACTACTACTTCCCGGCGACCGTCACCGACGACCCGGACGGGCCCGCCCCCTACGCCCGCTCCGTGCGCCGCGACGGCGTCCCGCGCACCGGCATGGACTGGGAGGTCGACCCGAGCGGCATCGAGGCACTGCTGCTGCGCCTCACCGACGAGTACGGCGCCCGCCGCCTGTACGTCACGGAGAACGGTTCCGCCTACCCGGACGTCGTCCGCCCCGACGGCACGGTCGACGACCCCGAGCGCCAGGCGTACCTCGCCGGGCACCTCGCGGCCTGCGCCTCCGCCGCCCGCAAGGGGGCCCCGCTGGCCGGGTACTTCGCCTGGTCACTGCTGGACAACTTCGAGTGGGCGTACGGCTACGACAAGCGGTTCGGTCTGGTCCACGTCGACTACCGCACCCAGTCCCGCACGATCAAGGGCACCGGACACCACTACGCGGACATCATCCGCAGGCACCGGGAGGGGGTGGCGAAGGCGGCCTGACGCGCAAGGAGGGGGTGTGGGTGAGCGGGCCCCGGTGCGGACACGCCGAGGAGCAAGGGCCGGGTCGCCCCGTCGGCACGGCCCCGCGGCCCCGCCCCCGCCGTCCGCAGCCGGCGTCCCGCCGCCGTCCGCACGGTCTCGCCTCTGCGGTGGACGCTTCCCGTGCGGGCGGTCCGGTCAGAGGACCAGGACGAGCACGAGGACGACGAGGGCGACGACCGTCGTCACGGCCAGGGAGGCCTTCCACCGGCCCTCCTCCGACAGCCGCCGCAGGACGCTGAGTCCTCCGTCGGTGCGCCGGAAGACGTAAAACTCCAGGTTTCCGGAGCCGGGCGGCGTCGCCCTGACGACCGTGAGCCGCCGGAGCACGACCTGACGGTCCTTCTCCGACTTCGCCTGACGCAGGTGGGGTGCGAGGGCCGCGCGGTGGTCGGGGGAGAGGTCGTCGGGAAGCGGATCGCCGGCGTCCAGCCGGTTCGTGTGCCAGCCGCCCGAGCCCAGTTCCGAGGCCACCCGCCGGGGCCGCGGGACGGGGGGCGACACGTTCTCGTTCCGCGAGGTCCACTCGATCCGGCCCGCCGTCCAGGACGTCAGGCTCCCGTGTCCCTCACAGGTGGTGCACTCGACGGTGCCCGTACGCCCGCACGGCTTGCAGGGGATGCGCCCGCTCGCCTGGCACTCCTGGCACTTGACCTTCCCCCAGCCCCGGCATCCGGGGCACGCGCTGTCGGGGGTGTGGCAGCCTTCGCAGGTCACCCGCTCGTCGGGGCCGTGGACCCTACCCTGCTTGGGCGGCCGGGGCGGAGTGCCGGGCAGGCCGCCGTGCTTGAGGTGGTGCGTGCACGCGGTGACCCCCTCGCACACGGCGCACACCCGGGCCGGCTCGCACGGGCGGTACTTCATGCCGTCGCAGTCGGCACATCGCCGCCGTCCGTTGCCGCAGTCGCAGGACCTGAGGTGCACCGTGCCGCGCTTGACCAGGTCGAGCGGCTGGTCGAGGGGCGTCTCGTGCGGGCCGAGCTTGTAGTCCCCCAGCACGTCGTAGAGCGGCCGTTCCGCGAGGTCGACGGTGCCGTGCCGGTGCCGTATCTCCTCCGTGCGGCGCTCGACGCGCCGGGTGACGGTGCCCTCGAGGAGGTGCAGGCGGGTGAGGACGAAGTCCGTGGGCGACGGACCGGGACGCCTGTTCCCGCCGCGCGCCAGGAACGCGTCGAGCGCCGCACGCACCTCGTCGTCGGACGGATCGTCTGCTGCCACCCCGAAACCCACTCCCCCCGAGCCGCGCCCCTCCCGCCCGTGAGACGGGCGGGACCGGTGCCGAGCGGCACCAGTGTGACGCGGGCGGGCCCGCCGCGAAAGGGCGCGAAAGGGCGCGGCCGGGACGCCCCACGACGCCATGGCGCCGTGGGGCCGCGAACCGCACCGAGACGGTGCAGAGAACCCACGAGCCACGCGGCCGCAAGCGCCTGAGGATGGAGCCCATGGCTCTGCTGGGGCATTCCGCCGGGCGGACCCCGCCGTGCTGTACGCGTCCGGTCACCAGGAGCGTGTGGCGCGGCTGCTGCTGGTCACGCCCAGCGTGATGGCCGTTCGGATCGAGGTCACGCCGCCCGAGTATCAGGAGTAGTCATCAGTTCCGTGGTACCCGACATCGATGACGTGGCGGGACGTCGATCCGACCACGCATCCGTTCGACTCCGACCAGGCACTCGGCGTGGTGCGTGACGTGGTGTCCCCTCCGGACCCCGACTCGCGTCGGCCACGAGGGCTGTGGTCGACCAATTCGATCGCCCGGGGCCTCGCCGAGCGCCATGGCTCGTGGGCCTTCGGCCGGTACCCCGCCGTGGACGAATCCCCCCACTCAGGGGCGATCATCAACGATCTGCCGACGAGTGGCTTCGGCGTCGGTGACCTGGAGCAGCAGGCGCAGCGGTACACCAGCGCCCTGCCCCGATGGCGCGCCTGGCTCGAGGAACTTGCTTCGCAACCGGCTCCGGGTGCGCTCGCGGATCGCGTGGCACGAGGCCTCGGAAGAACTGGTCGGTCCGGTCCGGGGCACTCGCGACGCCCTCGACGCGGTCGCGAGCGAGGGCGGCGGACACGCTGACCCGATGCGTGGGGCCAGATGCGGGCAGCCGGGCCCGCCCTCCGGGCGGACGACGCCGCTTTCGAACGTGTCCTAGCGTCCGGCCAGTTCCAGTTCCAGCGCCAGGTCCAGATCCGACCCCAGCTTCGGCTCCGACTCCAGCCTTCTCCCCGCCGCCTCGGCTCCCGTCCCCGTCTCCTTCTCCTGCTCCACCACGGTCTTCACCCGCGACTCCCGCCACAGCCACAGCACGTCCCGCCCGAAGGACCACAACAGCAGGACCAGGGCCAGCAGCGCCACCGCGAAGTTGCCGGCGTACGGGAGCAGGTTCGCGCCCGCCCCCAGGAGGCAGATGCCCTGCATCGCGGCGACCGTCTTGCGGGCCGTGCTCGGGGGCAGCGGGGCGTTGAGCCAGGGGGCGACGCGGGCCGCGGCGACGAAGGCGTAGCGCATCGCGCCGATCAGGAGGACCCAGGGGCCCAGGGCCGTCGAGACGTACACGCTGAGCACGAGGATCAGGAACGCGTCGACCTCCATGTCGAAGCGTGCGCCGAGGGCCGTCGAGGTGCCCGTGCGCCGGGCCACCTTGCCGTCCACGCCGTCCAGCAGCAGGGCCACGGCTGTCAGGCCGACGAGCAGGGACACCGGGGGCGCGCTCACGAAGGAGTCCGCCACCAGGGCCGTCACCCCGCCGACCAGGGTGGCCCGGCCGAGGGTGACCCGGTTCGCCGGGCCGAAAGTGCGCAGACCCGAACGGTGCAGTGCCCGTGAGAGCACCGCCCAGGTGGCCGCGGCGAAGACGAGACCGGTCACCCAGCCCGCCGGCCCCATGCCGATCGCCGTGCCGAGCAGGGCCAGTACCAGGATCTGCACGCCCGCTCCCACAGCGGTCTCCTGCTGGACCAGCCTTGCGTCGTAAGTGTTGTTCAGGGCCACCGCACATCCTCCGGCCAGGTGACAGAGTCGATCAAGGCCGCGTACTGTGCGCGACCTGTGCACACCTCGGTACGTGAGCAAGTTCCCGAACGTTCAGGAGGACGCCGATGAACCGCACCGCACGTGCGTTCTGGATCGGTTCGCCGGGCCACGGTGAGATCCGTGACGTGACCCTGCCGGACCCGGCGGTGGGTGAGGTCGTGGTCCGCTCGCTGTACTCCGGGGTCAGCCGCGGCACGGAGACCCTCGTCTTCCGCGGCGGGGTCCCGGAGAGCCAGCACACGGTGATGCGGGCGCCCTTCCAGGAGGGCGACTTCCCGGCACCCGTGAAATACGGCTACCTCAACGTGGGGGTGGTGGAGGAAGGGGCCCGGGAGCTGGTCGGGCGCACCGTCTTCTCCCTGTTCCCGCACCAGACCCGTTTCGTCGTCCCGGCGAGTGCCGTCACCGTCGTACCGGACTCCGTGCCCGCCGGACGGGCCGTCCTGGCCGGCACGGTGGAGACGGCCGTGAACGCGCTGTGGGACGCGGCGCCGCTGGTCGGCGACCGGATCGCGGTGGTCGGCGGAGGCATGGTCGGCTGTTCGGTGACCGCACTGCTGAGCCGCTTCCCGGGCGTGCGTGTGCAGTTGGTGGACGCCGATCCGGCGCGGGCGAAGACCGCCGAGGCGCTGGGCGTCGGCTTCGCCTCCCCGGAGGAGGCGCTGGGCGGCTGCGACCTCGTCGTGCACGCCAGCGCCACCGAGCAGGGCCTCGCCCGCTCCCTGGAACTGCTGACCGCCGAGGGCACGGTCCTCGAACTGAGCTGGTACGGCGACCGCAGGGTCTCCCTGCCGCTCGGCGAGGCCTTCCACTCCCGGCGGCTGGTGATCCGCAGCAGTCAGGTCGGCACCGTCTCCCCGCGCCGCGCGAACCGCAGCTACGCCGACCGGCTCGCCCTCGCCCTGGAACTTCTCGCCGACCCCGCGCTCGACGCCCTCGTCACCGGGGAGAGCGACTTCGACGAGTTGCCGGAGGTGATGCCCCGGCTCACGAGCGGGGCCATTCCGGCCCTGTGTCACCGCGTTCGCTACGACGAGAGCGCCTGACCTGAGAAAAGAGTGAGATCCGGCTGAACACGGGGAAGCCAAGAGCCGTACTACACGGCATCCCCCGGCGGCCGATGGCCGGGGGACCAGACGCGCCGCACCTGGAGGGTCGTCCGTTGTTCAGTGTCACGGTCCGCGATCACATCATGATCGCCCACAGCTTCCGCGGAGAGGTCTTCGGACCCGCTCAGCGCCTGCACGGAGCGACGTTCCTCGTGGACGCCACCTTCCGTCGCGAGCAGTTGGACGACGACAACATCGTCGTCGACATCGGCCTGGCGACCCAGGAACTGGGCGCCGTCGTCAGCGAGCTGAACTACAGAAACCTCGACAACGAGCCCGACTTCGCGGGGGTGAACACCTCCACCGAGTTCCTCGCCAAGGTGATCGCCGACCGGCTCGCCGAGCGGATCCACAAGGGCGCGCTCGGCGAGGGCGCCCGTGGCATCGCCGCCCTCTCCGTCACCCTGCACGAGTCGCACGTCGCCTGGGCGAGTTACGAGCGTGCGCTGTGACCGACGTGACGATGGAAAAGGCCCCGCTCGCCTACCTGCCCGCGCAGCCGGCGAACCCGAGCAAGATCGGGGGCATTGTCCCCATGTCGCTGCGTTCCGTGCACTTCGTCATGCCGGGCGGCGTCGACGACCCGACGAACCCCAGCGGCGGCAACGCCTACGACCGCCGTGTCTGCCTGGACCTCCCCGGCTTCGGCTGGCAGGTCCACCAGCACCGGGTCGCCGGTGAGTGGCCCCGTCCGGCAGCTCCCGCCCGCGCGGAACTCGCCCGCACACTGCGGGAGTTGCCCGACGGCACGGTCGTCCTGCTGGACGGGCTGGTGGCCTGCGGCGTCCCGGAGATCGTCGTACCCGAGGCGGAGCGGCTGCGGCTCGCCGTCC
The DNA here is from genome assembly GCF_055577115.1 of Streptomyces sp. NPDC033216. Classification (NCBI taxonomy): domain Bacteria; kingdom Bacillati; phylum Actinomycetota; class Actinomycetes; order Kitasatosporales; family Streptomycetaceae; genus Streptomyces; species Streptomyces sp. NPDC033216. The sequence goes on along the minus strand of NZ_JBVIQK010000011.1, from coordinate 9,438 downwards.
TGGTGCACCTGCCGCTCGGCGACGAGACGGGCCTCGACCCGCTGCTCGCCGCCGAACTCGACGCCCGGGAGCGGGCGGTGCTGCGTGCCGTCCCGGCGGTGATCGCCACCAGCGACTGGGCGGTCCGCCGCCTCGTCTCGCACCACGGCCTCGCTCCGGAGAAGGTGCACGACGCCGCCCCCGGCGCCGACATCGCCCCCCTCGCCCCCGGCACCGACGGCGTCTCGCGCCTGCTGTGCGTGGCCGCGGTGACACCCCGCAAGGGCCAGCACCGGCTGATCGAGGCGCTCGCCGCGGTGTCCGACCTGCCGTGGACCTGCTCCTGCGTGGGCGGCCTCGGCCAGGACCCGGAGTACGTGGCCCACCTGCGCGGCCTGATCGGCAAGTACGGCCTTCAGGACCGACTGGAGCTGACCGGCCCCAAGGCGGGCGCCCAGCTCGACGCCGCGTACGCCTCCGCCGACCTGATGGTCCTCACCTCCTACGCCGAGACGTACGGGATGGCCGTCACCGAGGCCCTCGCGCGCGGCATCCCCGTCCTCGCCACCGACGTGGGCGGCCTGCCCGAGGCGGTCGGTCGTGCCCCCGACGGCGGCGTCCCCGGCATCCTCGTCCCGCCGGAGGACCCCGCCGCCCTCGCCGCCGAACTGCGCGGCTGGTTCGGCGAGGCCGACGTGCGGCGCCGGCTGAAGGCGGCCGCGCGAGGCCGGCGGGCGGCCCTCAACGGCTGGGCGAGCACCGCCCAGCGACTCGCCGGCGTCCTCGGCCGGCTCCCCGGCGAACCCCGGAGGGCGGCATGAGGAAGACCACGGCGACCCCGGCCGATCTGGCACGGCAGGCCGGGCGGATTCCGGCCCAGCCCGGACCTCGGGAGGTGTCCTCGGACATGGAGACGCAGACGACCGGTGTCATCGAGGGCGCCGGCCCGGTGACCCGCCCCGGCGAGCGGCCGACCGTGCGGCTGCGGGACGAGGACGCCGCGACGCAGGAACCGCCCCGCTACGCCCCCGAGTGGCTGCGGCTGCGCGAGCCGGCCGACGCCGCCGCACGGGCCGGCGACCTGCTGGACCCGCTGCGGATGAGGCTGGCCGGGCTGCCCGGCCGCACCGGCGGGCTCGTCGTGCACGACCTGGGCTGCGGCACCGGCTCGATGGGCCGCTGGCTCGCCCCCCGCCTGGACGGTCCCCAGCACTGGATCCTGCACGACCGCGACCCCTACCTGCTGCACTTCGCTGCCGTCGGCTCCCCACGGGTCGCCGCCGACGGCAGCCCGGTCACCGTCGAGACGCGCCGCGGCGACGTCGCCCGGCTGACCCCGGACGCCCTGGCCGGCGCCTCGCTGGTCACCGCGTCGGCACTGCTGGACGTCCTCACCCGCGAGGAGATCGACACCCTCGCCGCGGCCTGCGCGGGCGCCGGCTGCCCCGCCCTGCTGACCCTCTCCGTCGCCGGCCGCGTCGAACTGACCGCCGCGGACCCGATGGACGAGGAGATCGCCGCCGCCTTCAACGACCACCAGCGGCGCGGCGGCCTCCTCGGCCCCGACGCGGTCACCGCGGCCTGCGAGGCGTTCGCCGACCAGGGCGCGACCGTGAAGGTGCACCCCAGCGCCTGGCGGCTCGGCCCCGACGAGGCCGCGCTCACCGCCCAGTGGCTGCGCGGCTGGGTCGGCGCGGCCGTCGAGGAGCGTCCCGGTCTCGCCGCCCGCGCCGAGACCTACCTCGCGGCCCGGCTGGCGGCCTGCGCGGCCGGCGAACTCCACGTCACCGTCCACCACAGCGACCTGCTCGCCCTCACCCGGCCCACGGGCGGCGTCTGATGAGCGCGGAGACGGTGGGCGCGCGCCTCCCGGCGGCGTCGCCGGATCGGCGCGCGCGGACGGCCGTACGAGGGCCCCGGCACGACGGCGCGACACGGGCGGGTACGGCCGTCCCGGCGTCCCGTACCGCGGCCGTGGGTCTCCCGGCGCGTCCCGGCCCCGCCGTCTCCGAGGCCCGTATCGGCGTGACCGGGTCGGGGGCCCCGCGGCCCGCCGCCCGTGCCCGGCTCGCGGCGCTGCGCACCCACGTCGGCACCCTCGCCGGGGTCGTGATCCTCGGCGTCCTGATGTGGCGGACGGGCACCGGCCCCGTGCTGGACGGGGTGCGGCGGATCGACGCCCCCACCCTGCTGCTCGGACTCGGGATCGGCGCCGTCACCACCGTGTTCAGCGCGTGGCGGTGGGCGCTGGTGGCCCGCGCTCTGGGAATCCGGCTGCCCCTCGGGCCCGCCGTCGCCGACTACTACCGTTCGCTGTTCCTCAACGCGGCGCTGCCCGGCGGCATCCTCGGCGACGTGCACCGTGCCGTGCGGCACGGGCAGAGCACCGGCGACCTCGCACGCGGCGTGCGGGCCGTCGTCCTGGAGCGCACGGCGGGACAACTCGTGCTGGCCGTCGCTGGAGTGACGATTCTGCTGATCCTGCCGTCCCCGGTGACGGGCGAGGTACGGCACTTCGCGCCGGCGGCCGGCCTCGCCGCGGTCGGTGCCCTCGCCGTCGTCGTCGCCCTGCGGATGAACTCCTCCGCGTCCCGCCGGGGCGGACGGATGGGCAAGGCGCTGGCCGAGGCACGCGAGGGGCTGCTGTCCCGGCGCAACGGGCCCGGCGTCGCCCTGTCGTCGGCGGTCGTCCTGGCCGGGCACCTGGGGACGTTCGTCGTGGCCGCCCGTGCGGCCGGCTCCGCCGCCCCGGTGCTCACGCTGCTGCCGCTGGCGGTTCTCGCGCTGCTCGCGATGGGCGTGCCGCTGAACGTCGGCGGCTGGGGACCCCGCGAGGGCGTCACCGCCTGGGCGTTCGGCGCGGCCGGACTCGGCGCGAGCACCGGCCTCGCGGTCGCCGTCGTGTACGGGGTGCTCAGCTTCGCGGCCGCGCTGCCGGGCCTGGCCGTCCTCGTCGCCCGCTGGTGCACCGGGAGGGGGAACCGGGACCGGCAGACGGCGTCCGACACCGTCGTACCGGACGGGCAGCCCCGCGACGAGCCTTACGCGGGACCGCCCGTGGAATCCCCGCAGGTGGGCTTCCTCGTCAGTATCGAGAAATACGTCCCGAAGGAATCCGCCAGGCTCGACAGGAGTTCCTTCCCCTTTTCCGCGGACCCCAGGGAGGGACGGCCGATGACGCCCGAATCGGTATAGGCGGACATTCCCAGCGTGAGCAGATGGCGACGGTCGTCCGCGGTGAAATCGGCCGACTCGTGACCGGGCCGGACGAGTTCGGGGTGGGCGTGCAGCAGGATCGAGGTCTCGATCTCCCCGGCGTGCATGTCGGTGAGCAGAGAGGTCGACACCCCGGACCGCTGCCGGGCCGTCTCCCAGTCCTCCGGGGCCGGGAAGAGCGCCATCCGCTCGCCGCGGGCGGAGGACTCCTGCACGGCGTTGCCCAGGACGTAGTTCCCGCCGTGTCCGTTGACCAGCACCAGGGCCTCGACGCCCGAGCGGCGCAGGGAGGCCGCGATGTCCTGTACCACCGCGTGAAGGGTGACGGCGGAGATGCTGACGGTTCCCGGCCAGGCCGCGTGCTCGTGCGAGCAGGCGATGGTCACCGGCGGGAGGAGGCGCACCGGATACGCGGCGGCGATCTCCCGCGCTATCGCGCACGCGACGAGCGTGTCGGTCGCCAACGGCAGGTACGGTCCGTGCTGTTCGAAGCTTCCGACGGGCAGCACCGCCACCCGGACCGGGACGTCCGCGTCGCGCGACCGCACGTCCTCGGTGGTGTCCGCCGGCACGAGTCCGTACGCCGCCGTCCGCATTCCCGAACCACTCATCTTTTCCCGGCCTTTCGTCTCTGCTTAGGAACCAGATCATGACAGACAAATTTGGCGTGCTCGGCAAGAAGTCCCCCCAGCGCACCGGTGTGGAACGCGTGGTGAATGCACCGCTGCCCACCGTGTACGGCAAATTCCAGGCGATCGGTTACCTCGACCACGACCGCGGCGACGAGCAGGTGGCCCTGGTGTACGGCGAGCCGGGCTCCGAGAACGTGCTGACCCGGCTGCATTCGGAATGCCTCACCGGTGACGCGTTCGGCTCCCAGCACTGCGAGTGCGGCGATCAACTCGACTCCGCGTTGCGGGCCGTCGTCGCCGAGGGCGGGGGCATAGTGGTCTACCTGCGGGGGCACGAGGGCCGGGGGATCGGGTTGCTGGGCAAGCTGCGGGCCATGGCGCTCCAGGCGGAGGGTCTGGACACCGTCGAGGCGAACGTCGCGCTGGGCTTCCCCGTGGACGCACGGGACTACAAGGTGGCCGCCGACATTCTGCGCGACCTGGGCGTGCGCTCCGTCCGCCTGATGTCGAACAACCCGCGCAAGCGGGAGGCACTGGTCGACAACGGCATCCAGGTCGCCGAGGAGGTGCCGCTGCTGATCGAGCCGTGCGAGAACAACATCACGTATCTGCGCACCAAGCGTGAGCGGCTGGACCACCGCCTGCCGCATCTGGACGCGGTGGCGCACTGGTCCTGACCCCACGCCTCCTGACCACACGGCCCTGACCCCACGGCGGTCCCTGGCCCCGCAGCCCCGGAACACGCGCTGTGGGCCGCCGTCGCGGTCAGGGGTCACCGCCGACGGCGCCCGGGGCGTACGCCCGCCAGGGCAGGTGGAGGCAGGGCAGGCGGCGGCCCGCCCGGTCAGTCCGTGACCGCTTCGTGGACCAGCCGCTTGAGGTCGGGGTAGAGCTTCAGCGACGTCCTCGGCCGCACCTGGGTGAGGAACTGGACGGTGAGGTCGCGGCTCGGGTCGACCCAGAACGTCGTCGTGGCCACCCCGCTCCAGCCGTACGTGCCGAGCCCGGAGGGGGCCTGGGTGCGGTCCGGGTCGATCACCACGGAGACGCCGAGACCGAAACCGACGCCGTCATTGCCTGGCTCGTCGTGGGCGGGGCGGCTGCCGACCGCGCGCAGGTCGGCGCCGCCCGGCAGATGGTTGCGGGTCATCAGGTCGACGGTCTCCGGCTTCAGCAGCCGCGTCCCGTCGAGTTCGCCGCGGCGGCGCAGCAACTCCATGAACCGGTGGATGTCGTATGCGGTCGCCACCATACCGCCGCTGCCCGACAGGAACCGGGGCCGCCCGAACAGCGGCAGCCCCGGGATCGGCTCGATGCCGCCGGCCTCGGTGCCGCCGTACAGCTCGGCCAGCCGGTCCGCCTGGTCACCGGTGACCTGGAAGCCGGCGTCGGGCATGCCGAGCGGGCGGAAGATCCGTTCGGCGAGGAACTCGTCGAGGGGCCGGCCGGAGACCACCTCGATGATCCGGCCCAGGACGTTCGTGGCCACCGAGTAGTTCCATTGCGTGCCCGGCTCGAACTGGAGCGGCAGCCGCGCGTACGCCTCGACGGTCCCGGCCAGGTCCGAGCCGGGCAGCACCGCCGACTCCAGCCCGGCCTCCCGGTACAGGGCGTCGACGGGGTGGCTGTGGTAAAAGGCGAAGGTCAGGCCCGCGGTGTGGGTCATCAGGTGCCGCACGAGCAGGGGCCGCTCGGCCGGCCGGGTCTCGATGTCCCGGCCGGAGCCGCCGACGTACACGCGCGGATCGGCGAAGGCCGGGAGGTGGGCGGCCACCGGGTCGTCGAGCGAGAGCCGGCCCTCCTCCGTCAATATCAGCGCGGCGACCGAGGTGACCGGCTTGGTCATCGAGTAGATCCGCCACAGGGTGTCGGACTCGACGGGGAGCCCGGCGGCCACGTCGCGGTGGCCGTGCGCGGTGAGGTGCGCGATCCGGCCGCCGCGGGCGACGGCCATCAGGAAGCCGGGCAGCCGGCCCTCGTCGACGTAGTGTGCGGCATGCCGGTCGAGGCGGTGCAGCGCCTTCACGTCCAGCCCGACCTCGGTGGGGTCGACCTCTTGTCGAAGCTGTGCCATCGCTCTCCTCCGGTGCGTTCGATCAAGGTGCGGTCCGGCATACCCCGCCGGAACGACCTCAGACTTCATCGTCGCGCAGGGACGGCCCGGAAGGGCCCCTCGGGACGGCGGGAACGGTGGGCTGTGCGTCGCTGCGACCGGCAGGAACAGGCAGTGGGTGGGCACCGGGAAGGCCGGCCGGAACGTCGGCGGGGAGCCCGGCCGCGTCCGTCCGGGACCGGCCCGGAAGCATCCGGCAGAACGGCAGCACCGCAGCGGCCGCCACGGCGAACACGACGAGCGGCGACCTGGTCCCGGCCGTGTCCATGAGCACCGTCGCCGACGCCACCCCGAGCACCGGTCCCACGTTCATCGCCGTCTGCTGCAACCCGCCCGCCACTCCGGCCGACTCCACGGGAGCCTGCCGTACGACGACATGGGTCGCCGCGACCATCACCGTGCCGAACCCGGCGCCCACCAGGGCGAACCCGGCGCAGAAGGCGGCCGCGCCGGGGGCGGCGGCGAGAACGAGGAGGCCGGCGGCGAGTACGGCGGTCGCCCCGGCGACGGTGGGACGGGCACCGGCCCGGCGCAGCAGGACGGCCGACGCCGGCGCCGCGGCCACCAGGCACGCGGCCAGCGGCAGGCTGACGAGGCCCGTGCGCAGCGGGGTGAGGCCCAGGTCGTCCTGGAGGACGTACACGCAGGCGAAGAGGCCGCCGTTGAGGACCGCCGACGCGGCGACCAGCAGGGCCAGGGCCGCACCGACCGCCGGGGAGCCGACGACGGCGGGCGGCACCAGCGGTGCCGGGGCGCGGCGCTCGTGGCGGACGAAGCCGGCACCGGCGACGGCGGCGGCCACGGCTCCCAGCGTGCCGGCGGTGCCGGAGGGCGCGACGAGGGTGTGCACCAGACAGGCCAGCGCCACCGCGAGCCAGAGGGCGCCGGGCACGTCGAGGGCGGCCGACGAGGGCTGTGGACGTTCCCGCCGCTCCGGGGTGAGGGCGAGCGCGCCGAACGCCAGCGCGGGCAGCACGTTCAGCAGGAACACCGATCGCCATCCGAACGTGGTCGTCAGCGCTCCGCCCAGCACCGGACCGGCCGCTGCCGCCAGCCCGATCGCGGCGGTCCGTGCGGCGATCGGTCGCCGCAGTCCCTCCGGCGGGTAGGCGGAGCGCAGCATGCCGAGCGTCGCGGGCTGCGACAGCGCCCCGAACACCCCCTGCACCACCCGCAGTGCGATCACCCAGCCCACGCCGGGCGCCACCGCGATGCCCGCCGAGGCCGCCCCGAAGCCGAGCATGCCGACGGCGAACGTACGCCGGTGGCCGTAGCGGTCGCCGAGCCTTCCGGCGAACACCAGCAGGCCGGCCACGGCGACGAGATAGCCGGTGCTGGTCCACTGGACCTGGGTGAAGGAGGCGTCCAGGTCGCGTCGCAGGGTGGGCTGGGCGACGGTGAGGACGGTGCCGTCCAGGGCGACGACCATGGCGCCGGCGACACTGCTCGCCAGGGTCAGCGGGCGATTCATCGAGTGGCCTCCGGCCCCAGGTGGGCCTCCAGGGCCGTCCGCAGCAGCGGTACGAAGTCCTCGCCACCGGCGGCGAGTTGGAGGCTTCCCCAGCTCCACAGCTGGGCGATGCCGTGCAGGTTCGCCCACAGTGCCGCCGTGACGGCGCGGGCGTCGGCGTCCGGCCTGACCCGGCCGACCAGCTCCACCAGCAGGCCGAACAGCGGCAGGCTGGTGTCCCGGAGTCCCAGATGACCGCTGGCCAAGAGGTCGTGACGGAACATCAGCTCATACATGCCGGCGTTCTCCAGGGCGAACTCCAGGTAGACGCGCCCGAGTTCGGTGATCTGCTCGCGCGGGGGCGCGCTACCGTCCCCGCACGCCGTCCCCACCCGGCCGGCCAGTTCGGTGAAGCCCCTGCGGGCGATGGCCGACAACAGCTCCAGGTGGGTGGGGAAGTAGCGGCGGGGCGCCCCGTGCGAGACACCCGCCCGGCGGGCGATCTCCCGCAGGGTCAGAGCCCCGACGCCCTCCTGTGCCAGCAGTTCCACGCCGACCTCGACCAGCCGGACCCGCAGCTCCTGCCCGGACCTGTCCTCATCGCTCATGGACAGTGTCTACCAGGCGGACGTAGACAGTGTCTACCGCGCGGGGAGCGCGCCACGGCCGCTCCGGCTGGTGTGCTGCCCCGACATGCTCCGCTCCGTCTCCCCGAGGGGGCCCTCCCAGCGCCCTCAGGCAGTGGGAAGGGTGAACGGGAGGGCCCCCACGGCCAGGCCGCCTACTCCTTCGCCGACTCGACGGCGTGGCCGCCGAACTGGTTGCGCAGGGCGGCGATCATCTTCATCTGCGGCGAGTCCTCCTGGCGCGAGGCGAACCGCGCGAACAGGGACGCCGTGATCGCCGGCAGCGGCACCGCGTTGTCGATGGCCGCCTCGACGGTCCAGCGGCCCTCGCCCGAGTCCTCCGCGTAACCGCGCAGCTTGTCGAGGTGCTCGTCGTCGTCGAGGGCGTTGACGGCCAGGTCGAGGAGCCAGGACCGGATGACGGTCCCCTCCTGCCAGGAGCGGAAGACCTCGCGGACGTCGGTGACCGAGTCGACCTTCTCCAGCAGCTCCCAGCCCTCGGCGTACGCCTGCATCATGGCGTACTCGATGCCGTTGTGGACCATCTTGGAGAAGTGCCCGGCACCGACCTTGCCCGCGTGGACATAGCCGTACGGGCCTTCCGGCTTGAGCGCGTCGAAGATCGGGCGGAGCCGGTCGACGTGCTCCTTCTCGCCGCCGACCATCAGCGCGTAACCGTTCTCCAGGCCCCACACACCGCCGGAGACACCCGCGTCGACGAAGCCGATGCCCTTGGCGCCCAGCTCGGCGGCGTGCTTCTCGTCGTCCGTCCAGCGGGAGTTGCCGCCGTCCACGACGGTGTCGCCGGCCTCCAGGAGGTCGCCCAGCTCGTCGACGACGGACTGCGTCGGGGCACCGGCCGGAACCATCACCCACACCGTGCGCGGCGCTTGGAGGCTCTCGACGAGTTCGGCGAGGCCGCTCACGTCGGACAGGTCGGGGTTGCGGTCGTAGCCGACGACGGTGTGGCCCGCGCGGCGGATGCGCTCGCGCATGTTGCCGCCCATCCTGCCCAGACCGATCAGACCCAGCTGCATGTCAGTGCACTTCCTTCAGTTCACGGTAGGCGGCCACGAGGGCGGTGGTGGAGGCGTCCAGGCCGGGGACGTCGGCGCCCTCGGTCAGGGCGGGTTCGACGCGCTTGGCGAGGACCTTGCCCAGCTCCACGCCCCACTGGTCGAAGGAGTCGATGCCCCAGATCGCGCCCTGGACGAACACCTTGTGCTCGTACAGGGCGATGAGCTGGCCGAGCACCGACGGCGTCAGCTCGGTCGCCAGGACGGTGGTGGTGGGATGGTTCCCCTGGAAGGTGCGGGGCGCGACCTGCTCCTCGGGCACCCCCTCGGCGCGGACCTCGTCCGGGGTCTTGCCGAAGGCCAGCGCCTGCGTCTGTGCGAAGAAGTTCGCCATCAGCAGGTCGTG